>NZ_JBFANJ010000006.1:0-496409 GCF_040674795.1 Nonomuraea sp. NPDC049725 | reverse complement strand
GTCGGTGTGCGCATCGACCGTAAGCGCAAGCAGGCCGTCACCGTGCTTCTCAAGGCGCTGGGATGGACCACCGACCAGATTCTCGAGCGGTTCGGTCAGTACGAGTCGATGCGGGCCACGCTGGAGAAGGACCACACGGCCGGTCAGGACGACGCGCTGCTCGACATCTACCGCAAGCTGCGGCCGGGTGAGCCGCCGACCAAGGAGTCGGCGCAGACCCTGCTGGAGAACCTGTACTTCAACCCCAAGCGTTACGATCTGGCCAAGGTCGGCCGTTACAAGATCAACAAGAAGCTCGGGGTCGGTGCGGAGATCACGCAGGGCACGCTGACCGAAGAGGACATCGTCGCCACCATCGAGTACATCGTCCGCCTCCACGCGGGCGAGGAGACGATGCCGGCCGCCGAGGGCGCGCCGATCGACACGGTGATCGTCGAGACCGACGACATCGACCACTTCGGCAACCGCCGCCTGCGCAGCGTCGGCGAGCTGATCCAGAACCAGGTCCGCCTGGGCCTGGCCCGGATGGAGCGCGTCGTGCGCGAGCGCATGACGACGCAGGACGTCGAGGCGATCACGCCGCAGACCCTGATCAACATCCGCCCGGTCGTCGCGTCGATCCGGGAGTTCTTCGGCACCTCGCAGCTGTCGCAGTTCATGGACCAGACCAACCCGCTGGCCGGCCTGACGCACAAGCGGCGTCTGTCCGCGCTGGGCCCCGGTGGTCTGTCGCGTGAGCGGGCCGGCTTCGAGGTCCGAGACGTGCACCCGTCCCACTACGGCCGGATGTGCCCGATCGAGACCCCTGAAGGCCCCAACATCGGCCTCATCGGCTCGCTGGCCTCCTACGGCCGGATCAACGCCTTCGGCTTCGTGGAGACTCCTTACCGCAAGGTCGTCGACGGCAAGGTCACCGACCAGATCGACTACCTGACGGCCGACGAGGAGGACCGCTTCGTCAAGGCGCAGGCCAACACGGTGCTCAACCCCGACGGGTCGTTCGCCGAGTCCCGCGTCCTGGTCCGCACCAAGGGCGGCGAGACCGAGCTCGCCCGTGCCGAGGAAGTCGACTACATCGACGTGTCGCCGCGCCAGATGGTGTCGGTCGCCACCGCGATGATCCCCTTCCTCGAGCACGACGACGCCAACCGCGCGCTCATGGGCTCCAACATGCAGCGCCAGTCGGTGCCGCTCCTCAAGAGCGAGGCGCCGCTGGTCGGCACCGGCATGGAATACCGTGCCGCGACCGACGCCGGTGACGTCATCAGCGCCGAGAAGGCCGGCGTGGTCGAGGAGGTCTCCGCCGACTACGTCACGGTCATGAACGACGACGGCACCCGGACGACCTACCGCGTGGCCAAGTTCAAGCGCTCCAACCAGGGCACCTCGTTCAACCAGAAGCCGATCGTGGCCGAGGGTGACCGCATCGAGGTCAACCAGGTCATCGCCGACGGTCCCTGCACCGACAAGGGCGAGATGGCGCTGGGCAAGAACCTCCTCGTGGCGTTCATGCCGTGGGAGGGCCACAACTACGAAGACGCGATCATCCTGTCCCAGCGGCTGGTCCAGGACGACGTCCTCTCCTCGATCCACATCGAGGAGCACGAGGTCGACGCCCGTGACACCAAGCTGGGCCCGGAGGAGATCACTCGCGACATCCCGAACGTCTCCGAGGAGGTCCTGGCCGACCTCGACGAGCGCGGGATCATCCGCATCGGCGCCGAGGTCGTCCCCGGCGACATCCTCGTCGGCAAGGTCACGCCCAAGGGTGAGACCGAGCTGACCCCGGAGGAGCGGCTGCTGCGCGCGATCTTCGGCGAGAAGGCCCGTGAGGTCCGCGACACCTCGCTGAAGGTGCCGCACGGCGAGCAGGGCAAGGTCATCGGCGTCCGCGTGTTCAGCCGCGAGGAGGGCGACGAGCTTCCCCCCGGCGTCAACGAGCTGGTCCGCGTCTACGTGGCCCAGAAGCGTAAGATCACCGACGGCGACAAGCTGGCCGGCCGCCACGGCAACAAGGGCGTCATCTCCAAGATCCTGCCAGTCGAGGACATGCCGTTCCTGGAGGACGGCACCCCGGTCGACATCATCCTCAACCCGCTGGGCGTGCCCGGCCGAATGAACGTCGGCCAGGTGCTCGAAACCCACCTGGGGTGGATCGCCGCCCGGGGCTGGGACATCACCGGCGTCCAGGAGGCGTGGGCCGAGCGGCTGCGCGACAAGGGCTTCGGCCAGGTCGAGCCGCGCACCAACATGGCCACGCCGGTCTTCGACGGCGCCCACGAGGAAGAGATCGTCGGCCTGCTCGGCAACACCATCCCCAACCGTGACGGCGACCGGATGGTCGAGCAGAGCGGCAAGGCGCGGCTGTACGACGGCCGTTCCGGCGAGCCGTTCCCGTACCCGATCTCGGTCGGCTACATCTACATCCTCAAGCTCCTCCACCTGGTCGACGACAAGATCCACGCGCGTTCGACCGGCCCGTACTCCATGATCACCCAGCAGCCGCTCGGCGGTAAGGCCCAGTTCGGCGGCCAGCGCTTCGGTGAGATGGAGGTGTGGGCGCTGGAGGCGTACGGCGCCGCCTACGCCCTGCAGGAGCTCCTGACGATCAAGTCCGACGACGTCCTCGGCCGCGTGAAGGTCTACGAGGCCATCGTCAAGGGCGAGAACATCCCGGAGCCGGGAATCCCCGAGTCCTTCAAGGTCCTCATCAAGGAAATGCAGTCGCTGTGCCTGAACGTCGAGGTGCTCTCCAGCGACGGCATGTCCATCGAGATGCGCGACACCGACGAGGACGTCTTCCGCGCAGCGGAGGAGCTCGGTATCGATCTGTCCCGGCGTGAGCCGAGCAGCGTGGAAGAAGTCTGAGGGGGATCGCACGAATGCTGGACGTCAACTTCTTCGACGAGCTTCGGATCGGGCTGGCGACGGCCGACGACATCCGTCAGTGGTCGCACGGCGAGGTCAAGAAGCCCGAGACCATCAACTACCGCACCCTCAAGCCGGAAAAGGACGGGCTCTTCTGCGAGAAGATCTTCGGCCCGACCCGCGACTGGGAGTGCTACTGCGGCAAGTACAAGCGCGTCCGCTTCAAGGGCATCATCTGTGAGCGCTGTGGCGTCGAGGTCACGCGCGCCAAGGTGCGCCGTGAGCGGATGGGCCACATCGAGCTGGCCGCGCCGGTCACCCACATCTGGTACTTCAAGGGTGTCCCGTCGCGCCTCGGCTACCTGCTCGACCTCGCCCCGAAGGACCTGGAGAAGGTCATCTACTTCGCGGCGTACATGATCACGCAGGTCGACACCGAGATGCGCGAGCGTGACCTGCCCTCGCTGGAGGCGAAGATCTCCGTCGAGCGGCAGCACATCGAGCAGCGTCGCGACGCCGACGTCGAGGCCAGGCAGAAGAAGCTCGAAGGCGACCTGGCCGAGCTGGAGGCCGCCGGCGCCAAGGGCGACCAGCGCCGCAAGGTGCGTGAGGGCGCCGAGCGCGAGATGCGCCAGCTCCGCGACCGGGCCCAGCGTGAGCTGGACCGGCTCGAGGAGGTCTGGAGCCGCTTCAAGAACCTCAAGGTCCAGGACCTCGAGGGCGACGAGCTGCTCTACCGCGAGATGCGTGACCGCTTCGGCCGCTACTTCAAGGGCGGCATGGGCGCGCAGGCGATCCAGGACCGCCTGATCAGCTTCGACCTCGACGCCGAGGCCGAGAACCTGCGCGAGACCATCCGCAGCGGCAAGGGCCAGAAGAAGGCCCGCGCGCTCAAGCGGCTCAAGGTCGTCTCCGCGTTCCTCAACACCACCAACTCGCCGCGCGGCATGGTCCTCGACTGCATCCCGGTGATCCCGCCGGACCTGCGGCCGATGGTTCAGCTCGACGGTGGCCGCTTCGCCACCTCCGACCTGAACGACCTCTACCGCCGGGTCATCAACCGCAACAACCGCCTCAAGCGTCTGCTCGACCTCGGCGCGCCCGAGATCATCGTGAACAACGAGAAGCGGATGCTGCAGGAGGCCGTCGACGCGCTGTTCGACAACGGCCGTCGCGGCCGCCCGGTCACCGGCCCCGGCAACCGCCCGCTCAAGTCCCTGAGCGACATGCTCAAGGGCAAGCAGGGCCGCTTCCGCCAGAACCTGCTGGGCAAGCGAGTCGACTACTCCGGCCGTTCGGTCATCGTCGTCGGCCCGCAGCTCAAGCTGCACCAGTGCGGTCTGCCCAAGCAGATGGCGCTGGAGCTGTTCAAGCCGTTCGTGATGAAGAGGCTCGTGGACCTCAACCACGCGCAGAACATCAAGTCGGCCAAGCGGATGGTCGAGCGCGCCCGCCCCGTGGTGTGGGACGTGCTCGAAGAGGTCATCACCGAGCACCCGGTGCTGCTCAACCGCGCGCCCACGCTCCACCGTCTGGGCATCCAGGCGTTCGAGCCGCAGCTCGTCGAGGGCAAGGCCATCCAGATCCACCCGCTCGTCTGCACCGCCTTCAACGCGGACTTCGACGGCGACCAGATGGCCGTGCACCTGCCGCTGTCGGCTGAGGCCCAGGCCGAGGCACGCATCCTGATGCTCTCGACCAACAACATCCTCAAGCCGGCCGACGGCAAGCCCGTCACCATGCCCACCCAGGACATGGTCATCGGCCTCTACTGGCTGACGACCATGAAGGAGGGCGCGCTGGGCGAGGGCCGGGTCTTCGGCTCCATCGCCGAGGCGCAGATGGCCTTCGACCGTCGCGAGCTGGAGATCCAGGCGAAGATCCAGATCCGGATCAAGGACGTCCTGCCGCCGCGTGACTGGGTGGCCCCCGAGGGCTGGGAGCAGGGCGACCCGATCCGCCTGGAGACGACGTTCGGCCGCTGCCTGTTCAACCAGACGCTGCCGCTGTCCTACCCCTTCGTCAACTTCCAGGTGGGCAAGAAGCAGCTGTCCACGATCGTCAACGAGCTGGCCGAGACCTACCCCAAGGTCGAGGTGGCCAACTCGCTCGACGCGCTCAAGGACGCGGGCTTCCGCTGGGCGACCCGCTCCGGTGTCACGATCTCGATCGACGACGTCGTCGCGCCGCCCAACAAGCAGGAAATCATGGAGAACTACGAGCGCCGCGCCGACAAGGTGCAGCGTGAGTACGAGCGCGGTCTGATCACCGACGAGGAGCGCCGTCAGGAGCTCATCGAGATCTGGACCCACGCCACGGCCGACGTCGAGACCGACATGGTCAACGCCTTCCCGGCGACCAACCCGGTCTGGATGATGGTCAACTCCGGCGCCCGCGGTAACAAGATGCAGGTGCGTCAGATCGCCGGCATCCGTGGTCTGGTGTCCAACACCAAGGGTGAGACGATCCCGCGGCCGATCAAGGCCTCGTTCCGCGAGGGCCTGTCGGTGCTGGAGTACTTCATCTCCACCCACGGACAGCGGAAGGGTCTGGCCGACACCGCCCTGCGCACCGCCGACTCGGGTTACCTGACCCGTCGTCTGGTGGACGTCGCGCAGGACGTCATCGTCCGCGAGATCGACTGCGGCACCGACCGCGCCGTCCCGCTGCACGTCGGCGAGCGCGACGCGTCGGGCAACCTGGTCAAGGCCGAGAACGCCGAGTCCAACGTGCACGGCCGCATCCTGGCCGAGGACGTCGAGGTCGACGGCAAGATCATCGCGGCGGCGGGTGTCGACATCAACGACACGCACGTCACCGCCCTGGTCGAGGCCGGCGTCGAGACCGTCCGCACCCGCAGCGCGCTCGTCTGCGAGGCCAAGATCGGTGTTTGCGCGACCTGCTACGGCCGTTCGCTGGCCACCGGCAAGCTCGTGGACGTCGGCGAGGCGGTCGGCATCATCGCCGCCCAGTCGATCGGCGAGCCCGGCACCCAGCTGACGATGCGGACCTTCCACACCGGTGGTGTGGCGGGCGCCGACATCACCCACGGTCTGCCCCGAGTCCAGGAGCTGTTCGAGGCGCGCATCCCCAAGGGTGTCGCCCCGATCTCCGAGGCGGAGGGCCGGGTCCGGATCGACGAGACCGACAAGTCCCGCAAGATCGTCATCACGCCCGACGACGGCTCCGAGGAGATCGCCTACCCGGTGTCCATGCGGTCGCGGCTGCTGGTCTCCGAGGGCTCGCGCGTGTCGGTCGGCCAGCAGCTGGTCGCCGGCGCCGTCAACCCCAACGAGGTGCTGCGCATCCTCGGCCCGCGGGCCGTGCAGCTGCACCTGGTGGCCGAGGTCCAGCAGGTCTACCGGTCGCAGGGTGTGTCGATCCACGACAAGCACATCGAGATCATCGTGCGGCAGATGCTCAAGCGCGTGAACGTGCTCGAGTCCGGTGACACCGACCTGCTGCCCGGCGAGCTCGTCGAGCGTCCGCGCTTCGAGCAGATGAACCGTGAGACGGTGGCGGAGAACGGCTCCCCGGCCGCCGGTCGCCCGGTGCTCATGGGCATCACGAAGGCGTCGCTCGCCACCGAGTCGTGGCTGTCGGCGGCCTCCTTCCAGGAGACGACCAGGGTCCTGACGGACGCGGCGATCCACGCCAAGTCCGACTCGCTCCTGGGCCTGAAGGAGAACGTCATCATCGGTAAGCTCATCCCGGCCGGCACGGGCATGCCCCAGTACCGCAACATCCGGGTCGAGCCGACCGAGGAGGCCAAGGCCGCCATGTACACGGTCGGCGGCTACGACGGCTCCGCGGCCGACTACACCTTCGGCACCGGCAGCGGCGAGGCCGTCCCGCTGGAGGAGTACGACTTCGGCCAGTACAACCGGTAACGGTCGTCAGCACGGCGAAGCGCCCGGGTCTCTCGTTCGAGAGGCCCGGGCGTTTCCCGTTTCCGCGCTCCGCGCCTCGGGCGTGGAGGTCCCGTGCGGGGTCCGTACGCGTCCGTCAGCCCTTCACGGGTGCGAGTGCTCCGCCGGGTGTCGTCCCGGAACGGCGCAGGCGTACGGGCGGGCGTGGGCCCGCGGCCGTGAACGCGAATGGGCCTGTTCGTGGCCTTGGGCGGGCCGGTCCGAAAAGAAGAAGGTTTTGGGGTTGAGCATGGGGAAGGGGCTATATCATGGTCGGCGGAGCAGCGGCCACGAGACGGGCCGCACAGAGCGGATGCGAGACGCCCCCCATAGCGACTCGCGCCGTTTTGACGTGTCGGGCGGGCCTGGTAACCTAGACCATCGTGCCCGTAGCTTTGCGGGCTCTCGGCTGTGCGCTCATATCAGAGGAGTGCCAGTCGGCTTCCTGGCTTGAAGCGTCGTGGATGTGTCTGTGCGGATAGCGCGACACGCCCGAGCGCGGGGGCGCGGGAGCAAGGACAATCCGCAGGTCATGACACCGGCAGAACCTGTGGATTCGCACAACTGACGTAACACCGGCCAAGGCACGAAACGGAGTGGCAGTGCCCACTATTCAGCAGTTGGTCCGCAAGGGCCGGCAGGACAAGGTCTCCAAGACCAAGACTCCTGCCCTCAAGGGGAGTCCGCAGCGGCGCGGCGTGTGCCAGCGCGTTTACACCACGACCCCGAAGAAGCCCAACTCGGCACTGCGCAAGGTGGCCCGTGTTCGGCTCACCAACGGCATCGAGGTCACGGCCTACATCCCGGGTGTGGGTCACAACCTGCAGGAGCACTCCATCGTGCTCGTGCGTGGCGGTCGTGTGAAGGACCTGCCGGGTGTTCGCTACAAGATCATCCGCGGCTCGCTCGACACCCAGGGTGTCCGCAACCGCAAGCAGGCCCGTAGCCGCTACGGCGCGAAGAGGGAGAAGAGCTAACTATGCCTCGCAAGGGTTCTCCTGGCCGTCGTCAGCTCATGTCTGACCCGGTTTACAGTTCGCCGCTGGTCACCGCCCTGATCAACAAGGTGCTCCTGGACGGCAAGCGCTCCATCGCGCAGTCGATCGTCTACGGCGCCCTCGAGGGCTGCAGGGAGAAGACGGGCAACGACCCGGTCGTCACCCTCAAGCGCGCGCTTGACAACGTCAAGCCGACCCTCGAGGTCCGCAGCCGCCGTGTCGGTGGCGCCACCTACCAGGTGCCGGTCGAGGTGCGCGCCGCGCGCAGCACCACCCTGGCCCTGCGCTGGCTCGTGCAGTACTCCCGGGCCCGCCGCGAGAAGACCATGACCGAGCGCCTGATGAACGAGCTCCTCGACGCCAGCAACGGCCTCGGGGCGAGCGTGAAGAAGCGCGAGGACACCCACAAGATGGCCGAGTCCAACAAGGCCTTCGCCCACTACCGCTGGTAACCCCGGCGGGTTCGACGAGACGACGAGGACGCGAAGAAAGTGGCCACCACGACCGCTCTTGACCTGGCCAAGGTCCGCAACATCGGGATCATGGCCCATATCGACGCGGGCAAGACCACCACGACCGAGCGCATCCTGTTCTACACCGGCATCAACTACAAGCTGGGTGAAGTCCACGAGGGCGCAGCCACCATGGACTGGATGGAGCAGGAGCAGGAGCGCGGCATCACGATCACGTCCGCCGCGACGACCTGTGAGTGGGCCGGTCACACCATCAACATCATCGACACTCCGGGGCACGTCGACTTCACCATCGAGGTGGAGCGCTCGCTGCGCGTGCTCGACGGCGCCGTCGCCGTGTTCGACGGTGTGGCGGGTGTCGAGCCGCAGTCGGAGACGGTGTGGCGCCAGGCTGACGGCTACAACGTCCCCCGCATCTGCTTCGTGAACAAGATGGACCGGGTCGGCGCGGAGTTCCACCGCTGCGTCGAGATGATGATCAGCCGTCTGGCCGCGACCCCGGCCGTCGTCCAGCTCCCGTGGGGCGTTGAGGCCGACTTCAAGGGCGTCATCGACCTGATCAAGATGAAGGGCCTCCTCTGGAGCGCCGAGGCTGCCAAGGGCGAGATGTACGACGTCGTCGACATCCCGGCCGACCACGCCGAGGCCGCTCGTGAGTGGCGCGACAAGCTGGTCGAGACCGTCGCCGAGAACGACGACGAGCTGATGGAGCTCTTCCTCGAGGGCACCGAGCCCACCGAGGAGCAGCTGGTCGCGGCCCTGCGCCGCGCGACGCTGGCGAGCGCCGTCAACCCGGTCCTGTGTGGCACCGCGTTCAAGAACAAGGGCGTGCAGCCCCTGCTCGACGCGATCGTCGCCTACCTGCCCGCGCCGACCGACATCCCGGCCATCGCCGGTCACGCCGTCGGTGACGAGAGCAAGGCCGTCGAGCGTCACGCGGACCCGACCGAGCCGTTCTCCGCGCTGGCCTTCAAGATCGCCAGCGACCCGCACCTGGGCAAGATCACCTACATCCGCATCTACTCGGGCACGCTCGAGGCCGGTTCACAGGTCATCAACTCTGTGAAGGGCAAGAAGGAGCGGATCGGCAAGATCTACCAGATGCACGCCAACAAGCGCGAAGAGCGCCCGTCGGCGATCGCCGGTCAGATCGTCGCCGTGATGGGTCTGAAGGACACCACCACCGGTGACACCCTGTCCGACCCGGCCAACCAGGTCGTGCTCGAGTCGATGACGTTCCCGGCTCCGGTCATCAACGTCGCCATCGAGCCCAAGACCAAGGGCGACCAGGAGAAGCTGTCGACCGCGATCCAGCGGCTGGCCGAGGAGGACCCGTCCTTCCAGGTCCGTCGTGACGAGGAGACCGGCCAGACGGTCATCTGGGGCATGGGCGAGCTTCACCTTGAGATCCTCGTCGACCGCATGCGTCGCGAGTTCAAGGTCGAGGCCAACGTCGGCCGTCCCCAGGTCGCCTACCGTGAGACCATTCGCCGCAAGGTGGAGAAGGTCGACTACACCCACAAGAAGCAGACCGGTGGTTCCGGTCAGTTCGCGCGGGTGATCATCGACCTGGAGCCGCTGGGCGAGGGCAACGACGGTTACGAGTTCGAGAACAAGGTCACCGGTGGCCGCGTGCCGAGGGAGTACATCCCGTCGGTCGACGCGGGCGCGCAGGAGGCCGCTGAGTTCGGCGTGCTGGCCGGCTACCCGATGGTGGGCGTGAAGGTGACGCTGACCGACGGTGCCGCGCACGACGTCGACTCCTCGGAAATGGCCTTCAAGATCGCCGGTTCGATGGCGTTCAAGGAGGCCGCGCGCAAGGCTGACGCCGTGCTCCTCGAGCCGATGATGGCCGTCGAGGTCACCACGCCCGAGGACTACATGGGTGATGTCATCGGCGACCTCAACGGTCGTCGCGGGCAGATCCAGGCCATGGACGAGCGGGCCGGCGCCCGTGTCGTCAAGGCGCTCGTGCCGCTGTCGGAGATGTTCGGCTACGTGGGTGACCTGCGCAGCAAGACTCAGGGGCGCGCGAGCTACAGCATGCAGTTCGACTCCTACGCTGAGGTGCCTCCGGGCATCGCCAAGGAGATCGTCGCGAAGGCCCGGGGCGAATAGTTCCGGTCCCTGGCGGGACGGTGCGAGCCGTCCCGCCGCCTAGGGGTTCGGGATCACCCGGGCCCGAGTGTGTATGACGAAAGTCAGTCAGATTCTCAAGGAGAGAACCAGTGGGCAAGGCCAAGTTCGAGCGGAACAAGCCGCACATGAACATCGGCACCATTGGGCATATCGACCACGGTAAGACCACACTGACCGCGGCGATCACCAAGGTGCTCCACGACCGTTACCCGGACCTGAACGCGGCGACCCCGTTCGACAAGATCGACAAGGCGCCGGAGGAGAAGGCCCGCGGCATCACGATCTCCATCGCGCACGTCGAGTACCAGACCGAGAAGCGCCACTACGCCCACGTGGACTGCCCCGGTCACGCCGACTACGTGAAGAACATGATCACCGGTGCCGCTCAGATGGACGGCGCGATCCTCGTGGTCGCCGCCACCGACGGCCCGATGCCGCAGACGAAGGAGCACGTCCTCCTGGCCCGCCAGGTCGGCGTCCCCTACATCGTCGTGGCCCTCAACAAGGCCGACATGGTCGACGACGAGGAGATCCTGGAGCTCGTCGAGCTCGAGGTCCGTGAGCTCCTGTCCGCTCAGGAGTTCCCCGGCGACGACCTGCCGGTCGTCCGCGTCTCCGCGCTCAAGGCTCTCGAGGGCGACGAGAAGTGGGCCGACAGCATCATCGAGCTGATGAACGCCGTCGACGAGAACGTCCCCGAGCCCCCGCGTGAGACGGAGAAGCCGTTCCTCATGCCGGTCGAGGACGTCTTCTCGATCACCGGTCGCGGCACCGTCGTCACCGGTCGTATCGAGCGCGGCATCGTCAAGGTGAACGAGCAGGTCGACATCATCGGCATCAAGCCGGAGAAGACGACCACCACCGTCACCAGCATCGAGATGTTCAACAAGATGCTCGACGAGGGCCACGCCGGCGACAACGCCGCGCTGCTCCTCCGCGGCATCAAGCGTGACGACGTCGAGCGCGGCCAGTGCATCATCAAGCCGGGCACGACGACCCCGCACACCGAGTTCACCGGCCAGGTCTACATCCTGTCCAAGGACGAGGGCGGCCGCCACACGCCGTTCTTCAACAACTACCGCCCGCAGTTCTACTTCCGTACGACGGACGTGACCGGCGTGGTGAACCTCCCCGAGGGCACCGAGATGGTCATGCCGGGCGACAACACCGAGATGCGCGTTGAGCTGATCCAGCCCATCGCCATGGAGGAAGGCCTCAAGTTCGCGATCCGTGAGGGTGGCCGCACCGTCGGCGCCGGTCGGGTCACGAAGATCATCAAGTAGCTCGACCGCGGGGTGGCGGTCGGCCTCCACACAGGGGCCGGCCGCCGCACCACGACAGGGGTTCGGAGTCCGTACGGGCTCCGCTCCCCGGCTCCACGGCAAAGCCGTGATCCAGCAGTCACTTCGGCCCAGTGACCGAAGCAGGCCAGTGACCGAAGTTACTGCCGGATCACGGAAGAAAAGGCAGATCGACTACGTCTGTCTCGTGGAGCATCGCACCACCCAGCGGCATCCTGCCGCACGATACTTTTTCAGACGACAGCGAAGGACACCGAGGCCACTATGGCGGGACAGAAGATCCGCATCCGGCTTAAGGCCTATGACCACGAGGTCATCGACGTTTCGGCCAAGAAGATCGTCGAGACGGTGACGCGGACTGGCGCGAAGGTCGCGGGCCCGGTGCCGCTGCCGACCGAGAAGAACGTGTACTGCGTCATCCGTTCGCCGCACAAGTACAAGGACAGCCGCGAGCACTTCGAGATGCGCACGCACAAGCGGCTGATTGACATCATCGATCCGACCCCCAAGACGGTTGACTCGCTCATGCGGCTCGACCTCCCCGCGGGCGTCGACATTTCGATCAAGCTCTGAGGGAACGCACTGACATGGCTAAGACGATCAAGGGCGTCCTGGGCAAGAAGCTCGGCATGACCCAGGTCTTCGACGCGGACAACCGGATGGTCCCGGTGACCGTGGTCGAGGCCGGTCCGTGCGTGGTGACCCGCGTCCGCACCGCTGAAAAGGACGGCTACTCGGCCGTCCAGCTCGGCTTCGGGCAGGTCGACCCCCGGAAGGTCAACAAGCCGCTCGGCGACTACCTGCGTAAGCACGACATCACCCCGCGCCGTTACTTCGCGGAGATCCGCACCGACGACGCGAGCGACTACACCCTCGGCCAGGAGCTGCTGGCCGACACCTTCGAGGCCGGCCAGTTCGTCGACGTGACGGGCAAGAGCAAGGGCAAGGGCTTCGCCGGTGTCATGAAGCGGCACGGCTTCGGTGGTCTGGGCGCGTCGCACGGCACGCAGCGCAAGCACCGGTCGCCGGGTTCCATCGGTGGCTGCGCCACCCCGGGACGCGTATTCAAGGGTCTGCGCATGGCCGGTCGGATGGGTAACGTCCGCACCACCGTGCAGAGCCTGAAGGTTCATTCCGTGGACGCCGAGAAGGGCCTCATCCTGATCAAGGGTGCGATCCCCGGCGCCAACGGCAGTCTGGTCCTCGTTCGCACCGCTGCCAAGAAGGGGGCTGCCAAGTGAGCACCATTGACGTCCTTGACGCCAGCGGGGCGAAGACCGGGACCGTCGACCTGCCCGAGGACATCTTCGGCGCCAAGGTCAACGTGCCGCTGATCCACCAGGTGGTCGTGGCCCAGCTCGCCGCTCGCCGGCAGGGCACCCACAAGGCCAAGACCCGTGGTGAGGTCTCCGGCGGCGGCAAGAAGCCGTACCGGCAGAAGGGCACCGGCCGCGCCCGTCAGGGCTCGACCCGTGCGCCGCAGTTCGCGGGCGGCGGCGTCGTCCACGGCCCGGTGCCGCGCGACTACTCGCAGCGCACGCCCAAGAAGATGAAGGCCGCCGCGCTCCGCGGCGCCCTGTCCGACCGGGCCGGCGGCGGTCGTGTGCACGTGGTGAGCAGCCTGGTCTCCGGCGAGACGCCGAAGACGAAGGCCGCCCTGCAGGCGCTGCGCACCATCACCCAGGCCAAGTCGGTCCTCGTCGTGGTCGACGAGACCGACGAGCTGACCTGGCTGAGCCTGCGCAACGCGCCGGAGGTCCACCTGCTGGACTCCGGTCAGCTCAACACCTACGACGTGCTCGTCCACGACGACGTGGTCTTCACCCAGGAGGCGTACGACCAGGTCGTCGCCAGGCTGGGCCAGGGCGGGAAGGAAGAGGCCTGATGGAGAAGATCGCCGACCCGCGCGACATCATCCTCAAGCCGGTCGTCTCTGAGAAGAGCTACGGCCTGATCGATGAGAACAACAAGTACACGTTCCTGGTGCGCAAGAGCGCGAACAAGACCCAGGTGAAGATCGCCGTTGAGCAGATCTTCGGGGTCAAGGTCACCAGCGTGAACACGATCAACCGGCAGGGCAAGCGCAAGCGCACCCGCACCGGTTTCGGTAAGCGGCCCGACACCAAGCGCGCGATCGTGAGCTTGGCCGAGGGCGATCGGATCGACATCTTCGGTCAGATCGGCTAACCACGCGGGAGGCCCGGCCTCCCGCGAGCCCCTTTTTCTGGGGCTTCGCACGAAATTGATACCCCAGGTCTCCGGACCTGGGGTCCGACAGAGGATGAACGAAAAAGATGGGCATCCGTAAGTACAAGCCGACGACTCCGGGTCGCCGCGGTTCCAGTGTCTCGGACTTCTCCGAGATCACCCGCAGCACGCCGGAGAAGTCGCTGCTTGCACCCCTTCATAACAAGGGCGGCCGTAACGTACACGGCCGGGTCACCGCTCGCCACCAGGGCGGCGGTCACAAGCGCGCCTACCGGATCATCGACTTCCGCAGGCATGACAAGGACGGCATTCCGGCCAAGGTCGCTCACATCGAGTACGACCCCAACCGCACCGCCAACATCGCTCTGCTGCACTACGCCGACGGCGAGAAGCGCTACATCATCGCGCCGACCGGCCTCAAGCAGGGCGACCGCATCGAGAACGGCCCCGCGGCCGACATCAAGCCGGGCAACTGCCTGCCGCTGCGCAACATCCCGACCGGTACCTTCATCCACGCGGTGGAGCTCCGTCCGGGCGGCGGCGCCAAGCTCGGCCGTTCCGCGGGCGCTCAGATCCAGCTGCTCGCCAAGGAAGGCCAGTACGCCACGCTGCGTATGCCCTCCGGTGAGATGCGCATGGTCGACGTGCGCTGCCGCGCGTCGGTCGGCCAGGTCGGCAACGCCGAGCAGGCCAACATCAACTGGGGCAAGGCCGGCCGTATGCGGTGGAAGGGCAAGCGCCCCACCGTCCGCGGTGTCGCGATGAACCCTGTCGACCACCCGCACGGTGGTGGTGAGGGCAAGACCTCCGGTGGTCGCCACCCGGTGAACCCGAAGGGCAAGCCCGAGGGCCGCACCCGCCAGGCCAACAAGGCCAGCGACCGGCTGATCATCCGTCGGCGCAGCAAGAGGAAGAAGCGGTAGGAGCAGCCGAAATGCCACGTAGCCTTAAGAAGGGTCCCTTCGTGGACGAGCACCTTCAGAAGAAGGTCGACGTCCAGAACGAGAAGGGCACCAAGAACGTCATCAAGACGTGGTCGCGGCGCTCCATGATCGTTCCCGACATGCTCGGGCACACGATCGCCGTGCACGACGGCCGTAAGCACGTCCCGGTGTTCGTCACCGAGTCGATGATCGGTCACAAGCTCGGAGAGTTCGCCCCCACGCGGACGTTCCGGAGCCACGTCAAGGAAGACCGGCGCAGCCGGCGATAGACGCCTTCAGAAGCACTTAGAGGAGTAAGCGATGGAAGCCAGGGCTCAGGCGCGGTTCGTCCGTGTCACGCCCCTCAAGGCCCGCCGCGTGGTGGACCTTATTCGCGGGCTGCCCGCTTCGGAGGCGCAGGCCGTTCTGCAGTTCGCTCCCCAGTCGGCGAGCGAGCCGATCTACAAGGTGCTCAGCAGCGCCATGGCGAACGCTGAGCACAACTTCGATCTCGACCCCAGCACGCTCTTCGTGAGCCGCGCCTGGGTTGACGAGGGCCCGACGCTGAAGCGGTTCCGTCCGCGTGCACAGGGTCGCGCCTATCGGATCAACAAGCGGACGAGCCACATCACCGTGATCGTGGAGTCCCGCGAGCCGAAGGGAAGGACCCGATAGTGGGCCAGAAGGTTAACCCGCACGGGTTCCGCCTCGGCATCACGACCGACTTCAAGAGCCGGTGGTACGCCGACAAGCTGTACAAGTCGTACGTTGCCGAGGACGTGGCGATCCGTCGCATGCTGCAGAAGGGCATGGAGCGGGCCGGCATCTCCAAGGTCGAGATCGAGCGCACGACCGACCGCGTCCAGGTCGACATCCACACCGCCCGGCCGGGCATCGTCATCGGCCGTCGCGGCGCGGAGGCCGACCGCATCCGCGGTGACCTGGAGAAGCTGACCAAGAAGCAGGTCCAGCTCAACATCCTCGAGGTGAAGAACCCCGAGATCGACGCGCAGCTCGTCGCGCAGGGCGTGGCCGAGCAGCTCTCCAGCCGTGTCTCGTTCCGCCGTGCCATGCGCAAGGCGATGCAGTCGGCCATGAAGTCCGGCGCCAAGGGCATCCGTGTCCAGTGCTCCGGTCGTCTGGGCGGCGCCGAGATGTCGCGGTCGGAGTTCTACCGTGAGGGCCGGGTGCCGCTGCACACGCTCCGCGCGGACATCGACTACGGCTTCTACGAGGCCCGTACCACCTTCGGCCGCATCGGCGTGAAGGTGTGGATCTACAAGGGCGAGGCCGCGACGAGCCGCGCCGAGCGCGAGGCGGCGGCTGCCGGCGCCCGTGCCGGCCAGCGTCGCGAGCGTGACGACCGTCGTGGCGGCGGCGGCGACCGTCCGCGTCGTGGTGGTGGCGCCGGTGGCGCCCGCCGCGGTGGCGGTCGTGGCGGCGAGCGCGGCGACCGCGCCCCCAGGACTGAGGCGGCCTCCCAGGCTGCCCCCGAGACCGGCCCGGCTGCTCAGCCGGGTGCTGAAGGGAGCTGACCATGCTGATCCCTCGCAGGGTCAAGCACCGCAAGCAGCACCGGCCCGACCGCAGCGGAGCCGCCAAGGGCGGCACCAGGGTCGTCTTCGGCGAGTACGGCATTCAGGCGCTTGAGCACTCCTACGTGACCAACCGCCAGATCGAGTCCGCTCGTATCGCGATGACCCGTCACATCCGTCGTGGCGGCAAGGTGTGGATCAACATCTACCCCGACCGTCCCCTCACCAAGAAGCCTGCCGAGACCCGCATGGGTTCCGGTAAGGGTTCGCCGGAGTGGTGGATCGCCAACGTCAAGCCCGGACGCGTGATGTTCGAGCTGTCCGGCGTGGCCGAGCCGATCGCCCGCGAGGCGCTTCAGCGCGCGATCCACAAGCTCCCGATGAAGTGCAAGATCGTTAAGCGTGAAGTGGGTGAGGCGTGATGGCTAAGGGCCTGACCGCCGGCGAGCTGCGGGTGGAGGACCAGGACACCCTGGTCCAGAAGCTCAAGGAAGCCAAGGAGGAGCTGTTCAACCTCCGCTTCCAGTCAGCGACCGGTCAGTTGGAGAGCCACGGGCGGCTGCGTGCCGTCCGCCGCGAGATCGCCCGTATCTACACCGTGATGCGCGAGCGCGAGCTGGGCATCGTCACGGTCGAGAAGGAGTCGAGCGATGGCTGAGACCGAGACCACCGAGACCACCGAGTCGACGGGGCGTAACTTCCGTAAGGTCCGTGAGGGCCTGGTCGTCAGCGACAAGATGGACAAGACCGTCGTCGTCGCCGTCGAGGACCGCGTGAAGCACCGCCTCTACGGCAAGGTCATCCGCCGGACGACCAAGTACAAGGCACACGACGAGTCCAACGCCTGTGGCGTGGGCGACCGCGTGCTTCTGATGGAGACCCGCCCCCTCTCCGCCACCAAGCGGTGGAGGGTCGTGGAGATCCTCGAGAAGGCCAAGTAGGCCCTCTCGGATATACCGCGCCTCGTGGGGGCCTCAGGGCCCCCATGACGGTGTCCAAGGACGCGGGAGCCTCGCTCCCGCGTCGCCTGCGGTGCGGCCCCCTACGGGGGGCTGTGGCCGGAGGAACAAGACAACGATGGGTTCCGCCAGGCTCAGCGATGAGAACCGGCGCGACTAACAGGAGTACAACGTGATCCAGCAGGAGTCGCGGCTCAAGGTCGCCGACAACACGGGTGCCAAGGAGATTCTCTGCATCCGTGTTCTCGGTGGCTCGGGCCGACGCTACGCCGGTATCGGCGACGTCATCGTCGCCACTGTCAAGGACGCGCTGCCGGGCAGCACGGGCGTCAAGAAGGGCGACGTGGTCAAGGCCGTCGTCGTCCGCACGGTCAAGGAGCGCCGCCGGCCCGACGGCTCCTACATCCGCTTCGACGAGAACGCCGCCGTCATCATCAAGGACAGCGGTGACCCTCGTGGCACTCGTATCTTCGGCCCGGTCGGCCGCGAGCTGCGCGACAAGAAGTTCATGCGCATCATCTCGCTCGCACCGGAGGTGCTGTAATGCCGAAGCTGCATGTGAAGAAGGGTGACCTGGTCCAGGTCATCGCCGGCAAGAACAAGGGTGCCAAGGGTCATGTGATCGCGACCTTCCCGCGCGAGGACCGCGTGGTGGTCGAGGGCGTCAACATGATCAAGAAGCACGGCAAGGAGACCAACCAGGGTCCGCGTGGCGCCAAGACCGGCGGCGTGCAGACCATGGAGGGGCCCATCCACGTGAGCAACGTGAAGAAGCTCAAGGAAGACAAGGCCGCCGAAAAGCCCGCCGACAAGAAGGCTGACAAGGCCGACGAGACGGGTGAGGACAGCTGATGACTGCCACGACCACCGAGACCGAGCGCCCGACGCCGCGCCTCAAGACGAAGTACCGCGAGGAGATCGCGGCTCAGCTTCGCGAGCAGTTCGGCATCGAGAACGTCATGCAGATCCCCGGCCTGGTGAAGATCAAGGTCAACATGGGTGTCGGCGAGGCGGCCCGCGACTCGAAGCTGATCGAGGGCGCCGTTCGCGACCTCACCGTGATCACTGGCCAGAAGCCGGCCGTCGTCCGGGCGCGCAAGTCCATCGCGCAGTTCAAGCTGCGTGAGGGCATGCCGATCGGCGCGCACGTCACGCTTCGCGGTGACCGCATGTGGGAGTTCCTCGACAGGCTGCTGTCGCTGGCGCTGCCCCGCATCCGTGACTTCCGGGGCCTGTCGCCGAAGCAGTTCGACGGCAACGGCAACTACACCTTCGGTCTGACCGAGCAGGTCATGTTCCACGAGGTCGACCAGGACAAGGTCGACCGGCCGCGGGGCATGGACATCACGATCGTGACCACCGCGAAGAACGACGACCAGGGCCGGGCGCTGCTCAAGCTCCTCGGCTTCCCCTTCAAGGAGGCCTGATCCAATGGCGAAGAAGTCGCTGATCGCCAAGGCGGGGCGCAAGCAGAAGTTCGAGGTCCGGGCCTACACCCGTTGCTCGCGCTGCGGTCGTCCGCGCGCCGTCTACAGGAAGTTCGGCCTGTGCCGCGTGTGCTTCCGTGAGATGGCGCACCGGGGCGAGCTGCCTGGCATCACCAAGTCCAGCTGGTAGTTACCCTTGGGGGCGGCACTGGTCGCCCCCGGGGCGGCTTCCGGCCGTACATATCCGTAAATGTCAAAATCAGGGGGCTCTCGTAGAGAGCACCCACGACCGCGCCGAAGGTCCACCGGCAGAGCAGTGCGCAGCACTGAAGCTTCGCCGACTGGAAACCGCGGCGAGGAAGGCCATTGGCCATGACGATGACCGACCCGATCGCAGACATGCTCACGCGTCTGCGTAATGCGAACTCGGCGTACCACGACAGCGTGTCGATGCCGTACTCGAAGATCAAGGCGCACATCGCCGAGATCCTCCAGCAGGAGGGTTACATCCAGGCTTGGACCGTCGAAGACGCCAAGGTTGGCAAGAACCTCGTGGTGGAGCTCAAGTTCGGGCCTACTCGTGAGCGTTCGCTCTCTGGACTGCGCCGGGTGTCCAAGCCCGGTCTGCGGGTCTATGCGAAGAAGGACAATCTGCCTCGAGTCCTGGGCGGGCTGGGCGTCGCGATCATCTCGACGTCCGCCGGTCTCATGACCGACAAGCAGGCCGGCAAGCGTGGCGTGGGCGGGGAAGTCCTCGCCTACGTCTGGTAGAGGGGAGGAACACAGCATGTCGAGAATCGGACGGCTGCCCATCCCTGTGCCCAGTGGCGTAGACATCACGATCACCGGCCAGGATGTCCAGGTCAAGGGCCCGAAGGGCACGCTTTCTCACACGGTCGCCGAGCCCATCGTGGTGGGCCGCGACGAGGACGGCGCCATCGCCGTCACCCGTCCCAACGACGAGAACAAGGTCCGTGCGCTGCACGGCCTCTCGCGGACGCTGATCGCCAACATGGTGCAGGGCGTCACGCAGGGCTACTCCAAGACCCTGGAGATCGTCGGCGTCGGTTACCGCGTCCAGGCCAAGGGCCCGGCGCAGCTGGAGTTCTCGCTGGGCTTCAGCCACCCGGTCATCGTCGACGCCCCCGAGGGCGTCACCTTCCGCGTCGAGAAGCCGACCCTGTTCCACGTGGACGGCATCGACAAGCAGAAGGTCGGCGAGGTCGCCGCCAACATCCGCAAGCTGCGCAAGCCCGACCCGTACAAGGGCAAGGGCGTGCGCTACCAGGGCGAACAGATCCGCCGCAAGGTCGGAAAGGCTGGTAAGTAGGCATGGCTCCGAAGACTGCGTTCGGCAAGCACACGGCTGCCCGCACCGTCTCGCGGGCCCGCCGTCACCGCCGCGTCCGCAAGAACGTCGTCGGTACGGCCGCGCGTCCGCGCCTGGTCGTCAACCGTTCGACGCGTCACCTGTTCGTGCAGATCGTGGACGACACCGTCGGCCACACCCTGGTGAGCGCGTCCACCATGGACGCCTCGCTGCGCACGCTGGAAGCGGACAAGACGGAGAAGGCCAAGAAGGTCGGCGAGCTCCTCGCTCAGCGGGCCAAGGAAGCCGGGATCACGGCGGTCGTCTTCGACCGCGGTGGCAACCGCTACGCCGGGCGCATCGCCGCTCTGGCGGACAGCGCCCGCGAAGGTGGGCTCGAGTTCTGATATGGCAACTGAGATGAGGAACCACTGATGGCTGCAGCTCCGCGTCGCGGTGGCGGCACCGGTGGCGAGCGGCGGGACCGTCGTGACGATCGCCGCGGTGGCGCCGCTGACAAGGGCGTCTCGTACATCGAGCGCGTAGTGAAGATCAACCGAGTGGCCAAGGTCGTGAAGGGTGGTCGTCGCTTCAGCTTCACCGCCCTCGTCGTCGTCGGCGACGGCAACGGCCTGGTCGGCGTCGGCTATGGCAAGGCCAAGGAAGTCCCCGCGGCCATCGCCAAGGGCGTCGAAGAGGCGAAGAAGCACTTCTTCAAGGTGCCTCGCATCCAGGGCACGATCCCGCACACGGTGCAGGGCGAGGAGGCGGCCGGCGTCGTCTTCCTGCGTCCGGCCTCGGCCGGTACCGGCGTCATCGCCGGTGGCCCGGTCCGCGCGGTCCTGGAGTGCGCGGGCATCCACGACGTGCTGTCCAAGTCGCTCGGCTCGGACAACCCGATCAACATCGTGCACGCCACCGTGGCGGCTCTGAAGGGCCTTTCGCGCCCCGAGGAGATCGCCGCCCGCCGTGGCCTGCCGATCGAGGACGTGGCCCCGGCCCGGATGCTGAAGGCTCAGCGCGAGGGTCTCGCCGAGGCGGCGGCCGCGAAGGCGGTGAGCTAGTCATGGCACGCCTGAAGATCACTCAGGTTCGCTCGAAGATCGGTGGCAAGCAGAACCAGCGTGACTCGCTGCGCTCGCTTGGCCTGAAGCGAATCGGCGACGTCGTCGTCAAGGAGGACCGGCCCGAGATTCGCGGCATGGTCTCCGTGGTGACGCACCTCGTCGTGGTGGAAGAGGTCGACTAGTCATGACTGACAAGGCTCCGCTCAAGATTCACGACCTGCGTCCTGCTCCTGGCGCCAACAAGTCGAAGGTCCGCAAGGGCCGCGGCGAGGCGTCCAAGGGCAAGACCGCCGGTCGCGGCACCAAGGGCAGCCACGCCCGTACGACGGTTCCCCTCGGTTTCGAGGGTGGCCAGGTGCCGCTGCAGAGGCGTCTGCCGAAGCTCAAGGGCTTCTCCAACGCCATGTTCAAGACGACCTACCAGGTCGTCAACCTGGACCGGCTCGGCGAGCTGTTCCCCGAGGGTGGCGACGTCACCGTCGAGGCGCTGGTGGCCCGGGGCGCTGTCCGCAAGAACCAGCCGGTCAAGGTGCTGGGCACCGGTGAGATCTCGGTCGCGGTGAACGTGACGGCGCATGCCTTCTCGTCCACGGCGAAGGAGAAGATCGCCGCTGCCGGCGGCTCCGTTACCGAGCTGTAAGTGCATTTACGACGCGTGGGGGTTCTGACAATGGGCCCCCACGCGCGTAGTGCGTTAGAGTTCGCGAGACGGCAGGATACTGTCCTGCTGGATGTTGACCTGAGACTTCAGATGGCAGATCCCCGCACCATCGCATACTCACATCGCCTCATAGGCGCGCAGGAGGGACCGTGCTGACCGCGTTTACCCGGGCGTTCCGGACGCCGGACCTGCGCAAGAAGTTGCTCTTCACGCTGGGCATCATCGCGCTTTTCCGACTCGGCTCGGTTCTTCCGACTCCGGGCGTTCACGTCCAGAATCTGGCGGCCTGTTTTGAATCGGCCCGTGAGGGCGCCGCCGGCCAAATCTATGGAATGGTCCAGCTGTTCAGCGGTGGCGCGCTGCTCAAGCTGTCGATCTTCGCACTGGGCATCATGCCCTACATCACCGCGAGCATCATCCTGCAGCTGCTCGTCGTGGTCATCCCGCGGCTTGAGGCGCTGAAGAAGGAAGGCCAGTCGGGCCAGGCCAAGATCACGCAGTATACGCGTTATCTGACCGTCGGTCTCGGTGTTCTGCAGTCGACGGCGTTCATCGCCCTCGCCCGCTCGGGCCAGCTGTTCCCCAACTGCCAGCAGGACGTGCTGCTCGACCCGGACAACGTCTTCCAGATCGTCACGATGGTCGTCATCATGACCGCGGGCACGTCCGTGATCATGTGGCTGGGCGAGCTCATCACCGACCGTGGTGTGGGCAACGGCATGTCCATCCTGATCTTCACCTCGGTCGTGTCCATCTTCCCGTCCGAGATGGCCAACATCTTCCAGGCGAACAAGTTCACCTTCGCGGTCGTCATGGTGGTCGGCATCTTCCTGATCGCCGCCGTGGTCTTCGTCGAGCAGGCGCAGCGCCGCATCCCGGTCCAGTACGCCAAGCGCATGGTGGGCCGGCGGATGTACGGCGGCACCTCGACCTACATCCCGCTGAAGGTCAACCAGGCCGGCATCATCCCGGTCATCTTCGCCTCCTCGCTCCTCTATCTGCCGCAGCTGATCACTTCGCTCTTCGCCAACGCGGAGAACCCGAACCCGGTCGTGCAGTGGATCTCCCAGAACCTCGCCACCGGCGACACGCCGATCTACATGGCGACGTTCTTCCTCTTGATCGTCTTCTTCACGTACTTCTACGTGTCCATCACTTTCAACCCCACTGAAGTGGCTGACAACATGAAGAAGTACGGTGGGTTCATTCCGGGCATCCGCCCGGGCCGGCCGACGGCTGAATACCTGAACTTCGTGCTCACCCGTCTGACCGCGCCCGGCGCGCTCTATCTGGGTCTGATCTCCATGGTCCCGATCGTCGCGCTGGCGGTGGCCGGTGCGAGCCAGAACTTCCCGTTCGGAGGGACGAGCATTCTGATCATGGTTGGTGTCGGCCTGGACACGGTCAAGCAGATCGAGAGCCAGCTGCAGCAGCGTAACTACGAAGGTTTCCTGCGGTAGTGCGTCTCGTTCTGGTCGGGCCCCCTGGAGCGGGTAAAGGGACGCAGGCCCAGTACATCGCATCGAACCTGTCAATCCCGAAGATCTCGACAGGTGACATTTTCCGTGCCAACGTCTCAGGCGGCACGGACCTCGGCAAGCTGGCCAAGACATTCATGGACCGCGGCGACCTGGTGCCCGACGAGGTCACCATCGCCATGGTCCGCGACCGCCTCTCGGAGGACGACGCGCAGGACGGTTTCCTGCTCGACGGCTTCCCGCGCAACG
The DNA here is from genome assembly GCF_040674795.1 of Nonomuraea sp. NPDC049725. Classification (NCBI taxonomy): domain Bacteria; kingdom Bacillati; phylum Actinomycetota; class Actinomycetes; order Streptosporangiales; family Streptosporangiaceae; genus Nonomuraea; species Nonomuraea sp. NPDC049725. The sequence goes on along the minus strand of NZ_JBFANJ010000006.1, from coordinate 472,906 downwards.
TGCCGCAGGCGGAGATCCTCAAGAAGATGCTCGCCGACTGGGGTCAGGCGCTCGACCTGGTGCTGGAGCTCGTCGTCGACGACGACGAGGTGGTCCGGCGGCTGGCGGGCCGGCGCACCTGCAGCCAGTGCGGCCGCATCTGGCACGTGGAGTTCGACGACAAGCAGGACGACCGCTGTGACGCCTGCGACGGCGCGCTGTTCCAGCGCGACGACGACAAGGAAGAGACCGTCAGGCACCGCTTGGAGGTCTACGGAGAGCAGACGGCTCCGCTGATCTCCTACTACGCGGACGAGGGCATCCTCGTCGGGGTCGACGCTACCGGCCCGGTCGAAGAGGTCACCCAGAGGGCCATGGAGGCCATCAGGCCCTTCATGGGGTGAGGGTGACGACCTACTGCGGAGGTGGCACGGGTTTCCGTGCCACCTCGCGGCTATTGTGGGGGGAATTGGGCTCCCACGTTTGCCCGTTGAAGTCCCTGGGGGTGCCGTAAACGTGTTCAAGAGAAACAAGCATGGGATTCAGATCAAGTCGCCCGAGCAGCTGGAGAAGATGCGGGCGGCCGGTCTGGTCGTCGGGCGCACGCTGGAGCTGCTGAAGCAGTCGGTGCAGCCGGGCATGACGCCGCTCGACCTCGACGTCATCGCCGAGAAGGCGATCCGGGACGAGGGCGCGATCCCGTCGTTCAAGGGCTACCAGGGCTTTCCGGCGACGATCTGCGCGTCGGTCAACCACGAGGTGGTGCACGGCATCCCGACGGACGCCCGCAAGCTGCGCGAGGGCGACGTCATCTCGATCGACTGCGGGGCCATCCTCGACGGCTGGCACGGCGACTCGGCCGTGACCGTGCCGGTGGGCGAGGTCGACCCGAAGCTCACCGAGCTCATGCGCATCACCGAAGAGGCGATGTGGGCCGGCATCAGGGCCCTGACCCCCGGACGCCACCTGTCCGACATCGGGTACGAGGTCGAGCGCTACGTCAAGTCGCAGGGCCGGTTCGGCATCCCGCCGGAGTACGGCGGCCACGGCATCGGCACCGAGATGCACATGGACCCGTGGATCGCCAACCACGGCAAGCCGGGCCGGGGTCCGGTGCTGGAGGTGGGCATGTGCCTGGCCGTCGAGCCCATGGTGAACCTCGGCACCGAGCGCACCCGCGTGCTGGCCGACGACTGGACCGTGGTGACCGTCGACGGAAAGGCGTCGGCTCACTTCGAACACAGCGTCGCCGTGACACATAATGGACCTTGGGTGCTGACCGCCCTTGATGGGGGCAAAGAGCGCTTGGCACAGCCGTAGACGAGCCGGGAGTGGTGGGAATGGCGCAGAGTCCCGAGATGCGTGCCTCCGACGTCGACCGCGACCGGGTGGCGGCAGTACTGCGCGAGCACACCGCCCAGGGCCGCATCACGATGGAAGAGTTCAACGAGCGGCTCGAACAGCTCTACCAGAGCAAGACGTACGGCGACCTGGCCAAGCTGACCGCCGACCTGCCGGACGTCGACCTGCGCAACCGGCCCGCCAAGGTGACGCCGGAGCCGCTGGCCAAGCGGCGGATGCACCCCGGCATGGTGGCCGCCTGGAGCGCCTGGGCCGGCGCCAGCGCGGTCAACTGGGTCATCTGGCTGATCATCAGCATCACGGCGGGCGACTTCATCTATCCGTGGCCGCTGTGGGTCATGGGCCCGTGGGGCGCGATCCTGCTGGTCAGCACGGTCTTCGGGAACCCGCCGCCGAAGCGGTGACGACGGGCTTGTGTGCATAAGTGCCGTCTGCGCATTCGTCCACAGAACGCCGGGGCGCGCATTCCTAACGTGAGCGGTGTCCAGAACACCACCCACGGAGGAAATCATGCGCAAGATCTTCGCGGCCACCGCCATCGCCGGCTCCCTCGCCGCCACCGGCCTCGTCCTCGCCCCGGCCGCCACCGCTCACGCCGCCACCGCCCAGGCGTCGCCCGCCACCAGCGTCCAGGCCGCCTCCTCGGCCGGAGCCTGGGGCAAGTACTACTCCAGCAACAAGAAGGCCTACACCTTCGGCAAGACGTGGAAGGCCGGCGGCAAGGTCTTCACGAAGTGGTACGGCAAGGAGTTCACCGCCAAGCGGGGCTACGTCTGGTTCCGGTACGAGTACAAGAACGGCCGCACCGGCAAGCACTTCTACGGCTGGAACGGATCCCAGGTCCACACCTGGGGCAAGGGGAACATCAAGAAGCTCTGGACGTACACCTGCTGGGGCGGCGCGGCCAAGTTCTGCGGTGCGGCCCACCGCATCTACTGAGCCGCCAGAAGGGCCGCTGAGGCCCGGGGAGAGGCGTTCAGGCCCGCCGGCGTCCTGTCGGCGGGCCTCCGGCATGCGTCAGGGCGCGATATCGGGTACAGTGACACGTGGTTGTGTCAGGGCACCTGGCACGCGTTTCGCGTTTGAGCAACAGGTGTCGTACACTCCTTAGTCGGCTCACTATGACTATCACGCGTCGGCGGCCTTTGCCGGTCGCCGCTCTCTTCGAAGCGTGAGGTCGCGGCTGCTTAGTGAACCGGAGCCTCAGACGACCGATCAGTGAAACGCGAGGGACTTTTGGCCAAGAAAGACGGCGCCATCGAGATCGAGGGCACTGTGGTTGAGTCGCTCCCGAACGCCATGTTCCGGGTGCAGCTCGACAACGGCCATAAGGTCCTGGCCCACATCAGCGGACGGATGCGGATGCACTACATCCGGATCCTGCCCGACGACCGGGTAGTCGTCGAACTGAGCCCCTACGACCTGAGTCGTGGGCGGATCGTCTACCGATACAAATAAGACGTCTGAGGAACACGAAGGACAATGAAGGTAAAGCCGAGCGTCAAGAAGATCTGTGACAAGTGCAAGGTGATCCGCCGGCACGGTCGCGTCATGGTGATCTGCGACAACCTGCGCCACAAGCAGCGCCAGGGTTAGTCGCCGCAAGGCTTCTCCGAGTCCGCCCCGTCAGGGAGCGGGCTCGACGCATGAGGAGCCTGAGACAGTAATCGCGCGCCACACCTGAGCAGGCGACGCCGCCGATCCGTCGGCGCCCGTCGAACCGTTCAGGAGACCCCCGGTCGGAGGCCGGGGCCCTCACCCCGGGCATGGGGAGGGGAAGTGGGGCGCAAGACCTCCGCCACAGAGAAGGAGAATGCCCGACCATGGCTCGCCTGGTTGGCGTCGACCTCCCCCGCGAAAAGCGGCTGGAGATCGCTCTCACCTACATTTACGGCATCGGCCGCACCCGGGCCCAGGAGATCCTCCAGGCCACCGGTGTCAGCGGCGATCTGCGCGTGCACCAGCTCTCCGACGCCGAGCTCGTCCCGATGCGTGACTACATCGAGGCGAACTTCAAGATCGAGGGTGACCTGCGCCGTGAGGTCCAGGCCGACATCCGTCGCAAGATCGAAATCGGTTGCTACCAGGGCATCCGCCACCGCAAGGGTCTTCCCGTCCACGGCCAGCGCACGCAGACCAACGCGCGCACCCGTAAGGGCAAGAAGAAGACCGTCGCCGGTAAGAAGAAGCCCGGTAAGAAGTAGTCCTCGCAGCCGCGGGACCGAAGACCTCAGGAGTTAAGGCAAACAATGCCTCCTAAGAGCCGCCAGGGTGCGCCGAAGAAGGTGCGCCGCAAGGAAAAGAAGAACGTCGCTCACGGGCACGCCCACATCAAGAGCACGTTCAACAACACGATCGTCTCGATCACCGACCCCAACGGGAACGTGATCTCCTGGGCCAGCGCCGGCCACGTGGGTTTCAAGGGCTCCCGTAAGTCCACCCCGTTCGCCGCGCAGATGGCCGCGGAGAACGCCGCGCGCCGCGCCATGGAGCACGGCATGCGCAAGGTCGACGTCTTCGTCAAGGGTCCCGGCTCCGGCCGTGAGACCGCGATCCGCTCCCTCCAGGCCACCGGCCTCGAAGTGGGCTCGATCCAGGACGTCACCCCGGTTCCGCACAACGGCTGCCGTCCGCCGAAGCGCCGCCGCGTCTGATTCCCAGGAGATATTGAGAAATGGCTCGTTACACGGGCGCGGACTGCAAGCTCTGCCGTCGCGAGAAGACCAAGCTCTTCCTCAAGGGCAGCAAGTGCGAGTCCGCCAAGTGCCCCATCGAGATCCGTCCTTACCCGCCGGGTGAGCACGGCCGCGGACGCCCCAAGGAGTCCGAGTACCAGCTTCAGCTTCGCGAGAAGCAGAAGACCCGCCGCATCTACGGCGTCCTCGAGAAGCAGTTCCACAACTACTACGAGGAAGCCACGCGCAAGGCGGGCAAGACCGGTGAGGCGCTGCTCCAGATCCTGGAGAGCCGTCTCGACAACGTCGTCTACCGCGCCGGGTTCGCCCAGTCGCGTGACGCCGCCCGCCAGCAGGTCCGTCACGGTCACATCACCGTGAACGGCAAGAAGGTGGACATCCCGTCGTACCGCGTGCGCGAGCACGACATCGTCGAGGTCCGCGAGACCAAGCGCAACCTCATGCCCTACGAGGTCGCCCGGGCGACCGCGGGCGAGCGCACGGTTCCCGCGTGGCTCGGCGTCGTGCCCGAGAAGCTCCGCGTCCTGGTGCACCAGCTGCCGGTTCGCCAGCAGATCGACACCCAGGTCCAGGAGCAGCTCATCGTCGAGTACTACTCCAAGTAGTCACTCGTCCGTTTGGTTCGAGTACGGATTCCGTACTCGAACTAAACTGTTTGTCGGGGTGGCGTCATATAGCGGGCGCCACACGAAACAGGGGAGAACCCACACATGCTGATCGCTCAGCGTCCGACTCTTCTCGAAGAGTCGATCGACGAGACCCGGTCCCGGTTCGTCATCGAGCCGCTGGAGCCCGGCTTCGGCTACACCATCGGCAACTCGCTGCGTCGCACGCTGCTGTCGTCCATCCCGGGCGCCGCCGTGACGAGCATCCGCATCGAGGGCGTGCTGCACGAGTTCTCGACCGTTCCCGGGGTCAAGGAAGACGTCACCGACATCATCCTCAACCTCAAGGAGCTGGTCGTCTCCTCCGAGCACGACGAGCCCGTCGTGATGTACCTGCGCAAGCAGGGCCCGGGTGAGGTCACCGCCGCCGACATCGCGCCTCCGGCCGGTGTCGAGGTGCACAACCCCGAGCTGCGCATCGCCACGCTCAACGGCAAGGCCAAGCTGGAGATGGAGCTGACCGTCGAGCGCGGTCGCGGCTACGTCTCCGCCGCCCAGAACAAGCAGCCGGGCCAGGAGATCGGTCGCATCCCGATCGACTCCATCTACTCCCCGGTGCTCAAGGTCACCTACAAGGTCGAGGCGACCCGAGTCGAGCAGCGCACCGACTTCGACCGTCTGATCCTGGACGTCGAGACCAAGCCGGCCATGAAGCCCCGCGACGCGGTGGCCTCCGCCGGTAAGACCCTGGTCGAGCTGTTCGGCCTGGCCCGCGAGCTCAACGTCGAGGCCGAGGGCATCGACATCGGCCCGTCGCCGACCGACGCCGCCCTGGCGGCCGACCTGGCGCTGCCGATCGAGGAGCTCAACCTCACGGTCCGCTCCTACAACTGCCTCAAGCGCGAGGGCATCCACACCGTGGGCGAACTCGTCGCGCGCAGCGAGCAGGACCTGCTCGACATCCGCAACTTCGGCGCCAAGTCGATCGAAGAGGTCAAGCAGAAGCTGCACGAGATGTCGCTGGCGCTCAAGGACTCCCCGCCCGGGTTCGACCCGAGCGCGGTGGCCGGCGGCGGCTACGACGACGACGACAGCGCGTACGTCGAGACCGAGCAGTACTGATATTTCCCGATAGCGCGGACCCGTCCCGGGTCTGGCGGCCCGACCCCGGTACCTGGTACGGCCGGGGCGGGTGAACACACAAGGAGAGAGCAATGCCCAAGCCCACCAAGGGCGCGCGTCTTGGCGGCAGCCCGGCGCACGAGCGGCTGATCCTGGCCAACCTTGCCACGGACCTGTTCCGTCACGGCAAGATCCGCACCACCGTCGCCAAGGCCAAGCGCCTTCGCCCGGTCGCGGAGCGCCTGATCACCAAGGCGAAGAAGGGCGACATCCACAACCGTCGCCAGGTGCTCACCGTCGTCAAGGACAAGGGCGTCGTTCACCACCTCTTCACCGAGATCGCGCCGACGTTCGCCGAGCGTCCCGGCGGCTACACCCGGATCACCAAGGTCGGTGCGCGTAAGGGCGACAACGCCCCGATGGCCGTCATCGAGCTGGTGACCGAGCCGCTGAACGGTGTCACCGTCTCCCGTCCGGCCGCGCCGGCCGCCGCCGAGGCGCCCGCCGCCCCGGCTGAGGAGAAGACCGAGGACAAGACCGAGGAGACCGCCCCGGCCGCGCAGGCCGAGGAGACCGAGGCTCCTGCCGAGGAGGCCCCGGCCGCCGAGGCGAAGAAGGACGAGGCCTGATCCATCAGGCTGCCGGGCCCGGACCCCTTCGTGGGGGCCGGGCCCTTTTCGCTTACCGGGAGGAAGATCGTGGTACGGCTCCGGCTCGACCTCGGCTATGACGGGGGCGGCTTTTCCGGGTGGGCCCGCCAGCCCGGGCTCCGTACGGTCCAGGGGGAGATCGAGCGGGCGCTGGGGCGGATCCTGCGGCTGCCCGAGCCGCCCGACCTGACCGTGGCCGGCCGCACGGACGCGGGCGTGCACGCCCGGGGGCAGGTGGCGCACGTCGACGTGTCGGACGAGGCGCTGGCGGAGCTCGACGGCAACAGCCCGGCGCCGCTCGGCGTGGACGAGAGGCTCGCTGCGCTGGTGCGGAGGTTCGGGGGAGTGCTGGACCCCGATGTACGGATATTTCGTGTCTGCGTGGCTCCTGAGGGCTTTGACGCCCGGTTCTCCGCCGTCTCCCGGCGCTACGCGTACCGGATCAGCGACGCCGTCGGCGGCGTGGACCCGCTGCTGCGGCACGCGGTCGTCTGGCACAACCGGCCCCTCGACCTCGACGCGCTCAACGCCGCCGCCGCCCGGCTCCTCGGCGAGCACGACTTCGCCGCCTTCTGCAAGAAGCGCGAAGGCGCCACCACGATCCGAGAACTCCAGCGGCTCGACTGGATCCGCGAGGACAACGGCGTGCTCGTCGCCACCGTCGTCGCCGACGCGTTCTGCCACTCGATGGTGCGGGCGCTCGTCGGCTCCCTGCTGGCCGTCGGCGACGGACGCCGGCCGGTGCTGTGGCCAGGCGAGGTGCTCGCCCAGGCCGTACGCGACTCCGGCGTCCACGTGGCGCCCGCGCGGGGCCTCTGCCTCGAAGAGGTGACCTACCCGCCCGCGGCCGAACTCGCCGCGCGGGCCGCCGCCACCCGGCGCGTCCGCACGCTGCCGGGCGTCAGTTCTGGTTGATCCGCCGCTCCAGAACCTCCGCCGTCTCGTCCCGGAACGCGCTGCTGACCTTGATGAGCGTCTTCTCCTTGGCCTCCGGCGTGTGCCCGTCGGCGTGGGTGGCGTAACTGAAGACGATGTAGCGGCCCCACACCAGGCCCGCCGCGTAGCCGCCCGCGATGTGCACCCGGTCGCCGCCCGTGCCCGCCGCGCCGGGCAGCGCGCGGAACCAGACATTACGGCTCAGGTTCTTCGCCCGGTCGGCCTTGAGCGCCGCGTCCTTGCTGGGCAGCACCGCGATCCCGGTCGTCACCGCGTAGCGGCGCTTGGAGTCGACGTACGTGGCGCGTAGCACGCGGCTGCACTTGTGCTCGCGCAACGCCTCCGCGAACGGGCCCGCCGCCGCCTCGTCACACTTGGCCGCCAGGTCGGACTTCACGCGGGTGAACGAGGCGCCCGCGGCCGACACCTTCTTCTCCGGGAACGCCTCCGCCAGCGACAGCTTCTTCGGGTCGGTGATCTCCGAGTTGAGGATCGACGCACCGGCCGGCTCTTGCGGCGTGCTCGCGGGCGGGGCCGACGTCGGAGTCGGCGGCTGGACCGACGGCTGCGAGGCCGCCTCCGGCGTGGGCGAGCTCACCGATCTGACGGCGAAGAACCCGCCCGTCGCCACCCCGGCCAGCACCAGCACCCCCAGCGTCGCGAACAGCGCCCGCTTGCTCTTGCCCGGCTGCTTGACCGGCGGCATCGGCGCGAACGGCGGCTGCCGGAACGCCTCCGGAGCCAGCGCCGGCAGGCTGTTGCCCGGGCCCTGGTGACGGTTGCCCCACACCTCGGGGCTGAACGGCAGCTCGGGGCCCTTGGCCGCCGGGTCCTCGTTCGGAGGCCAGACGGGTACGTCGCCGGGCTCGGGCTGGCGCTGGGTGCTCGGGTCGAACAGCGGGGCCGGCGGCTGCTTGACCCCTGGCATCGGCACCGGCACCCCACCGGCCTTCCGGCCTGCGGGGGGAGGAGCGGTGTCCCCGGTGGTGAACGGTTGGGGCGCGACCTGTCCGTGGCCGCTCTGGTCGTGGCCGCTCTGTCCGTGGCCGTTCTGGTCCTGGCCGGGGTGGTCGTGACCGTTCTGGTCGTGCCTGGTCTGGTGCTGCCCGGGCTGGTCGTGGTCGTAACCTGGCTGGTCATGCATGGGCTGGTCGTGCGCGCCCTGGTCGTGTGCAGGCTGGGGGGAGGCGGCGGCGGGGAGAGCCGGTTCGGTGGGCTGACCGGCGGCAGGCTGTACGGGCCCGGAGGGCTGGCCGTGGGTCGGCGGCTGACCGTGGGCGTCGGGGTGACCGGACGGGACGGCCTCCCCGCGACCGTCCGGCTGTCCGTGCAGGGCCGGAGCGTGCGCGGGCTGACCATGCGGAGCCGGGGCTTGCGGGGCCTGACCGTGCGGGGCCGGAGCATGGGCGGTGGGTTGCCCTGGGGCGCCCGGGTGGGCGGGCCCGTTGGGGTGGTCCGGGGCGGTGGCCGGGTGCTCGGCGGTGGGCTGGGCAGCGGCCGCTGCAGGTGGCTGGTGGGCTCCGGTGGCAGGCTCGGGTGCGGGGTGGGCGCGGTCGTCCGGGTGGTGCTGGGCCGGGCCGGTCGGCTCGGCGGCGTACCCGGAGGGCTGCCGCGCCTGGCCGGGGGCGGTCGGGTGGGGGACGTCGTCGGCCTCGGCCTCCAGCTCACCGGTGGCGGCAGGCCAGGGCGGCATGGCGACCGGGTCCGCGACCGGAGCGGGCCACACCTGCATGCCCGCTGCGGCGGCGGTGAACGCGGGCGGCGGCTCCCACTGCGGTCCGCCCGGCGCCGCCGGATCGGCGGTCCACCCCTGAGCGGCGGCCGCCTCGGCGTTCTCGGGGTCGGCGAACCAGTCGTACGGCGCGGCGTCCCCGTCGTTCACCTCCCACGGCTGGGCACCGGGGAACGCGGGCAGCGCCGACATCCCGCCGCCCTGCCCGTCCGCAGGGGGGTGCCACTGCCCGGCAGCACCGGGGGCCTCGTCGGCCGCCCGCCTGTGCGGTTCGTCCTCGTACGTGTGCCCGGCCTGCGGGTTGCCCGGCTGGTTGCCGTACGTGGGTCCCGGGTGCGGTTCGTTCTCGTACGCGGGTCCCGGTGGGGGTGGGCTCGGCTGGTTGCCGTACGCGGGGCCCGCCGGGGGCTGGTTCTCGTACGTGGGGCCCGGTTGCGGGGATTGTGCCTGGTCGGGGTTGTGCCACTGGTTGACGGGCTGGGCGGGGGGCCAGGCGGTGCCGGGGCGGGTGGCGCCGTCGTCCTGGGGGGTGGCCCAGGGGGCGGCGGGGGTGGCCTCGGTCGTCGGGGGCCAGGGCATGGGGGACGGCGCGTCGCCCTGGGCGGGCCAGGGGCGCGTGGGCGGGGCTTCGGCGTGTGGGGGTTCTCCGTGTGGGGGTTCGGCGTGGGACGGCCACGGCGGGGTGGGCGGGGCGTCGCCGGCCGGGGTCGGCCACGGGGGCGGGACCTGGGGCTGGGGCGGCGTCCAGGGAACGGCGGCGTGCGGGGGGAGGCCGGCGGGCGGCCAGGCCATGGCGGGCCGGGTGTCGCCCTCCACCGGCGGGGTGTCGGCGACGGAGAGCCACGCCTCGGCCGGGGGCGTGTCGCCGGGCGCCGGCCAGCCTTCCCTGGCGGGCGGCTCGCCTTCGACCGACAGCCAGCCCTCCGCCTCCTCGGCGGTCGGCTCAGGGTAGACGGCCGGTGGCTGCTGCTCACCGCCGTGCTCGCCGGACCTCGCGTACGGGCTCGCCGCGTGCTCGCCGGACCCCGGGGCCGCTCCCGCGTACGGAGACGCCGGGTGCTCGCCGGAGCCCGAGGCCGTCCCCGCGTACGGGGATGCCGGGGGCTCGCCCGAGCCCGGGCCGTGGTCCGGGGGTGGGGGTGCGTAGGGGGCGGCGCGGTGGCCGCTTGGCGGTTCGCCCGGCGGCGGTTGATGGCCGAAGCTAGGCGGTGGCGTCGATGGTGCGGTCGCGGAGTCGGCTTCGCCACGCTCGTGCTCAGACCCGGGTCCCTGGCCACGCATAAGGGCGAGCCTAGCGAGAGTCGCTAGATCGTTCCCTAGGTATGAGCGTTCCCGGTCGGATCGATCGTCCTGTTTGCGGGGTTAACCGACCGGATGGCCGATATCAGGTTGCGCGCATCCCGGTCAGCGCCCGCTTGTCGAGGGCCTGGAAGACCGTTTGCTTGGTGATGTCCTCGGCCGCCTGGAAGAGCTGCTTCGACAGCTTCTTGTCGGGCTTGACGCCGTCCTTGCTCTGGAACCACACCAGCACCGCGTAGTGGCCGTGCGCCCAGACCTTGGCGCCGCCGCTGCCCGAGCCGAGGAACTTGGTGATCTCGTCCTTGCCGGCGAGCGGCTTGACGTAGTCGGCGGTGCCGCCGGCCTTGGCCACCTTGGCGGCGCTCTTGAAGGTGTTGAGGTTGGCGACGCCGACGGTGCCGATCACCTTGCCGGACTTGTCACGGAAGCTGGCCCGCATCATCTGGGTGCACTTGCCGCTCTTGAGTGCCTTGGCCATTTTGTCGCCGAGCACGCCGTCGGCGCACTTCTTGTCCTTGCTGGTGACCGTCATCTGGTAGGCGCGGCCGGAGACGGTGAACTTCTTGGCCCGGAAGAGCTCCTTGACCGTGAGCGGGTCGGGGTCCGTACTGCGGCTGGCGGCGTAGCCGAACTCGCCGGGCGGGGGCGACGGGAGCGGGGCGGAGGTGCGCTGCTCGGAGTTGGCGGCGGTGGTGGCCGGGTCGTCGGCGTTGAACATGATCGCCAGGCCGCCGCCGAACAGGCCGAGCACGGCGACGCCGGCGACGACCGCCCAGAGCGGGCCGCGCGAGCGGTTCTCCTCGTCGTAGGGGCTCCAGGTCTGCCGGGGGCGCTTGCCTTCGGAGCGGCTGGAGCCGGACCTGCGGCCGCGCTTGGGCTCGTCCAGAGGCGCGTCGGCGTCGGGGTCCCCGTCCGGGGAGGGGGCGCCGTCCAGATTGAAAGCACCGCCGGGGTTGGGGCCGCCGCCCGGGTTGAAAGCGCCACCCGAGTTGGGGGCACCGCCCGGGTTGGGGGCACCGCCGGGGTTGGGGCCGCTGCCCGGGGTGGGGGCGCCGCTGGAGTAAGGGGGGCCGCCCAAGCCGCCGAGGCCGCCCTGGTTGGGGGCGCCGCCGGGGGGAGGGGGGCCGGCCGGGGTGAAGGCGCCGGCGAAGGAACCGGGGTCGGCGTCGGCCTTGCGGTCCCTGCGGGAGCGGCGGGGGGTGCTGTCCGTGCCGGATTCACGTTCGTCGGGAAAACCCATGCGGAGACATTACCGTGCGAAGGTCACGAGCGTCCGAAGTCCTGGGTCCACCAGATGCCCTCGGGGCTGGAGACCACGCCGACGCCGATGGCCTTGAAGTCGCAACTGAGGATGTTGCGCCGGTGGTCGGGGCTGTCGAGCCAGCCGCTCACGGCCTCCTCGGCGGAGGAGTAGCCGCGGCCGATGTTCTCGGCGGCGCCCGCGGGGTAGCCGGCGCGCTCCATGCGGTCCCAGGGCGAGGACCCGTCGGGCGATTCATGCGTGAACTGGCCGGAGCGGGCCATCTCGTACGAGTGCTCCCGGGCGGCCCTGGTCAGCCGGGCGTCGGCGCGCAGCGGGCCGCAGCCCTGCCTGGCGCGGGCGGTGTTGGTGAGGCGGACGACCTCGGAGGCCATGCCCGGCACGCTCTGTACGGGCTCGCTGTCGCGCAAAACCTGGACCGGCTCGTCGGCGGTGTAGCCGGGCACCTGGTCGGTGGGGCTGGGCGTGGGCCTGACCTGCCGGTGGCGGGCGCGGGGCGCGGCGGCGGTGGTGGTCTGGCGGGGCACGGCCTCGGCCATCGGCTGGGCGGCCCGCTTCTGCGCTGGGGCGGCGGCCTTGGGGGTGGCGGCCGGGGTGGCCTCGTTGAGGTAGATGTGGCCGGTCGGCACGGGGTCGCCCGACATGCGGCCGAGCAGCACGCCGGTGAACAGCGCGGCCATGAGGCAGGCCAGCAGACCCAGATGGTTCCGGCGCCGTGCGCTCCGCTGGGTGTGCCGGGTGTGAGAACTCTGCCACATACCGCCACCAACGATAGGGATGTCTCGTCCTGGTGAAGAAGGGATCTCAGGGAACTGAAATAGAACCGTTCTGTGATCAGGTAGACTCGACCAGGGTTACCGGTCTTTTGACCTGCCGCCGTTCAGGCGGGTAACCTAATCGTTCGTTGTGTGCATAGGTCCAGCGTGACCAATGCGCGGCGCGTCCGGCGTCATCTCCCATCTGTGCGGAGACGGAAGGTCCGGGCCGTCGTGTGCCCGCACCGACCGACCCCAAGCGCTGCCGCATCCGGCAGCGCGCCGAAGACGCGAGCATAAAGAAGGCTACGACCGTGCGCACGTACTCACCGAAGCCCGCCGACGTCCAGCGTCAGTGGTACGTCATCGACGCGACCGATGTCGTGCTGGGCCGGCTGGCCAGCCACGTCGCGACCCTGCTCCGCGGCAAGCACAAGCCGATCTTCGCCAACCACGTCGACACCGGTGACTTCGTCATCGTCATCAACGCGGACAAGATCGCGCTCAGCGGCAACAAGCGTGAGCAGAAGAAGGCCTACCGCCACTCGGGTTACCCGGGCGGTCTGCGTTCCGTCAGCTATGGCGAGCTCATGGACAAGCGCCCGGACAAGGCCGTGGAGAAGGCCGTGAAGGGCATGCTGCCGAAGAACTCCCTCGGCCGGAAGATGGCCAAGAAGCTGAAGGTCTACGCGGGTTCCGAGCACCCGCACCAGGCCCAGCAGCCGGTGCCGTTCGAGATCACCCAGATCGCCCAGTAGTAGTTCGCGAAAGAGTTAGAGGAGAACCGTGGCTGAGCCCACCGGTGTCGAGACGGCCGTCGAGACGGCCGAGGTCGAGGACTACTCCGGCGAGGAGTTCCCGTCCGAGTACACCACCGAATCCACCGCCAGCGCTGACGCTCCCGTGCGCAAGCCCGTCACCACGGGCAACTCGTACGGCACCGGCCGCCGTAAGGAGGCGATCGCCCGCGTGCGCATCGTCCCCGGCACCGGCAAGTGGACGATCAACGGTCGTTCGCTGGACGTCTACTTCCCGAACAAGGTCCACCAGCAGATCGTCAACGAGCCCTTCGTGGTGCTCGGCGCCGAAGAGGCGTTCGACGTCATCGCGCGCATCGACGGCGGCGGCGTGACCGGTCAGGCCGGCGCGCTGCGCATGGGTCTGTCCCGCGCCCTGGCGATCCTGGACGTCGAGGTCAACCGCCCGCCGCTGAAGAAGGCCGGCTTCCTCACCCGTGACGCCCGCGCCACGGAGCGGAAGAAGTACGGCCTCAAGAAGGCCCGCAAGGCTCCGCAGTACAGCAAGCGCTAAGTTGGCGCGGCTTTTCGGCACCGACGGGGTACGTGGGGTCGCGGGACGCGACCTCACGGCCGAGCTCGCCATGGACCTTTCGGTCGCGGCGGCTCATGTCCTCGGCGATGCAGGCGTGTTCGCCGCCACCGGCTCCAGCGGCTCAGGCCGCAAGCAGCGGCCGGTGGCGGTCGTAGGCCGGGACCCGCGTGCCTCGGGAGAATTTCTCGAGGCCGCCGTGGTCGCCGGCCTCGCGTCGTCTGGAGTGGATGTGCTGCGCCTCGGCGTGCTGCCCACACCGGCCGTCGCCCACCTCACCGCCGCGCTCGGCGCCGACCTCGGCGTCATGCTGTCGGCGTCGCACAACGCGGCGCCCGACAACGGCATCAAGTTCCTGGCGCGGGGCGGCTTCAAGCTGTCCGACGCGGTCGAGGACGAGATCGAGCGGCGGCTCGGCGAGGACTGGAGCCGTCCCGTCGGCGCGGCCGTCGGCCGGGTCCGCGACGCCTACGGTGAGGCCGACCGCTACATCACGCACGTCCTCGACACGGTCGCGGGGCGGCTGGACGGGCTGGACATCGTGGTCGACTGCGCCCACGGCGCGGCCCACATGGTGGCCCCGGAGGCGCTGCTGCGCGCGGGCGCCCGCGTCGAGGCGATCGGCGCCAGGCCCGACGGCCTCAACATCAACAACGGCTACGGCTCCACCCACCTGGACAAGCTCCAGCAGGTGGTGGTCTCGCGCGGCGCCGACCTGGGCATCGCCTACGACGGCGACGCCGACCGCTGCCTGGCGGTCGACCACACCGGCGCGATCGTCGACGGCGACCAGATCATGGCCATCCTCGCCGCCGACATGCACGCCGCCGGCACGCTGGCCAAGGACACGGTGGTCGCGACCGTCATGTCCAACCTGGGCTTCAAGCTGGCGATGCGCGAGGCGGGCATCACGGTGGTGGAGACCGCCGTCGGCGACCGTTACGTGCTGGAACGCATGAAGAGCGAAGGCTACAACCTGGGCGGCGAGCAGTCGGGCCACGTCATCATGCTCGACCACGCCACCACGGGCGACGGCCTGCTCACCTCGCTCCACCTGCTGTCGGTGGTGGCCCGTTCGGGGAGCACGCTGCGCGACCTGGCGTCCGTCATGACGGCGCTGCCGCAGATCCTGATCAACGTCAAGGACGTCGACCGGGGCAAGGCGTCGGCCGGCGAGCTCACCTCCGCGGTCGCCGAGGCCGAGGCGGAGCTGGGTGAGACGGGCCGGGTGCTGATCCGGCCCAGCGGCACCGAGCCGATGATCCGCGTGATGGTCGAGGCGGCCTCCGAGGAGCAGGCGACCAAGGTCGCCGAACGCCTCGCCGACGTCGTCCGCGTGGCCTGCGTCTGACGTCTTCTCCGGGTACGGGATCCCGTACCCGGAGATCGGTCACTCGTCGCCCGTGAGGGCGAAGCCGCGCAGGCGGTGGCCCGCCCAGAGGACGGCGCCGACGGTGACGACGACCAGGGCCGGGACGGCGAAGCCGAACGTGACCCGGGTGGTGAGGAACGGCGAGTCGGAGAGCTGGTCGGCGACGGTCAGGGCCCACCGCTGGATCGAGAACTGCTGCGCGCCGGGGACGAAGCCGCCGACGAGGCTCTCCCAGACGAGGGCGTAGGTGATGCCGATCGTGACCGCGTGGCGGGTGACGATGCCCAGGAGCAGGAAGACGGCGGCGTAGGCGATGCCGGCGACCAGGGCGCCGAGGGCGAAGCCGGGGGCGAGGCCGTCCTCGTTGCCGACCAGGAGCCAGACGGCGACGTAGGTGGGCACGGCGGCGAACAGCGCCAGGAGCGAGGCCGCCACCAGGAACTTCGTCCGTGTGATGGCCGGGCGGGAGATCGGCTTGGACAGCAGGTGGATGATGGTGCCGTCGTCGATCTCGGGGGCGATGACGCCGGTGCCGGCGATGAGGCCGAGCAGCGGCAGCATGGTGCCGATGGCGAACTTCTCCATCAGCAGCACGGCCGAGCGCTGGTCGTCGCTGCCGATGACGCGGAGCAGCACGGCCAGGCCGATGAGGGCGAGCGGCAGGAGGAGCAGCAGGATGATGCGCCGCCTGCCGAGCAGGGCCCGGTAGGTGATGCCTGCGACCACGGTGTTCATCAGGTGCTCCTGGTGATCAGGTAGGAGAAGACGCTCTCCAGGTCCTCGTCGGCGGGTGACACCTGCTGGAGGTGGACGCCCTCGGCGCGGGCCACGCGGGGGAGCAGGCGGGCGAAGCGCCGCAGCTCGGTGGCCTGCACCTCCAGCCCGTCGGGGCCGAGCGTGACGCCGCCGGTGGAGTCGTCGAGGAGGAGGGCCGCGGCCAGCCTGCGGTCGTCGCTGGAGCGGATCTTGAACAGGTGGGGCCGGTCGGTCATCAGGCGCCGGATCTCGCGGAAGTTGCCGGAGGCGGCGTGCCTGCCGGCGACCACGACCTCGATCTGCTGGGCGACCCGCTCGACCTCTTCGAGGATGTGCGAGCTGAACAGGATCGTCTTGCCGGCGGCGCCCATCGCGCGGATCAGGTCCATCAGGTGCATGCGCTGACGCGGGTCCATGCCGTTGAAGGGCTCGTCCAGCAGGAGCACGTCCGGGTCGTGGACGAGCGCGGCGGCGACCTTGACGCGCTGGCGCATGCCCTTGGAGTAGGTCTCGACGCGGCGGTCCTTGGGGGCCTCCATCTCGACGGTGGCCAGGGCCTTGCGGGCGGCTTCGGCGGGGTCGGGCAGGCCGTGGAGCTTGGCGGCGGACAGGACGAACTGCCAGCCGGTGAGGAAGCCGTAGACGCCCTCCCGTTCCGGCACTAACCCGATATTTCGATAAATATGGTGGTTCTTCCAGACGTTCTGGCCGTCCAGCGTGACCGTGCCGCCGGAGGGCGCCAGGAAGCCGGCCATCATGTGGAGCAGCGTCGACTTGCCGGCGCCGTTGGGCCCGAGCAGCCCGGTCACCCCGGGCCCGATCGTCATCGTGACGTCGTTGACCGCGACGACGTTGCCGTACCAGCGCGACACCTGCGCGAGCTCGATCTTCATCGCGAGGCGGCCTTCCGGTAGCGGGCGGCCAGGACCGCCAGGGCGAGGCCGATGAGCGCCACCACGATGACGGCCGGCATCGGGCCGCCGGGGTAGGCGCCGTCGGCGTTGGGCGGGGTGTCGAACAGCCACACCTGCACCGCGTCGACCAGCCAGAACGGGTTCATCAGCCAGGCCCACGAGGCGGCCGAATGGTAGCCCGACATGTCCAGCGCGGTGTAGACGAGCGGGACCGAGGCGAAGGACAGCAGGTAGACGGCGATGACCGAGGCGACGCCGAGCCCGCGCCGGGGCGTCAGCGAGGCCAGCGCCAGGCCGAACGTGGCCAGCAGCAGCGCCAGCACCAGGGCCATCGACAGGGCGCCGAGGAACTCCTTGGTCTGCGGCGGCCCGTCGAGGTCGATGACCAGCTCGCCCACGTACATGAGGATCAGCGGCGCCGCGAGCATGAGGAACAGCGCCCCGGTCATGGCCGCGACCTTGGCCCCCACGTACGCGGAGACCGTGATCGGGCGCGACAGGTAGAGCGGCAGCACCCGGTGGCGCAGGTCGGGGGCGACGGCGGTGGGCGCCTGCGAGGCGAGGAAGATCGCCGCGATCGGCTGCATGATGACGGCGTAGCCGCTGTAGGTCATGGCGCGCTCGCCGAGCATCGCCATGACGGCGACGGACACGACGGCGGGCAGCAGCATGATGGTGGCCAGCGAGAACGGCATGATCTTGCTGCGCGCGGTGCGGCCGAGGCCGTAGATGCCGCGCAGGCTGTGGACGGCGAGCGCCCGTGTGGCGTGGCCGCCGCCGAGGCGGGGGCCGTCGTAGTGGCGATAGCCGATGTCGTAGATCTCAGACATGGGCCGCCTCCTCCCGGAAGACGTCCTCGATGCGGTGGCGGCCCTGCTCCAGCCGGATGAGGCACAGGTCGAGGTCGACGGCGGCGTCGCGGATCGCGTCGTAGGTGCCGGGGCCGGACACCTCGACGAGCAGCAGGCGGCCGTGCGGGCTGACCTTCTGGCCGAGCTCGGTCAGGCGGGCGGCCAGCGGCTCGGTGCCCTCGTCGACCTCGACCGTGACGGTCCGGGTCGCCTGGGTGAACTCGGTGATCGCCGAGGAGCGCAGCAGCCGCCCGGCGTCGATGACGATCACGTGGTCGCAGATCCGCTCAAGCTCGCCGAGCAGGTGTGAGGTGACCAGCACGCTGATGCCGAACTCGGTGCCGATGCGCCTGATCAGCGCCAGCATCTCGTCGCGGCCGCGCGGGTCGAGGCCGTTGGTCGGCTCGTCCAGGAAGATCAGCTTGGGGTCGTGGACGAGCGCCTGGGCCAGCTTGACCCGCTGCTTCATGCCGGTCGAGTAGCCGCCGATCGGCCGGTAGCGCTCCTCGGCCAGGCCCACGTGGCGCAGCACGTCGGCGGCCCGCTCGCGGGCGGCCGTGCGCGGCAGGCCGGACATGCGCGCCATGTGCACCACGAACTCGGTGGCCGACACGTCGGGCGGCAGGCACTCGTGCTCGGGCATGTAACCCACGAGCCTGCGGATGTCGGCGCCCCGGGTGGACACGTCGAGGTCGAGCACCCGGGCGGTCCCCGAGGAGGCGGGCAGCAGGCCGAGCAGGATCTTGATGAGCGTCGACTTGCCCGCGCCGTTCGCCCCGACGAGGCCGGTGACGCCGGTTCCGACGGTGACCGTGAGCTGGTCGAGCGCCGTGACGGTGGGGAAGCGTTTGGTCAGCCCCTCGGTGGCGAGGATGTGCATGCCCGGGACACTACCCGCCCAGGTGCTCGTGGGGCCTCGTCCCCGGGGATGAACGGCGTCCTACCTGAGGCCAGAATTTCCGCTGGACCCACAGGGTGGCGGTGCCCGCGATGACCATGCCGAGCACGTTCAGCGCGAGCTGCGAGACCGACCCGGCGACCGCCCGCCACTCGCCGAGGGCGAGCGCCACGGCCATGTAGCCGGCGGCGGGCACGGTGGTGACCGAGATGAACACGCCGATCAGCGCCGACGACTTGCCCGCCGTGACCGACAGCACCCCGGCGGCCCCGGCCAGCACGGCCACGATGAACGACCAGCGGTCGGGCGTGACGATGAAGCCGACCTCGACGTTCGTCCGCAGGCTCTCCGGCCCGATCCAGCCGAGCCGGTACGAGACGAACGCGCAGGCGAACGTGAGCCCGATCGCGAACGCGAACCCGGCGACCAGCGTCCGGAACGCCCCGATGATCAGGTGCAGCCGGCCGCCCAGCAGCCCGAAGCAGATCGCGGCCACCGCGCCGAACTCCGGTCCGAGCACCATCGCGCCGACGATGAGGATGACCGAGTCCTGCAGCACGGCGATGCCCGCGAGCTGCGTGGCGATGCCGAGGAAGGCCAGGTACGCCCAGGTGATGCGGGAGTCGGCGTGCACCTTCTGGGCCAGGTCCTCCCACACCACCGCGTCGTCGGGGTCGCCCGGCGCCTCCTCGACGGCTTCCTCGGCGGCCCTGGACAGGGCCATGTCGAGCTGCTCGGCCGCGATCGAGCCCTCGTCCTTGAGCCATTCGAGCCGGCCGATGACCTCGTTGGCCGACTCGCGCGCGAGGTCGCACAGCACCAGGTCGCCGGGCGGCCGGTGGGCGGCGCCCGGCAGGACCGCGACGTTGGTGACGCCGGCGCAGTCGTCGAGCACCTCCAGCACCTCGCCGGTGCGGTCGGCCGGGCTGATCAGACGCAGATGGAGCACCCGGCCATTGTCGTCCATCCGACGTTGACGTTCCGTTGAACGTGATCAGGCAGGCTGACTTCATGCGGATGTTGACATGTCATGACCACGGCGAGGAGTGCTGGTTCGCGGACATCGACGACCTGGGCTGTTCGGGGCGGTTCGCGAGCTACCTGTTCGACGAGGTGTTCAGGTCCGGCGAAGCCGTACCCGCCTGACGGAGTGGTCGGCGCCCTTGTGCAGGACGAGGTCGGCGCGGCCGCGGGTGGGGGCGATGTTCTCGACGAGGTTGCGTTCGTTGATGTCGCGCCAGACGTTGACCGCGAATTCGGTGGCCTCTTCGTAGGACAGCTCGGCGATGTGCCGGAAGTAGGACTTGGGGTCCTCGAACGCGGTGCGGCGCAGCTTGTGGAACCGGTCGACGTACCAGGTGCGGATGTCCTCGACCTTGGCGTCCACGTAGATGGAGAAGTCGAAGTAGTCGTTGACGGCGAGTGAGGTGGGCGGGGCGGGCTGGAGGACGTTGAGCCCCTCGATGATCAGGATGTCGGGGTTCTTCACGGTCTGGCGGGCGCCGGGGACGATGTCGTACTCCAGGTGGCTGTAGACCGGGGCGTTCACCTCGGCCGCGCCCGCCTTGACCTCGGCCACGAACCGCACCAGCGCCCTGCGGTCGTAGCTCTCGGGGAAGCCCTTGCGGTGCATGATGCCCTTGGACTCCAGCACCGCGTTGGGGTAGAGGAAGCTGTCGGTGGTGACCAGCTCCACGTGGGGGTGTTCGGGCCAGCGGGCGAGCAGCGTGTGCAGCAGTCGCGCCGTCGTCGACTTGCCGACCGCGACGCTGCCCGCGATGCCGAGGATGTACGGCATCCGCCCGCCCGGTCGCCCGAGGAACGCGCTCAGCACGCTGCTGCGCTGCTGCGAACCGGTGAAGTGCAGGTTCAGCAGCCGGGTCAGCGGCAGGTAGATGTCGGTGACCTCGGCGAGGTCGATGGGGTCGTCGACGCCTCGCAGCTCTTCGAGCTCGTCCGCCGTGAGAGTCAAGGGCGTGTTCTTGCGGAGCTCGCTCCACTGCTCCCTGCTCAGTTCAACGTAACCGTTGTTCACCCTGGCAGCGTAGCGATGGTGTCAGAATGCGGTTCCGGCCGGGGTATCCACAGCCTGTGGACAAAATCGGGGGATTACCGATACTGCGTTCGGGGAATGAAGAGGGTTTTTGCATGGACCGAGTTCGCATGGACCGACGCGGCTTCCTGACCCGGGCCGTCCTGGCCGCCGGGCCGTTCGCCGGCGTGGCCTGCGCGGGGCAGCGCGGCGGCGCCGCCCCCGCGCCCGGTTACGGGCGGCTCGTCCCCGTCGCCGACCAGCGCGACGGCGAGGTGCGGCTGCACCTGCCCGAGGGGTTCCGCTACCGCTCGTTCAACGCGGCCGGGGAGAAGTTCTCCGACGGCAGCACGGTGCCCGGCAGGCACGACGGGATGGCCGCGTTCCCCGGGCCGCGCGGCAGCGCGATCCTGGTGCGCAACCACGAGGTCAACGGCCCCGTCGGCGCGTTCGGCGACGAGCGGCTCGCGTACGACCCGATGGCGGGCGGCGGCACGGCGACGCTGCGGGTCAGCCGCTACGGCGAGGTGGCCGAGAGCAGGCCGTCGCTGACCGGCACGATGATGAACTGCTCGGGCGGCCCGATGCCCTGGGGCGCCTGGGTGAGCTGCGAGGAGACCGTCAACGGGCCCGACGTGGGCGACGACTTCACCGGCGGCGACAACTCCCGGCTGACCGAGAAGCACGGCTATCTCTTCGAGGTGCCGCTCAAGGGCGTCTCGCGGGCCAGGCCGATCAGGGCCGCCGGGCGGTTCGCGCACGAGTCGGCGGCCTTCGACCCGGCCACCGGCACGCTCTACCTGACCGAGGACAACTTCGGCTTCCCGTCCGGCTTCTACCGCTACGTGCCGCCCCGGCATCCGATGCGCGAGGGGCGGCTGCTCGACGGCGGCAAGCTCCAGATGCTCGCCGTCGCCGACCGGCCGCGCGCCGACCTGTCCACCGGGCAGGAGCCCGGCGCGGCCTTCGCCACCACCTGGGTGGACATCGACGACCCCGACCCCGCGTTCACCGGCAGGCCGTCCAACGACGTCGCCGTGCAGGCGGTCGGCAGGCAGGGCCGGGCGGCGGGCGCGGCGATCTTCTCCAGGCTCGAAGGCGCCGTCTTCCACCAGGGCATCGTCTACTTCGTCTCCACCCAGGGCGGCGACCCCGCGCCCGGCGAGACGCCGCCCGACGGCTTCGGCCGGGGCCGCGGCCAGGTGTGGGCGTACGAGACGTGGAGCGGCCGGCTCCGGCTCGTCTACCAGTCGCCCCGCGCGGCCACCCTGGACCTGCCGGACAACGTGACCGTCAGCAGGCGGGGCACGCTGGTCCTGTGCGAGGACGGCGACGGCGACAACTACCTGCGCGGCCTCACCAGAGCCGGGAAGATCTTCGACTTCTGCCGCCTGGCCCCCATCCCGGGCGACGCGGGCGCGGAGTTCGCCGGCTCCGCCTTCGGCCCCGGCGGCCACACCCTGTACGTGAACGTCCAGTCCAAGCGGGGCCGCTCGTTCGCCATCTGGGGTCCCTGGCAGCGCGGCGACTTCTAGATAGCCTGGGCACCATGATCCTGGGCATCGGGGTCGACGTCGTCGACATCGCGCGTTTCGAGGCCACGCTCAAGCGCACCCCCGCGCTGCGCGAACGGCTGTTCACCGAGGTCGAGCAGCCGCTCGCCGTCCACTCGCTGGCGGCCAGGTTCGCCGCCAAGGAGGCCGTGGCCAAGGCGCTGGGCGCGCCCCCCGGGCTCGGCCACCGGGAGGCCGAGGTGCGCTGCGACCCCCACGGCAAGCCCGAGCTGTACGTCAGCGGCAAGGTGGCCGAGGTCGCCTACGGCCTCGGCGTCAAGCGCTGGCACGTCTCGCTCAGCCACGACGGCGGCATCGCCATCGCCTACGTGATCGCCGAAGGATGACGTGATGATCACCGCCTACACCGCCGACCAGATCAGAGCCGCCGAACAGGAGCTCATGGCCCGCCTGCCCGGCGGCACGCTCATGCTCCGCGCCGCAGCCGGCCTCGCCGCCGCGTGCGCGGGCCTGCTCGGCGGCGTGTACGGCAGCCGCGTCGTGCTGCTCGTCGGCAGCGGCGACAATGGCGGCGACGCCCTGTACGCCGGGGCGGCGCTCGCCAGGCGCGGGGCCGCGGTCGAGGCGGTGCTCGCCGGATCGCGCACCCACGAGGCCGGGCTGGCGGCCTTCCGCGACGCGGGCGGGCGGATCGGCGACGCCGCCGCGCTGGACCGGGCCGACCTGGTCGTCGACGGCCTGGTCGGCATCGGGGCCACCGGCGCGCTCCGGGAGCCGTACGCCGCGCTCGCGGAGCGGGCGGGGGCGGGCCCCGGGCTGGTCGTGGCCGTCGACGTGCCCAGCGGCGTGGACGCGGGCAGCGGGCGGGTGGCGGGCGCCGCCGTGCGCGCGCACCTGACCGTGACGATGGGCGCGTACAAGACGGGGTTGCTCGTCGATCCCGGGGCCGGGCACGCCGGGCGGGTCGAGCTGGTCGACATCGGGCTCGGCCCCTGCCTGCCGGAGCCGGACGTGACGGCGCTGACCCGCGACGACGTGCGCGAGCTGCTGCCGAGGCCGGGCGCGGAGTCCGACAAGTACCGCAGGGGCGTCGTCGGCGTCGCGGCCGGCAGCGACCTCTACACGGGCGCGGCGGTGCTCGCCGTCGGCGGGGCGCTGCGGGCGGGCGCGGGCATGGTCCGCTACGCCGGTCCCGTCGGGCCCGCGGACCAGGTGCGGGCGCGCTGGCCGGAGGCGGTCATCACCGAGCTGGCCGAGCCGTCGATCGACCGCGTCGGGCGGGTGCAGGCGTGGGTGCTCGGGCCGGGGCTCGGCACCGGCGGCTGGGCCCGCGAGCTGGCCACCCGGGTGCTCGCCTCGGACGTGCCGGTCCTGGTCGACGCCGACGGCCTGACCCTCGTGGCCAAGGAGCCGGGGCTGCTGCGCCGTGCCGCGCCCGTGCTCGTGACCCCGCACGCCGGCGAGCTGGCGCGCCTGACCGGGGCCGCGCGGGAGGAGATCGAGGCCGACCGGCTGGCGCACGCCCGCCGGGCCGCCGCCGAGCTGGGCGTGACCGTGCTGCTCAAGGGCTCCACCACGGTGGTGGCCGAGCCGGGCGGCGCCGCCCGCGTCAACACGACGGGCACCCCCTGGCTGGCCACCGGAGGCACCGGCGACGTCCTGTCCGGCATCGCCGGGGCGCTGCTCGCCCAGGGACTGAGCAGCGCCGACGCCGGAGCGTGCGGCGCCTGCCTGCACGGGCTCGCCGGACGCCGGGCCGCGGGCGGCGCGCCGCTGACCGCCGCCGACGTGGCGGACGCGGTGCCGTCGGCCATCAGGGAAATCGCGCTCGACCATCGGGACGAGCTGCCAAACTAGAGGTATGGACTCCCGGACGGCGACCCCCGCGCAGGCGCGCGTCGACCTCGCCGCGATCAGGCACAACGTGGCCCTGCTCAAGGACCGCGCCTCAGGCGCGGAGCTCATGGGGGCCGTCAAGGCCGACGCCTACGGGCACGGCCTGGTGCCCGCCTCACGGGCCGCGCTGGAGGGCGGCGCGAGCCGGCTCGGCACCGCGTTCGTCAGGGAGGCGCTCGCGCTGCGCGAGGGCGGCGTCACCGCCCCCGTGCTGGCCTGGCTCCTCACCCCCGGCGAGCCCCTGGACGAGGCGCTGCGGGCCGACGTCGAGCTGTCGGCCGCGAGCGAGGAGCTGCTCGGCGAGATCGCCGCCGCCGCCCGCCGCACCGGCGTCACCGCCCGCGTCCACCTGGAGGCCGACACCGGCATGAGCCGCGGTGGCGCCCCGCTCGCCGCCTGGCCCGCCCTGGTGGCCAGAGCGGTCGCGCTGCAGGCCGAGGGCGCCGTCGAGGTCACCGGGCTGTGGTCGCACTTCGCCTGCTCCGACATCCCGGGCCACTCCTCGATCGAGGCGCAGATCGACGCGTTCGAGACGGCGCTGAAGCTGGCCGAGCAGGCCGGGGCCGGCGGCTCCCACGTGATCAGGCACCTGGCCAACTCCGCCGCCATCCTGACCCTGCCCCGGACCCACTACGACCTGGTCAGGCCCGGCATCGCCATGTACGGGCTGAGCCCGATCCCCGAGGCGGGCGACTTCGGGCTCACCCCGGCGATGACGCTGACGGCCCGCATCGCCCTCGCCAAACGCGTCCCTGAGGACTCCGGAGTGTCCTACGGACACCTTTACATCACGGATCGCGAGACGACGCTTGGCCTGGTGCCGCTCGGGTACGCCGACGGAATCCTGCGGCACGCGACGGGGCGGGCCGAGGTGCTGGCGGGAGGCCGTCGCAGGCTGGTGGCCGGTCGGGTGTGCATGGACCAGTTCATGATCGACGTGGGTGACGACCCGCTGGCCGCGGGCGACGAGGTCATCCTGTTCGGGCCGGGCGGTCAGGGCGAGCCGACCGCCCAGGAGTGGGCCGATACCCTCGGCACGATCACTCATGAGATCGTGACGAGGATCGGCGCTCGGGTGCCGAGGGTGTACGAAGGCTGAGGGACATGACGACGACAACACGGCGGAAGGTCGGCATCGCGGGCGCGCTCGTCGGCGCCGCCTCCGCGGGGATCGCCGCGGCCGCCATGGCCAAGCGCTACGCGGTCGGCCGCATCCGGCTGCGCCCCGACACCGAGGCGAGTGAGCCGTTCGGCGAGCTGCGCGGGCGCGAGCACACGCTGATCACCTCCGACGGCAAGGCGCTGCACGTCGAGGTCGACGGCCCCGACGACGCGCCGCTCACCCTCGTCTTCTGCCACGGCTACTGCCTCAACCTGGAGTCGTGGCACTACCAGCGCCGCGAGCTGCGCGAGCAGCACCGCATGGTGCTGTGGGACCAGCGCTCCCACGGCCGCTCCCAGCGCGGCGCGGCCGACGACAGCACGATCGACCGGCTCGGCCAGGACCTGGCCGAGGTCATCGAGCAGTACGTGCCCGGCCCCTGCGTGCTCGTCGGCCACTCCATGGGCGGCATGACGATCATGGCGCTGGCCGACAGCCGCCCCGAGCTGTTCGGCGACAAGGTGCGCGGCGTGGCCCTGCTGTCCACCTCGGCCGGCAAGCTCGCCGAGCTGACCCTGGGCCTGCCCGCGCTGGCCTCCAAGGTCGTGCACAAGCTGGCCCCCACGACCGTGTCGATGCTGGGCCGCCGCGGCTCGTTCATCGACCGCACCCGCCACGCGGGCAGCGACATCGCCTTCCTCATGACCCGCTACATGGGCTTCGGCGACTCCAGGAACGTCAGCCCGACCGTGGTCGACTTCGCCGAGTCCATGATCCGGGGCACGCCGACCGAGGTGGTCGCCGACTTCTACCCGGCGCTGATGGACCACGACAAGCTGTCCGCGCTGCACGTCCTCGACCCCGTGCCCACCGCGATCCTGGTGGGGGACAAGGACTGGCTGACCCCGCCCGACCACAGCCGGGCGATGGCCGAGGCGCTGCCCAAGGCCCAGCTCACCGAGGTGCCCGACACCTCGCACCTGCTCCAGCTCGAGCGGCCCGGCGTGGTCAACGACGCGCTGCGCGACCTGATCAAGAGGGTGGCGCTGTGAGGCTGCCGACCGCCGAGGAGATGCGCGCGTTCGGCGCCCGGCTGGCCGCCCGGCTGCGGCCCGGCGACCTGGTGGTCCTGTCGGGGCCGCTCGGCGCCGGCAAGACCACGCTGGTGCAGGGCATCGGCGAGGGCCTGAAGGTGCGCGGGCCGATCACCTCGCCCACGTTCGTCATCGCCCGCGTCCACCCGTCGCTGGCCGGCGGGCCGCCGCTGGTCCACGTCGACGCCTACCGGCTCGGCGGCGACCTGGAGGTGGACGACCTCGACCTCGACGCCTCGCTGGAAGACTCGGTGACCGTCGTCGAGTGGGGCGAGGGGTTGGTCGAGGGGCTGTCCGACGACCGGCTGGAGATCCACATCGACCGCGAGGCGGGTGACGAGGCCCGCCTGGTCACCCTGCGCGGCGTCGGCGCCCGCTGGGCCGACGACACGCCGTCTGAAGGGGCACAAGAGTAAAACCACCGCCATGCCCCGGTGATCCTGTCACCCTTGACGTATCACGCCGATGACATGAAACATGATCATTGGTAAGGGTTGGCCCAGAAATTCTGGGTATCAGGAGGGGCGGCATCCACGAAAACTGGTGGATGCTTGGTGAAAGACGGCGGAGTGGGGTGCGGCGGTGCTCAGGGTCAGCCAGGTCGCGTACGCGGGAGCCATCCTCATGATCGGCCTCGCCGGTTGTTCGGCGGAGGCGCAAACACCGCCGTCGGGGTCGGCCTCCCCGACGGTCAGTCCGACCGGCAGTCCCACTGGCAGCCCCACGGCGGCGCCGACCGCCACCACCAGTTCGACGGCGAGCCCGGCGGCCACCCGGCCGTCCATCCTGGTCCAGCTCAACCCCGACCGCGTCACCGCGGGCGAGACCTCGACCGTGTGGGTGCTGGCCAACTGCCCCGAGCCCACCGGCGGCCCCGCCCACAGCGGCACCGCGACCTCCCGGGCGTTCGTCAGCGGCGTCACGCTCAACCCGGCCGACGCCGCGACCTCCTCGCCCTCGCCGACCGGCGCCCGGGCGGGCGGCGCCTGGGTGCGCGGCCAGGCGCAGGTCAACGGCACCGTCCGGCGCGGCTCCTACCGGGTCGACGTCAAGTGCGACGGCACCAACCACGTCGGCCGGGCCACGCTGCGCGTCCGCGCGCCCGAGCCGCTGCCCGACGACGTGCCCACCAAGGCGCCCAGGGCGGGCGGCGGCGGCACCTTCGGCAAGGACGTCGACGAGGGCTCGTCGATCCCGCTCGTGCCCGTGGGCCTGGCGCTCGGCGTCGCCGCCGCTGCCGGGATCGGGATCGCGGTCAAGCGCCGCCGGTCCTGAAGATGGCGCGTTCGGGACGGGTCGTCCTCGCGGGCGCCGTGACCGGCCTCGTGCTGGTCGCCTTCGGCAAGAACATGCAGTCCGCCCCCGAGGAGACGGCGGCCGGCGTGGTGCCCCGCAGCATCGACATCCCCTCGATCGACGTCGAGGCGCCGCTGATGAAGCTCGGGCTCAAGGACGGCGAGGTCGAGCTGCCGCCGTACGAGAAGCCCAAGGTCGCCGGCTGGTACACCGGCAGCGCCGTGCCGGGCGAGAAGGGCGCCTCCGTCATCGTCGGCCACGTCGACACCAAGACCTCGCCGGCCGTCTTCTACAAGCTCCGCCAGGTCCGCAAGGGCGAGACGGTCAAGGTCGAACGCAGCGACGGCAAGGTCGTCGAGTACAAGGTCACCGCGATCGAGCAGGTGCACAAGGACGACTTCCCGCTGCGCAAGGTCTACGTCGAGGACGGGCTCAAGCTCGTCACCTGCGGCGGCAAGTTCGACTACGCCAA
Source organism: Nonomuraea sp. NPDC049725 (assembly GCF_040674795.1). Classification (NCBI taxonomy): domain Bacteria; kingdom Bacillati; phylum Actinomycetota; class Actinomycetes; order Streptosporangiales; family Streptosporangiaceae; genus Nonomuraea; species Nonomuraea sp. NPDC049725. The sequence continues at coordinate 444,983 of NZ_JBFANJ010000006.1, read as the reverse complement.
GGGCGAGTACCTGGACAACATCATCGTGTACGCCAGCGAGGCCTGAAAACCGGTTGCGCCCTCTGTGACGATGGAGGGCATGAGCGTGGACACCAGCCCGCCCGCGTCCGGCTCCCGGGTGCCCTGGCCCGAGGTGCACCCGGGCGTCCGCGAGGCGGTCGAGAAACTGCTCGGCGCGCCCGTCGCCGAGGCGGTCACCCAGGAGGGCGGCTTCTCTCCGGCCGCCGCCGTTCGGCTGCGCGCCGCCAACGGCCGCCGGGCCTTCGTCAAGGCCGTCGGCCCCGAGCCGAACGCCGAGGCGGTGCGCATCTACCGGGCCGAGGCCCGGGTCGCCGCCGCCCTGCCCGCCTCGGTGCCGGCGCCCCGGCTGCTCGACGCGTTCGAGCTCGACGGGTGGGTGGCGATGGCGTTCGAGGACGTCGAAGGCCGCCACCCGGCCATGCCGTGGCGGCGCGACGAGCTGGACCTGGTGCTCGACGCCGTCGACCGGATGTCGGCCGCCCTCACGCCGTCACCGGTGGACGTGCCGCCGATCGGGGAGGTCATGGGGCAGTCCTTCCAGGGCTGGCGCAGGCTGCTCGGCGAGGACACCACCGGGCTCGACCCGTGGGCGCTGCGCCACCTGCCGGCGCTGGCCGAGCTGGAGTCCGGCTGGGCCGAGGCGGCGACGGGCGACACGCTGGCCCACTGCGACCTGCGGGCCGACAACGTGCTCATCTCGGACGGGCGCGTCTACGTCGTCGACTGGCCGTGGGCGTCGCGGGCCGCCGCCTGGTACGACCGGGTGGCGATGCTGCCGTCGGTCGGCATGCAGGGCGGGCCGCCGCCGCACGAGCTGCTGCCCGACCCCGACCCGGACGTCACCAAGGCCGTCACCGCCCTCACCGGCTTCTTCGTCCGGCAGTCCCGCCAGCCCGCGCCGCCCGGCCTGCCGACCCTGCGCGCCTTCCAGCGGGCCCAGGGCGTGGTGGCGCTGGAATGGCTCAGACAGCGGACCGGCTGGTCCTGAAGCACCGGCAGGCCGAATCGGCGGAGCGGCCGGGTCTGACCTGTCGGGCCGGTAGGCTAAGCAGTCGTGCTGGTCCTGGCCTTTGACACCGCGACGCCCGCCGTCACCGCCGCCCTTCACGACGGGCAGCGGGTGCTCGCCGAATCCACCACGATCGACGCGCGCCGCCACGGCGAGTTGCTCGTGCCCACCGTCGAGCGCGTCCTCGCCGAGGCGGGGGTCGCGCTGCGCGACGTCACGGCCGTCGTCGCGGGCAGCGGCCCCGGCCCCTACACGGGCCTGCGCGTCGGGCTGATGACCGCGCAGGGCCTGGCGACCACCCTCGGCGTGCCCGCCCACGGCATCTGCACGCTCGACGCCGTCGCCTACGGGTCCGGGCTGGAGGAGCCGTTCCTGGTCGCCACCGACGCGCGGCGCAAGGAGGTCTTCTGGGCCCGCTACTCCGACCGCCGCACCAGGGTCGACGGCCCGCACGTCGACCGGCCCGCCGACGTGCCCGTCGAGGGGCTGCCGGTGGCTGGGGCCGAGCTCTACCGCGACGTCCTGGGCCCCGCCGTCGCCCCCGCCTACCCGTACGCCGGGTTCCTGGCCGCGCTCGCGGCCGAGCGGATCGCGGCGGGCGCCCCGCTCGACCCGCCGCGCCCGATCTACCTGCGCCGCCCCGACGCCGTGGTGCCCGGGGCGCCCAAGAAGGTGACGGCGTGAAGCTGCGGCAGATGACCGAGGCCGACCTGCCGGCGGTCATGGCGATCGAGCGGGCCACGTTCCCGCGCGACGCGTGGAGCGAGGGCATGATGCGCGGCGAGCTGGCCGACCAGCCGCGCACCCGCCACTACGTGGTGGCCCTGGTCGAGGAGCAGATCGTCGGCTACGCCGGGCTCGCCGTCGCCGCCGACCAGGCCGACGTGCAGACGATCGCGGTGCTCGACACCCACCGCGGCACCGGCGTCGGCGGCGCCATGCTCTCCGCCCTGCTGCAGGAGGCCGGCCGCAGGGGAGCCAGGGAGATCTTCCTGGAGGTGCGCGAGGACAACCCGGTCGCCCGCGGCGTCTACACGCACTTCGGGTTCGAGGAGATCGGCACCCGCCGCCGCTACTACGAGGACGGCACCGACGCGATCATGATGAGAAGGAAGCTGGATGGCTGACGCACCCCTGGTCCTGGGCATCGAGACGTCCTGCGACGAGACCGGCATCGGCATCGTCAGAGGCCACACGCTGCTGGCCAACACCATCGCCTCCAGCATGGACGAGCACGCCCGCTTCGGCGGCGTGGTGCCGGAGGTGGCCTCGCGGGCGCACCTGGAGGCCATGACGCCGACGGTCGAGGCCGCGCTGTCCGCCGCCGGGCTGAAGTTCTCCGACATCGACGCCATCGCCGTCACCGCCGGCCCCGGGCTGGCCGGGGCGCTGCTCGTCGGCGTCGCCGCCGCCAAGTCCTACGCGCTCGGCCTCGGCGTGCCCCTCTACGGCGTCAACCACCTGGCCGCGCACGTCGCCGTCGACCAGCTCGAACACGGGCCGCTGCCCAAGCCGTGCATCGCCCTGCTCGTCTCCGGCGGCCACTCCTCGCTGCTGCTGGTGCCCGACGTGGCCGAGGACGTGATCTCGCTCGGCTCGACCGTCGACGACGCGGCGGGCGAGGCGTTCGACAAGGTGGCGCGGGTGCTCGGGCTGCCGTTCCCCGGCGGGCCGCACATCGACCGGGCCGCCCGCGACGGCTCCGGCACCGCCGTCGCCTTCCCGCGCGGCAAGATGGACGACGGCACGCTCGACTTCTCCTTCTCCGGGCTCAAGACCGCCGTCGCCCGCTGGGTGGAGGCCCGCGAGTCGTCCGGCGAGCGCATCCACGTGCCCGACGTGGCCGCCTCCTTCCAGGAGGCCGTGGTCGACGTGCTCACCCGCAAGGCGCTGCAGGCGTGCAAGAAGTACGAGGTGCACGACCTGCTCATCGGCGGTGGCGTGGCGGCCAACTCGCGCTTGCGCGCGCTGGCCCAGGAGCGGTGCGACGCGGCGGGCGTCCGGCTGCGGGTGCCCCGGCCCGGCCTGTGCACCGACAACGGCGCCATGGTCGCCGCGCTCGGCTCCGACCTGGTGGCGGCCGGGGTGACGCCGTCGACGCTGGAGATCCCGGCCGACTCCTCGCTGCCGATCACCACCGTCCACGTGTGACCCTGCACTAGTGCAACTCGGGGGAATTTCCCCTGCTGGGAAGGCTTTTCCGGGCCCTCTGCGTACGTTGTCAGCATGAAGTACACAGAGGGCCCGTTCGCGCCCGTCACCGAGGAAGTCACGGCCTACGACCTGCCGGTCACCGGGCGTGTGCCGGCCGAGCTCAACGGCCGCTACCTGCGCAACGGCCCCAACCCGCTGGGCATCGAGGACCCCGCCGTGCACATCTGGGGCATGGGTCAGGGCATGGTGCACGGGGTGCGGCTGCGCGACGGCCGGGCCGAGTGGTACCGCAACCGCTGGGTCCGCACGCCCGGCCACGGGCCGATGGTGCACGTGATCGAGCACGCCGCCCGCACGTTCGCGCTGGCGGAGGGCGGGCTGCCGCCGGCCGAGCTGGACGCCGAGCTCGGCACGGTGGGCGTGTGCGCGCTCGGCGGCACCCCCGAGGGCTTCACGGCCGGCGCCCACTCCAAGCACGACCCGCTCACCGGCGCGCTGCACTCGCTGTCGTACCAGGTGGGCCAGAGCTTCGTGCAGTACATCGTGACCGGCCCCGACGCCGCCGTGGTGGCGAGCACGTCGATCCCGCTCACGCGGACGCCGTTCATGCACGACTTCGCGCTCACCGAGAACCACGTCGTCCTGTGGGACACGCCGCTCGGGTTCGACGGGTTCGAGTGCCGCTGGCTGCCCGGGCACCCCACCCGGGTGGGCGTCATGCCGCGCGCCGGAGGCGAGGTGCGCTGGCTGGAGATCGACCCGGTGCACGTCAGCCACACGCTCAACGCCTACGAGGACGGCGGCGCGATCGTCGTGGACCTGGTCACCGCCGACGGGCCGTTCGACCCGGCCGACCCCGGCGGCATCCGCCCCGCCCTGGACCGGTGGACGATCGAGACCGACCGGGTCGTCCAGCGGCGCCTCGACGACCGGCCGCAGGACTTCCCGCGCCTGAACGAGTCACGCACCTCCCGCCGCCACCGCTACGGCTACGCGGCGGCCACGGACCTGTACGGCATCCCGTTCACGCCCGCGGGCGCGCCTCCCGACGACGCCTTCACCAACGCCCTGGTCAAGCACGACCTGGACCGCGGCACCACCGAGGTGCACGGCTTCGGCCGGGGCGAGTCGGTCGGCGAGGCCGTGTTCGCCGCCACGGGGACCGGCGAGGACGACGGCTACCTGCTCACGTACGTGTCCGACCCGGAGCGCGGCGCGAGCGACCTGGTGATCCTGTCGGCGCAGGACTTCACCGGCGCCCCCGTCGCCAGGATCCACCTTCCCGTACGGGTGCCGCTCGGGCTGCACGGCAGCTGGCTGCCCGAGCCCGTGTGACACTGTTGGATCGTGACCGACCCCCGTCCGCCCTACCAGCGGATCGTCGCCGACATCGAGCGGCGCGTCGCCGAGGGCGAGCTGCGACCCGGTGACCCGGTCCCCACGACCAGGGCGATCATGCGGGAGTGGGGCGTGGCGATGGCGACCGCCACCAAGGCGCTGACCGCGCTCAAGCAGGCGGGCGTCATCGAGTCGGCGCCCCGGGTGGGCTCCGTCGTCGCCGCCCAGGCCGCCCCCAGGCGCTCCGCCGAGACGCTCGAACGCGACCGGATCGTCCGCGCCGCCATCGAGATCGCCGACGTCGACGGGCTGGCCTCGCTGTCCATGCGCTCGGTCGGCTCCCGGCTCGGCGTGGCGACCATGTCGCTCTACCGCCACGTCGAGTCGAAGGGCGAGCTGGCCCGGCTGATGGCCGACGCGGCGTTCGCCGAGATCGACTATCCCGAGCCGCCGCCGGGCTGGCGCTCGCACCTGCGGGTGGCCGCCCGGCTGCAGTGGGCGGCCTACCAGCGTCACCCGTGGCTGCCCCGGGTGGTGTCGGTCACCCGGCCGATCGTGCTGCCCGGCATGGTGGCCTACGCCCAGTGGTCGCTGCGGGCGCTGGACGACCTCGGGCTGCCCGCCGACACCCGGCTGCTCGTCTACGCCACCCTGGTCAACTACGTGCGCGGCACGGCGGTCAACATCGAGAGCGAGACCGACGCCGAGCGTGACACCGGGCTGACCAGCACGCAGTGGATGTCGCGGCGCCTGACGGTCGAGGGACGGCTCATCAAGCAGGTGACCGACCCCAGGGTGGCGATCGACCTGGAGACGATCTTCGCGTTCGGTCTCGAACGGGTGCTGGACGGGCTGTCGACCGTCATCACGCCGCGGCGCTGAGCGGCCGCGTCAGTCCTTGGCGCGGGTCGGCCGCAGCAGGGCCTCGGCCAGGGCCAGCATGGTCTCCTCCAGGGCTCCCAGGCGCTTGTTGAGGTCGGCTGTGGCGGGCTCGACGATGCCGGAGACCGTCTCGGCCAGCGCGTCGCGGTCGGGGCGGGAGCGGACGACCTCGGTGAGCGACGTCGCGGCCTCGGTCAGCCGCTCCAGGTGCTCGTCGCGGTGAGTGTCGAGCAGCTCGCCGATGCGCTCGTCGATGGCCAGCGCGGCCGGGAGCCTGCCGATGGTCTCGCCGACGCTCTCCAGGGCCTCGCTGGCCTGCTCGGAGCGGGTGGTGAGGCCGCTGAGGTGGGCGTCGAGGCCGTCGACCCGGGTGACCAGGTGCTCCTCGGCCGCGGCCAGGCGCTCGGCCAGCGCGTCGAACCGGTCGCCCTGGCCGCCGAGGCGCTCGGCGAGCGCGTCGAAGTGCTCGTCGTGCTCGCCGAGCCGGCTGTCGAGGCGGTCGAAGCGCTCGTCGTGGCCGCCGAGCTGCTTGGCCAGGGTGTCGAAGTGGCCGTCGTAGCCGTGGAGGCGGTCGGTGAGGGCGTCGAGGCGCTTGTCGTGGCCGGTGAGGCTCTGCGCGAGGGCGTCGAAGCGGGCGGCGTGGCCGGTGAGCTCGCCGTTCATCGAGCCGAGGCGGCCGTCGACGGAGGCCAGGCGGGTGCCGAAGCCGTCGAGGCGCGTGTCGGTGGCGGCGGCGCGGCCGTCGAGGCTCTGCAGGCGGCCCTCGATCCCGGCCAGCGTCTCGTCGGTGCTCTCGAAGCGCACGTCGACGCTCTCCAGGCGCGAGTCGATCGCGACGAGCCGCCCGTCGACCCGGTCGATCCGGCCGTCGACGCCGTCGAAGCGTCCGCCGAGCCGCTGCTCGGCGTCGTCGAGGCGGCCGAGCAGCCGCTCCTCCAGCGCGTCGACCCTGGCCGTGACCTGCTCGGTCGTGGTGGTGAGCTGCTGGGCGGCGAGGGCCAGGCGCTCGTCGAGGCTGTCGGACAGGTCGAGCATCACGCCCTCGACCCGCTCGGTGCGCGAGTGGAGCTCGGCCAGCGACTTGTCGATGCGGGTGAAGCGCCCGGCGGCGACCTCCATGCCGGCGCTGACCTGCGCCAGCTTGCTGGTGACCTCGCCCATCCGCTGGGTCACTCCGTCGGTGACCTCCAGCACCGACTGCAGCCGGCTCAGCGCCTCCTCGACGCTCTCGGACACGGTGCCGAGGTCGGCGCGCAGCTTGGGCAGCTCCAGGATCGGGTGGACCCGCTGGCTGACCGCGTCCACCCGGGTGTCGACGCCGCCGACCTGCTCGCCGACGGCGTCGACGTGGTCGCGCACCGCCTCGACGTGCTGGGCCAGCCCTTCGGCCCACATGGGCGGTTTGGCGGCGATGTCGTCGAGCCGTCCGGAGACGGTCTCCAGGGTGCCGCTCAGCCCGCCGAGCTCACGCTCGCGCACCTCGCGGAGGAGCCATTCCATGCCCTCCAGCCGCTGCCGGATCTCGTCGAGGACGGCTCCCTGCGTGCGCTGTTCGTACACATGATCCTGGGCGGCACGCGCCAGCAGCTCCCGCATCCTGTCGGAGATGGCGGTCTGGCCGCCTGCCTGCAGAAGGGTGGTGGTGTGGTTGGAATGGTCCACCGAAAGGCTCCTTCGCTGTCGACGGTCTGCCGCGTGGCGGTGGGGTTGGGTCCGATGTGCAAGTGAAAGAAGGAGAACGCGGCTCACCGCAATAGGGGGGAGAACTCCCGCCCGGCTACCTTAGCCTTTCGATCAAGGTCCGTCATCGGCGAAGGAGAAGATCGCTCTTATGATGGAATCGTCCAGATTTGTCATTCACGCAGGTCGTGACGGGTGGCAGATCAGAACGGATGGTTTATCCATAATCCTCGTCAGAATGACGACGGCGGATTCTTCACCGGAAAGCCGGAGGTCGCCGCGCAGCCGCTCGATATCCACAGCCGATCCGCGCTTTTTAATGGTGACATTTCCGACGCGGCGTGCCCGCAGCGCCGCTCTGAGCCGTTTGAGCGAGAACGGCAGCGTCTCGACCACCTCGTACCGCGCGGCCCACGGCGTGTCGACCGGCTCGTCCCCCGAGATGTAGGCGATCATCGGGTCGGCCAGCCACCCGCCCACCAGCTCGGCCACCTCGCCCACCAGATGCGCCCGCACCGCGGCCCCGTCCGGCTCGTACACGTAGCGCCCCACCGGCCCGGTGCCGGCCTCGACCCCGGTGGCGGTCAGCGTGTGGCCGCCCGGCAGGAGCGTCGCCCGCCGCCCGGGCTCGCCGGCGCCCGTCCAGAGCGCGGCCTCCTTCACCTCGCCCTTGTACGAGACCCACTCGGCCTGCGCCTGCGCGGGGATGAACTCGTACGGGATGCCGGGGGCGACCTTGAGGCAGGCCAGGCGCGCCCGGGAGAGCAGGTCGAGGACGACGGGCCAGGGCGGCGAGTAGGACATCGGGTCGAACGTGCGGCCCCGCGAGCCGCGCCTGGCCGGGTCGGCGAACAGCACGTCGTGGTCCTCGGGCCGCACGGTCGCGGCGTCGGCCACCCGCACGGTGACGCGCTCGCCCAGGCCGAGCGCGTCGGCGTTGGCGCGGGCGACGGCGGCGGTCAGCGGGTCGGCGTCGACGGCCTCGACCGTGCGGCCCGCGCGGGCCAGCGCCAGGAAGTCGCCGCCGATGCCGCAGCAGGCGTCGGCGACGCGCGGCCCGGCGCCGCACTCGGCCAGGCGGCGGGCCCGGTGTTCGGCGACCTCGGCGCGGGTGGACTGTTCGAGGCCGTGCGGGGTGAAGAACATGCGCGCCGCGTCGGCGCCGAACTTGGCGGCGGCCCGCTCGCGCAGCCCCGCCTGGGTGAGCGCCGCCGAGGTCAGGGCGGCGTCGTAGGTGCGGCGCAGCCGGGTGGCCGCCGCGACCGGGTCGGCGCCGGCGAGCTCCTCCGCCTCGGCCAGCGCCCGCAGGCCGCGCGGTGTCAGCAGCTCGGTGAAGGCGTCCAGGTCCACGACGTACGACGGTAGTGCACGCGGCGGGCCGGCTCAGAGATCGGTGTCGCGCAGGGAGACGAGCAGCTTGCGCAGCAGCCCGGCCAGGGCGGCGCGCTCGTCGTCGTCGAGCCCGGCCAGCAGGTCGCGCTCGTTGTCGAGATGCCCCTCCAGCACGTCGTCGACCAGGCGCAGCCCCTCGGGAGTGAGCGAGACCAGGATCATGCGGCGGTTTCCCGGCGCCGGCCGGCGGTCGACCAGGCCGCGCTCGACCAGGCGGTCCATGCGGTTGGTGAGCGCGCCGGGGCTGACCATCGCGGAGGAGGACAGGTCCTTCATGCACATGGTGTGGCTCTCGCCGCTGCGCAGCAGCGTGGCCAGCATGTCGAACTCCCAGGGCTCCAGGCCGCGCCCGGCCAGGAACTCCTTCACGCCGCGTTCGAGCAGGCGCGACAGGCGGGAGACCCGGCCGACGACGCCCATGGGCGAGGCGTCCAGGCCGGGGCGGGCCCGCGCCCACTGTCCGAGGATCACGTCGACGGCGTCTTCCATGCGTCCGACGATATCAAAAACTTCGACGTTGAAATTTTGGGGGAGCCGCGCTAGTTTCCTGGGTGTCGAAGTGTTCAACGTCGAAGTGTTCGAGGTGGAAGACATGAAGGTGCTGGTGCTGGGCGCGACGGGCTACATCGGCGGGGTGCTGGTCGAGCGGCTGATCGAGCGCGGCCACGAGGTCGCGGCGCTGGTGCGGCCGTCGGCCGACGGGAGCAGGCGGGTGCCCGGGGTGGCCGACGAGCGCCACGGCGACCTGGCGGACCCGGCGTCGGTCGCCGCCGCGCTGACCGCCGACGTCGACGCCGTGGTGCACGCCGCCGAGCTGACCGGCGACCGGGAGACCGACCTGGCCTCCGTCGGCGCGCTCGCCGCCTCCGGGAAGCGGGTGACGTACGTGAGCGGGGTCTGGGTGCTCGGCGAGGTGGACGGCGGGGACGAGGAGAGCCCGGCCGACCCCGTCCCGCTGGTCGCCTACCGCGACCAGGTCGAGCGGCTCGTGCTCGACGGCGGCGGGTCGGTGGTCCGGCCGGGCGTCGTCCACGGCCGGGGCGGCGGCATCCCCGCGCTGCTGCGCGAGCAGGCGGCCCGGCGCGGCACGGGCGTGTACGTGACCGCCGGGGGAGTGCCCGCCTGGACGGCCGTGCACGTGGACGACCTGGCGGACCTGCTCGTCGCGGTCGTGGAGAAGGGGGAGGCGCGGATCTACCACGCCATCGCCGAGGAGGGCGTGCCCGTGGACGCCGTCGCCGAGGCGGCCGGTGTGGCGGCCGGCGTGGGCGCCGCCGCGGAGCCGTGGCCGCTCGCGGAGGCCGCCGGGGTGCTGGGGGAGGGATTCGCCCAGGCCCTCGCGCTCAGCCAGCGCATCGGCGCGTCGCGCACCCGGGCGGCCCTGGGCTGGAACCCCGGCCGGGCCGGGATCGTGGCCGACCTGGCGGAAGGCTCCTACGCCTGATCGCCCAGAGCTGACGCGTTCGTGTTGACTGTCAAGCCCCTCTTGCATATGTTTCCTGTTGGCACTCTCCCCTTGAGAGTGCCAACTGTGCGACGAGGCAGGTCTGGCACCCGCGACGGCAGGCCCCGCTGGTCGCCTCTTCTGATCATTCAAATCTGAAGGGGAGGTCCGATCGTGACGACCGCCACCAAGGTTCCCGTTAAGCCGCTCGGCGACCGCATCGTGGTTCAGCCGCTTGAGGCAGAGCAGACCACCGCTTCCGGCCTGGTCATCCCTGACACCGCCAAGGAGAAGCCGCAGGAGGGCAAGGTCCTCGCGGTGGGCCCGGGCAACTGGGACGAGGACGGCGACAAGCGGATTCCGCTCGACGTCTCCGAGGGCGACATCGTCCTCTACAGCAAGTACGGCGGCACCGAGGTCAAGTACGGCGGCGAGGAGTACCTCGTGCTCTCCGCCCGCGACGTTCTCGCGATCATCGAGAAGTAAGCCGGTCGTGTCGGGCCCCGGGCGCTCCCAAGGCGGCCGGGGCTTTCGACGCTAGGAGAGGACTTTCAGCAAAATGGCGAAGATTCTGGAGTTCGACGAGGACGCCCGCCGCGCGCTTGAGCGCGGAGTCAACGCCCTCGCGGACGCCGTGAAGGTTACCCTCGGCCCGCGTGGCCGCAACGTCGTCATCGACAAGAAGTTCGGTGCTCCGACGATCACCAACGACGGTGTCACCATCGCTCGCGAGGTCGAGCTGGAGGACCGTTACGAGAACCTCGGCGCCCAGCTCGCCAAGGAAGTTGCCACCAAGACCAACGACATCGCGGGTGACGGCACCACCACCGCGACCGTCCTGGCCCAGGCCATGGTCCGCGAGGGCCTGCGCAACGTGGCGGCCGGCGCCTCGCCGCTGTCGCTCAAGCGCGGCATCGACAAGGCCGCCAAGGACGTCAGTGACAGGCTGCTCGCCTCGGCCATCCCGGTCGAGGACAAGAAGGCCATCGCCGACGTGGCGACGATCTCCGCCCAGGACGCCAAGATCGGCGACCTGATCGCCGAGGCGTTCGACAAGGTCGGCAAGGACGGCGTGCTGACCGTCGAAGAGTCCAACGCCATGGGCATGGAGCTCGAGTTCACCGAGGGCCTGCAGTTCGACAAGGGTTACCTGTCGGCCTACATGGTGACCGACTCCGAGCGGATGGAGTCCGTCCTGGAGGACGCCTACATCCTGCTCACCCAGGGCAAGGTCTCCTCCATCGCGGACTTCCTGCCGCTGCTGGAGCAGATCGCCCAGACGAAGAAGCCGCTGCTCGTGGTCGCCGAGGACGTCGAGGGCGAGGCCCTGGCCGTCCTGGTCACCAACAAGATCCGCGGCACCTTCACCTCCGTCGCCGTCAAGGCTCCGGGCTTCGGCGACCGCCGCAAGGCGATGCTGCAGGACATGGCCATCCTCACCGGCGGCCAGGTCGTCAGCGAGGAGGTCGGCCTCAAGCTGGAGAACGTCGGCCTGGAGGTGCTCGGCACCGCCCGCCGCATCGTCGTCACCAAGGACGCCACGACCATCGTCGACGGCGCCGGCGACCCTGCCGCGATCGAGGACCGGGTCAAGGAGATCAAGCTCGCCATCGAGCAGTCCGACTCCGACTGGGACCGCGAGAAGCTCCAGGAGCGCCTGGCCAAGCTCGCGGGCGGCGTGTGCGTGCTGCGCGTCGGCGCGGCCACCGAGGTGGAGCTCAAGGAGAAGAAGCACCGCCTCGAGGACGCGATCTCCGCGACGCGCGCCGCGATCGAGGAGGGCATCGTCTCCGGCGGCGGCTCCGCGCTGATCCACGTCTCCAAGGACCTCGACGACCTCGGCCTGACGGGCGACGAGGCGACCGGTGTCAACATCGTGCGCCGCGCGCTGGTCGAGCCGGCCCGCTGGATCGCCGAGAACGCCGGCCTGGAGGGCTACGTCGTCACCCACAAGGTGGCGGAGCTCCCCGCGGGCCACGGCCTCAACGCGGCCACCGGCGAGTACGGCGACCTGCTCGCGCAGGGCGTCAACGACCCGGTCAAGGTCACCCGCTCGGCGGTGCAGAACGCGGCGTCGATCGCGGGCATGCTGCTGACCACAGAGGCCCTCGTGGTGGACAAGCCCGAGGAGGAGGCCCCGGCCGGCGGCCAGGGTCACGGCCACGGGCACGGCCACTAGGGTTCGCCTGTAACGCGCTTCGGCCCGCACCGGATTCCGGTGCGGGCCGTTTCGTTGTTTGTAGCGCTATGTCACATTTTTCTGTGAAATATTGTTTATCTGAGTAAACCTGGAGTGCGGGTTAAGCGTCCGTGGTCTGACGAATGTCGTGCCATTTGGCTTATAACGTGAAACAATCTGCCAGGCATAAAGGCTTAGTGTTGTCACTCGATTACTATCGGTTATCGTCGCTTCAATGTGACCAATCCGTAGCCGTTCGCCATGACGACAGGCCGGAGCGGGCCGGGCATCATGCCTAACGTGAGCGAGGGAAGCGTCGCCGACGCCAAAATTGGGGTAAGGCTCGCGTCGAGACTTCCGGCACGGACGGATGACTCCGACCTAAGAGAACTGACGAGCCTCGCGGTGCAGGGAGATCGCAGTGCGATCGAATCCTTGCTCGGCGAGTTGCGTCCGATGGTGGTGCGCTATTGCCGCGCCAGGCTGGGCCGCGTTTCGGGGCAATATCACATTGCCGACGACGTGGCCCAGGAGGTGTGCATCGCGGTCCTGTCCGCGCTGCCGCGATACCGCGACATGGGGCGGCCGTTCGCGTCGTTCGTCTTCGGGATCGCCTCGCACAAGGTGGCCGACGCGCTGCGCAGCTCCGTGCGCTCGGCCGTGCCGACCCAGGATCTCCCCGACGGGCCCGACGACGGGCCGGGGCCGGAGGAGACCGTCGTCCGCTACATCGAGGTCGAGCACGCCCGCAGGCTGCTCGCCCGGCTGCCGCCCAACCAGCGCGAGCTGCTGCTGTTGCGGGTGGTGTCGGGGCTGTCGGCCGAGGAGACCGGTAATGTACTCGGCATGTCACCAGGTGCCGTACGCGTCGCCCAGCACCGGGCGCTGGCCAGGCTGAGGCAGATGGCCGAGCTGGAGTCGGCTTGACCCCTGAGGAAGAGAGCGACGCGCTGCTCGACGCGCTCGCGGCCGGTGAGCTGCCCGACAGCGGCGACCCGGCCGCCCGGGTGCTCGCGGCCCTGGTCGGCGACGTGCTCGATCAGCGGCGTTCCTCCGTGTCGATGACGCCGTCGACGTAGCCTCGCGCGTACTCCCAGGTGACGTAGGCGGCCGGATCGGGCTGGAAGGCCGGCTCGTGCATCTGGGGCTGGCCCAGCTCGATCATCTGGCGCAGGTTGCCGCGCAGCAGGTCCCAGTCGAAGAAGTGCTGCTCGCCGCACTCCGGGCAGTCGAGCACCAGGCCCAGCACCCCCTGCTGCTCCAGCAGGGAGCGGAAGACCTCGACGTCGGCCAGGTCGGTGATGGCCTCGTCGCGCTCGGCGGCGGTCAGCGGCTCGGCCTCGCCGAGCTCGCCCATCGCAGCGGAAGGGTCGTTGGGGTCGTCCGCGAACGGGTCGCGGGGGACGTCTTCCAGCACCTTCCCACCATATGACCGATGCGGCGCGAGCGGTGGGCATTGACCGACCCGGCCACGCCGCACACCCTCAGCCCCGCCCTCACGCCGGCTCTCAGCCCCGCCCTCACGCCGGCTCTCACCCCCGCCCCGGGCCTGCCCTCACGCCTGCGCTGGCCTGCCCTCACACCCGCCCCGGGCCTGCCCTCACACCCGCCCCGGGCCCGCCCTTACGCCCGCTCTCAGGCTTGCCTGGGCCGGCCTTGGGTCAGGTCAGCCAGCCGCGGCGGGCGGCCTCCACGCCGGCGTGGAAGCGGGACTGGGCGCCGAGCTCGGCCATCGCGTCGGCGAACCTGGCCCGTACGGTGCGGACCGACAGGCCGAGCTGCCGGGCGATGGACTCGTCGCACAGGCCCTGCGCGGCCAGCCGCAGCACCTGCGCCATGCCGCCGCCGCGCTCCCAGGGCAGCGGCACGGCCCGCCCCCACCACTCCTCGAACAGCGAGCGGAGCATGCCCGCCACGATGGGGGTGCGCATCAGGTAGAAGTTGTAGGCGTGGTCGGGCAGGTTGCCGCCCCAGGTGGCGGGCAGCCCGGCGGTGTCGCTGCCGGCCGTCATGAACCAGCTCGGCACCCGGTCCAGCGTGCGCACCTGGCCGCCGGTCGCGAGCAGCCGGGTGAGCTGGTCGCGGACCCCGGGCAGGGTGAGGGTGGCGACGGGCAGCACGGCCCGCACCACGAGCAGGCCCCGGCGCTGGGCGTCGATCCACGGCTCGACGAACTTGGCGGCGAAGTCGGCCATCGTCCGCTCGTCGGGGATCGCGGTCAGCAGCGTCATCGGGGGAGCCTGCACGGCCATGCCCATGACGCTCTCGTACAGCACGTCCGCGCCGCTGGCGGACTCGACGGGGAACGGGCCGCTGCGGTGGTCGCGGCCGGCGTCGTAGTCGCGGATGAGGCCGCGGATCGAGCCGAGCACGGTGTCGATGCGGCGGCTCTCCTCGGCCAGCCGGTCGAGCCGTTCGGCCACGAGCCGCCCGAGCGCGGCCGCCGGGTGGCGGGCCAGGTACTCGCCGGACTGCTCGTCGACGACGCCGAGCCTGACGAGGTCGTCGAGCTGGTCGGCGACCTGGTCGACGGGCCCGTCGGTGGCCTCGGCCAGCTCGGTGCGGGTGGCGCGGTGCAGGCGCAGCACTGCCGTGTAAAGGGCCGTTTGCGTGGGATCGAGGCCTAGCGTTTCGAGCGAATCTGGCACAGTTTGGTGCTCGTTGCGCATGTGTCGGGCTCCGTAGGGGGGAACGCGCGGCGTGCCGCGAGGATAACCCGGCATTCCTTACTTGTCCGCTGGTTGCGCCGACTGCCCCGGCGGGGGGTGCAACTTCGTGCAATTGCACGTTTTCACATTGCGCTGTGCCGTTCCGTAACCCACGCTTAACTCAGCGTCGGCATTCCGTTACAGGGCCCGGCGCCGCCGGCCATCAGGACGCGGAGGGGGGTTCGGTGGCGTGCGCGGCGTCAGGCCCGGATGCCGGTGGCCGGGGGACGGCGCGGCTCACCGACCGCTCCGTCCCCCGGCACTTCTGCTGGATGCCGGGAGTACGACGGACCGTGGGGGTCATCGTCCTCCCGGCATCCATGCGTTTTGGAGGCAGGCCCTAGACTTGCTGCATCAGCGCAACGGCAGGAGGGGCCGCAGCATGTCCAAGTTCACACAGACGGGTCTGACGTTCGACGACGTGCTGTTGGTGCCGGCCTATTCCGACCTGCAGCCGGGCGAGGCCGAAACCGCCACCAGGCTGTCACGCCGCATCACGCTGTCGATCCCGCTCGTCTCGGCGGCGATGGACACCGTCACCGAGGCGCGCATGGCGGTCGCGATGGCCCGGCAGGGCGGCATCGGCATCCTGCACCGCAACCTGTCGGTCGAGGAGCAGGCCCAGCAGGTCGACCTGGTGAAACGGTCAGAGGCCGGCATGGTGACCAACCCGGTGACCTGCAGCCCCGACGACACCCTGGCCGACGTCGAGCGCCTGTGCGCCACCTACCGGATCTCCGGGGTGCCCGTCACCGACGCCTCCGGCATCCTCGTCGGCATCGTCACCAACCGTGACATGCGCTTCGAGACCGACCAGGCCCGGCCGGTGCGCGAGGTCATGACCAAGATGCCGCTCGTCACCGCCCCCGTGGGGGTCTCGCGTGACGACGCCTACGCGCTGCTGCGCAAGAACAAGATCGAGAAGCTGCCGCTGGTCGACCCCGACGGCAGGCTGCGCGGCCTGATCACGGTCAAGGACTTCACCAAGAGCGAGCAGTATCCGCTCGCCACCAAGGACGCCGACGGCCGCCTGGTGGTGGGCGCGGCCGTGGGCGTCGGCGGCGACGCCGAGGTGCGCGCCAAGGCGCTCATCGAGGCGGGCGTCGACACCATCGTGGTCGACGTCGCGCACGGCCACTCCAAGGGCCTGGCCGACATGATCGCCAAGGTCAAGGCCAACAGCAAGGTCGACGTCATCGGCGGCAACATCGCCACCAGGGCCGGCGCCCAGATGCTCGTCGACGCGGGCGCCGACGCGGTCAAGGTCGGCGTCGGGCCGGGCTCGATCTGCACCACCCGGGTCGTCGCCGGTGTCGGCGCGCCGCAGGTCACCGCCATCTACGAGGCGTCGCTGGCGTGCGCCCCGGCCGGCGTCCCGGTGATCGGCGACGGCGGCCTGCAGTATTCGGGCGACATCGTCAAGGCCATCGCGGCCGGCGCCGACAGCGTCATGCTCGGCTCCCTGCTGGCCGGCTGCGAGGAGTCGCCCGGCGAGCTGATCTTCATCAACGGCAAGCAGTTCAAGTCCTACCGGGGCATGGGCTCGCTCGGCGCGGTGCGCAACCGCGAGCGGGGCGGCACCTCGTTCAGCAAGGACCGCTACGCCCAGGCCGAGGTCGGCGGCGAGGACAAGTACATCCCCGAGGGCATCGAGGGCCAGGTGCCCTACCGAGGCCCGGTCGCGGCGGTCGCCCACCAGCTCGTCGGCGGTCTGCGCCAGGGCATGTGGTATTCCGGCTGCCGCACGATCCCCCAGATGCACACCGACTGCGAGCTCATGCCGATCACGGCAGCGGGCCTCAAGGAGAGCCATCCCCACGACATCCAGATGACCGTGGAAGCTCCTAACTATCACAGAAGGTAAAACCGCATGACTCAGCAGGTGGAGATCGGCCGGGGCAAGGCAGGCCGCCGGGCTTACTCGCTCGACGAGATCGGCCTCGTCCCGTCGCGGCGCACCCGCGATCCGGAAGAGGTCTCGATCGCCTGGCAGATCGACGCGTACCGGTTCGAACTGCCCGTCGTCGTCGCGCCCATGGACAGCGTCGTCTCGCCCGCCACCGCGATCGAGATCGGCCGGCTCGGCGGGCTCGCGCCGCTCGACCTCGAAGGGCTGTGGACGCGCTACGAGGACCCGTCCCCGCTGCTGGAGGAGTGCGCCTCGCTCGACGCCGAGGCGGCCACCCGCAGGCTCCAGGAGATCTACGCGGCGCCGATCAAGGAAGAGCTGATCGGCCGCCGCATCGAGGAGATCCGCGCCTCCGGCGTGACCACGGCCGTCCGGCTGTCGCCGCAGCGCACGGTGCAATATCACAAGGCGGTCATCGACGCCGGGGTCGACATGTTCGTCATCCGGGGCACCACGGTCTCCGCCGAGCACGTCTCGGGGCGGGCCGAGCCGCTCAACCTCAAGCAGTTCATCTACGAGCTCGACGTCCCGGTGATCGTGGGCGGCTGCGCCACCTACACGGCGGCGCTCCACCTGATGCGCACCGGCGCGGCCGGCGTGCTGGTCGGCTTCGGCGGCGGCGCCTCCCACACCACCCGCAACGTGCTGGGCGTGGCGGTGCCGATGGCGACCGCGATCTCCGACGTGGCCGCGGCCCGCCGCGACTACATGGACGAGTCCGGCGGACGCTACGTGCACGTGATCGCCGACGGCGGCATGGGCACCTCCGGCGACATCGCCAAGGCCATCGCGTGCGGCGCCGACGCCGTCATGGTGGGCTCGCCGCTGGCCCGCGCCTCCGAGGCGCCCGGCCACGGCTTCCACTGGGGCTCCGAGGCGCACCACCCCGACCTGCCGCGCGGGCGGCGGGTCGAGTTCGGCACGGTGGGCACACTGGAGCAGATCCTGCACGGCCCGTCCAGCGTGGCCGACGGCTCGATGAACCTGATGGGCGCGCTCAAGCGCACGATGGCGTCGACCGGCTATTCGGACATCAAGGAGTTCCAGCGCGTCGAGGTCGTCGTCGCGCCGATCCAGCGCTGATCTCAGGATGAGGATTTCTCCACCGCGTAGAAAGAATTTTGCACGCGGTGGAGAATCCTCCACCCGGTCGCCGGTCCCGCCCGCGCATGATCGTCAAGATTTTCCCTGGGCGGTCCCTGCCTGGTGGGAGCAGGCGAGGGCCGCCTCTCAGCCGATCACCCGCGTCGCCTCGTCCAGCCACACCCGCTGCTCCTCCGGGGTGACGGTCATGCCGAACCGCTCGTGACCGGGCTCTCCCCAGCTCACCCAGGTGAAGTAGGCGTTGACCGCCTCCGCCCACACGTCGCGGTCGCCGAACCTGTAGACCTCGTAGTCGTCGCGGTGCGGCTGCCAGCTCGCGGCCGCCCACTCGTCCGGGCCGCCGATCACCCACATCCGGTAGAAGTCGTCCTCCTGGTAGACGCTGGTGCGCAGCCCGGTGAGCGCGGAGACGGCCAGGTCGGCGCCGAGCGGGGCGTAGGCCAGGGTGCGCGGGTCGACCGGGGTCCTGAACTCCAGCGCGTCCTCGCGCCGCCACGGCCCGAGCTCGGCGGGGCGCTGGGAGCGCATCATCATGTAGTGGGCGCCGCCGGAGAAGCGCCCGGCCGCCGTGCCGCCCGGCATGACCGTCAGGCGCAGCGCGTGGCCCGCCCCGAAGCCGGGGCAGTAGGGCGCGACGATCGCGCCGCCGGGCCGGGTCTGCTCGATCCACGCGTACGGCACCGTACGGACTCCGCAGGTGACGTGGACGCGGTCGTACGGGGCCCGCTCCGGGCAGCCGTAGGCGCCGTCGCCGACGATCAGGCGCGGGCCGTCGCCCAGGCGTCGCGCGGCGTCGGCGGCCACGGCGGGGTCGATCTCGATGCTCGTCACGTTCGCCGCGCCGACCAGGTGTGACAGCAGCGCGGCCGTCCACCCGGTGCCGGTGCCGATCTCCAGCACCCGGTTGCCGGGGGCGGCGTCGAGCAGGCGGAGCAGGTGCGCGACCGTCGCGGGCGCCGAGCACGACGAGGTGTAGCCGCCCTTGGCGGTCCGGAGGTCGGCGCGCCCGTCGTCGAGCTGCGTGACGATGGGGGACGCGGAGCGTACGGCCTGCCACCAGCCCTCCGGGTCGGCCCTGCGGTCGATCAGGAGTGGCGGCCCCTCCGGCTCCGGGACGTGTAAGGCCACGTCGGGCACGAACCGGTGGCGCGGTACCGCCTCCATCGCCCGCGCCACGGCGGTGGCGCTCACCTCGCGCCGCCTGCCTTCTGACGCTCGCCCACGGGACCTCCTTCGGCTCGACGGTGACGGACCGTGATCGTAGGCAGGCGGTACGGGACGGGCAAGGGATTCGCCGAAGAGCGCTGCCGGCAGGTGGAGAACTTTGTGCATCGGTGGAGAATCGTCATCCCCCGGGAGAAAGTCAGGGGCGTACGGCGCGGACGTAGTAGAGCAGTGACGGCAGCGGCCCCTCCGCCTCGACCCGGAAGCCCGCGTCGGGGATCAGGGTCCCGAGCAGCTCCTGCGGGGTGTGGTCCATGGCGGGGCCCGAGATCATGGCCATGAGCCGCTTGAGCAGCGGGTGCTCCGGCGGCCTGAACTCGGCGACGAGCAGCCGCCCGCCGGGCCGCAGCACCCGGAACATCTCGCGCGCCGCCGCCGGCCGGGCCTCCGACGGGATGTGGTGCACGGCCAGCGTGGAGACGACCAGGTCGAACGAGCCGTCGGGGAAGGGCAGGTCCTCCCCTCCGGCGACGACGTACTCGCAGTTGTCCGGGGCGCGGTCGCGGGCGTAGCCGATCATCGCGGGGGACGGGTCGACGCCCGTGACCTGCCCGCCGGGGCCCGCGACGGGCGACAGGATGCGGCTGAGGTAGCCGGTGCCGCAGCCGACGTCGAGGATCCGGTCGCCGGGCCGCGGCTTGGCCTGGGTGGCGACGCGGGTGAAGGCGGCGCGGCGGCCGCCGGGGTAGCCGAGCGAGGCGACGACCTCGTAGGCGCGCGGGTGGTCGATGGTGCCGCCCGCGTCGGCGTGCTCGGCGTGGTCGTGCAGGAGCCTGCCCAATCCCATGACGTCCTCTTCTCGGTACGGAACAAGGTGTTCGGTATTGAATGGTGCGTTCACCAGCCTGAGGAGTCCAGGACAGGCGGGTGCGGCGGACCCGCCGGGCCGTGCAGGAGCGGCGGCGGCTGGTGGTGTGCGTGGTGGGGGCGTTCATGGCGCTGGTTCAGGGGCGGAAGAGCCGCCAGAACGCCAGGGCCAGCTCGCCGGCCGGGGTTTCGCGGGGCCCGGTCACCCAGTGGGCGATCACGCCGACGAGCGCGCCCGCCAGGTAGGCGGCGTGCACGTCGGGCGGCACGTCGTCGAAGCCGGCCGGCCGGGAGCCCTGCCGGAAGCGGGCCGACAGCTCGCCGGTGAGGCGTTCGCGCAGGCGGGAGGTGCAGCGGGGGCTGCCGAGCAGGCACGCGTAGAGGGCGGCGCTGGCGGAGATGTGCGCGAACAGGGCGGTGAGCGGCTCGGGGGCGCGGTCGCGGGGCGCGTCGAGCGGGCAGAGCGCGGCGGCGCGGGCGACCTCGGCCACCGCGTCCTCCAGCGCGTCGGCGGCCAGCGCGTCGACGTCGGGATAGTGCAGGTAGACGGTGGCCCGGTTGACCTCGGCGCGTTTGGCGACCTCGGAGATCGTGATCGAGCCGGGCTCGCGTTCGGCCGCCAGGTCGAGGAGGGCGGCGTGCAGCCTGGCCCGGGTGCGCTGGGCGCGCGGGTCGTCGGGGTTCATGCCGCCCACTATACGACATGTGTTGCTTAATTGACAGTTGTCGCATAGTGTCGGTGTCATGCGAATCGAGATCTGGGCCGACGTGGTCTGCGGCTGGGCGTACATCGGCAAGCGGCGCCTGGAGAAGGCCCTCGAAGGGCTGGACGCCGAGGTGGTCTGGAGGCCGTTCCGGATCGACCCGACGGCCCCCGTCCAGGCGATCCCGTACGAGGAGGCGATGGCCGACCCCATGGTCGACGCCGCGGTGGAGCGCTGCGCCCCCGGCCTGACCCCGGGGGAGAACCGGGTGCGGATGTCGCTCATCGCCGCCGAGGAGGGCTTCGGCTGGCGCTGGGGTCCCGCCTGGCGCGCCAGCAGCCACGACGCCCACCGGCTGATCGCGCTGGCCGCCGAGCACGGCGCCGACCAGGACGCCGTGGCCGAGCTGGTGATGAAGGCCCACTTCATCGACGGCCTCGACATCAGCGACCGCCAGGTCCTGCACCGGATCGCCGCCGAGGCCGGCTTCCCCGAGGGCGCCGCGCTGCTCGACGACGGCGCCGGGGAGCAGCTCGTCCGCGAGCTCCTGCTCCGGGGCAAGGCCATGGGCGTCGCCACCTCGCCCACGCTGGTCGTCGGCGGCCGGGCGCTGGCCGGGGCCCAGTCGCCCGAGGTCATCAGGGACTTCGTGCTGGGCGCCGACGGCCCCGAGCGGCGGCTGCCCGAGGAGGTCGAGCGCTACCGGCACGCCGAGTCGCTGCTGGACCAGCGCGACCCGCTCGGCGCGCTGGTGCTGCTCGGGCCGCTGCTCGGCGAGCACGGCGACGACCGCAACGTGCTCATGCTCGCCGGCCGGGCCTACTACGCCTCGGCGCAGCTCGGGCGCGCCCGCGCCACGCTGGAGCGCCTGGTCGAGCTGTCGCCCGACGACGCGTACGTCCACCAGCTGCTGGGGCGCACGCTCCAGCGGCAGGGACGGCCCGACGAGGCCGCGCCGCACCTGCGGCTGGCCGGCGCCATGGTGCCGGACTACGCCTGACCACCTAGCATGCGAAGATGGCCGATCTCCAGGGGACGCACGCGGTCGAGGTGCGGGGCGACGTCGTCACCAAGCGCTACAAGGAGGAGAAGCCGGGCGCGGCCGAGCGCGAGTGGCGGGCACTGACCCTGCTGGCCCGCTACGCGCCCGGACTCGCGCCCCGGCCCATCTCCAACGAGGGCGGCGTGATCATGTCCCGCATCGACGGCGTCCCGCTGCGCGGCCTGGCCGACGCGCCCGCGCACGCCGCCGACCTGGCCGCCGCGCTCGCCGAGCTGCACGCCGCCGTCCCGCCGCAGGTCCTCGCCGGTGTGCCCGTACGCCGCTGGGGCCCGCAGGCGCTGGCCGGTCAGGTCAGGCAATGGTGCGAGCAGTGGCAGCCCAGGGACCCGGCGGCCGACCGCGCCGTGAGCGAGGGCTGCCGGTGGCTGGAGCGGTGGCGGCCGAGCGAGGGCGACCCGCCGGTGCTCGGCGCCGGTGACGGCAACCTGGCCAACTTCCTGTGGGACGGCGAACGGGTGCGGATCGTCGACTTCGAGGACTCCGGCCGCAGCGACCGCGTCTACGAGCTGGCGGAGCTGTCGCAGCACGTCTCCATGTGGGTCGACGGCGAGGTCGACGTCCTGCGCCACGTCGAGCTCACCGCCGCCGAGCGGGCCCGGCTGCGCGAGTGCAGCAGGCTCCACGCGCTCACCTGGCTGTTCCTGCTGTCGGGGGAGGGCCCGCGCAACCCGCCCGGCACCTTCCGCCGCCAGGTCGAGCGGGTCCTCGCCGTGCTGGAGGCGTGAGGCGGCTCAGCCCGCGAGCACCCCGAGCAGGTGGCTGACCTCGCGCGACACCGCGTCGCGGCCGGCCTTGACGTACTTGCGCGGGTCGACGACCTTGCCGTCGTGGTCCAGGTAGTCGCGGATCGCGCCGGTGAACGCCTTGTTCAGGTGGGTGGCGATGTTGACCTTCTTCATGCCCTGGCGCACCGCCTCGCGCAGGATCTCGTCGGGCACGCCGGACGAGCCGTGCAGCACCAGCGGCACCGGCAGGGCGGCCCGCAGCTCGCCGATGAGGCCCAGGTCGAGCACGGCGTCCTTGGTGGTCATCGCGTGCGAGGTGCCGACGGCCACGGCCAGCGCGTCGACGCCGGTCCTGGCCACGTAGTCGGCCGCCTCGTGCGGCTTGGTGCGGGCGCCGGGGGCGTGCACGCCGTCCTTGCCGCCGACCTCGCCCAGCTCGGCCTCCACCCAGACGCCGCGCTCGTGGCACCAGGCGGTCACCTCGGCGGTGGCGGCCACGTTCGCCTCGTCGGGCAGCGCGGAGGCGTCGTACATGACCGAGCCGATCCCGAGCGTGACGGCCTCCTCGACGAGCGCGCGGTCGGTGGCGTGGTCCAGGTGCACCGCGACCGGGACCTCCGCGCGGCGGGCGACCGCGAGCGAGGCGAGCGCGATCGGCTCCAGCGCGCCGTGGTAGCGGACGCAGTTCTCGCTGATCTGGAGCACCACCGGCAGGCCGAGGGCCTCCGCGCCCGCGACGATGGCGGTGGCGTGCTCCAGCTGGATGACGTTGAACGCGCCCACCCCGGCGGGTGACTCACGGACGATGTCGCCGATTCCGGCGAGCGGCATGACGGGCTCCTTCTACACGATCTCGATGAGGGGGTGGACGTGCGCGTACACGTCGCGGTCGAAGTCGCCCGCGACGGGCGCGGCCACGGCGGCGGCGCCCAGCGCCGCCGCCCGCCGCAGCCGCTCGGGCCACGGCGACCGTTCCACCAGGCCGAGCGCGAGCCCGGCCACCAGCGCGTCGCCGGCCCCCGTGGGGTTGCCTTCGACCTTGTACGGCATGCGCGCCCGCAGGACGCCCCCGGCGGTGACCGCCAGCAGGCCCGCCTCGCCCTGGGAGACGACGACGGCCTCGGCGCCCCGCTCGCGCAGCGCCTGGGCGCCTTCTTCGGGGGTGCCGTGCGGGACGGCCCTGGCCAGCTCCTCGGCGTTGGGCTTGACGACGGCGGGCCGGCCGCCGGGCGCGTGCCTGAGCGGCTCGCCGTCGGCGTCGACGATCGCCGGCACGCCGCGGGCGGCGGCGACGGCGGCGAGCCTGGCGTAGACGTCGGCGGGGACGCCCTGCGGCAGGCTCCCGGAGATGACCACCGCCCGCGCGCCGTCGAGCAGCGACTCATAGTGAGTCAGGAAATCTCCCAGCTCGTCCTCGGAGACCCGGGGCCCGGGCTCGTTGAACAGCGTCGCGCCGGAGGGCTGCGACACCGCGAGCGTGGTGCGCGACTCCCCGGCGATCGGCGCCAGCGCGGCGGGCAGCCCCGCCGCGCCCAGGTCGGCCTCGATCGCCCGGCCGGTCGGCCCGCCCGCCAGCCCGGTGACCAGCACCTCCTGCCCGAGCGCCGCGAGCACGCGGGCCACGTTGACGCCCTTGCCGCCCGCCCGCCGGTGCACGGCGGCCACCCGGTTGACCCCGTCCCACTCGACGGCGGGCACCTGGTAGGTCACGTCGAGGGCGGCGTTGAGCGTCACGGTGAGGATCATCGAGGCTCCGTGATCCAGACGCCGCGCTTCATCACTCCGGCCACCTCCAGCTCGTCGGTCAGCACCACCAGGTCGGCCGACTTGCCGACGGCGATCGAGCCGGCCCGGTCGGCCAGGCCGAGCACCCGGGCCGGCGTCAGCGAGGCGATCTGCGCCGCGTCGGGCAGCGACAGCCCCATGTCCTGGACGGCCCGCCGGAACGCCACGTCCATGGTCAGCGTGGAACCCGCGATCGAGCCGCCCTCGACCAGGCGGGCGACGCCGTCGAGGACGCGGACGCCCATCGGCCCGAGCCCGTACTCGCCGTCGCCGAGCCCGGCCGCCATCATCGCGTCGGTCACCAGCGCCGTGCGCCCCGGCCCGGCCACCTCGCAGGCCAGCCTCAGCATGGCCGGATGCACGTGGACGCCGTCGTTGATCAGCTCGACCGTGACCCGCTCGTCCTCCAGCAGGGCCGCGATCGGGCCCGGGTCGCGGTGGCCGAGCTGCGGCATCGCGTTGTAGAGGTGGGTGGCGACGGTGACGCCGGCCTCGATCGTCTCGCGGGTCAGGTCGTAGTCGGCGCTGGTGTGGCCGAGCGCCGCGATCACGCCCTCGGAGACGGCCAGCCTGATCGTGTCGAGCGCGCCGGGCAGCTCGGCGGCGATGGTCAGCATGCGCACGTGCCCGCGCCCGGCCTTGAGCAGCCCGGAGAACTCCTGCGGCGACGGCTCGCGCAGCAGCGCCGGGTTGTGCGCGCCGCAGCGCGACTTGGCGATGTAGGGGCCCTCGAAGTGGATGCCGGCCAGCAGGCCGTCGTCGCACAGGTCGGCCAGCGACGAGGCGGCGGCGGACAGCCGGTCGATCGAGTCGGTGACCAGGCTGGCCACCAGGGTCGTGGTGCCGTGGCGCTCGTGCAGCGCCACCGCCTCACGTGCTTCTTCCTGCTCGCCGGTCGGGAACGACCCGCCCGCGCCGCCGTGGTTGTGCATGTCGACGAAGCCGGGCACGACGTGCCGCCCGCCCAGGCTGTGACCCGGGCGGGGGGCGCTTCCGTGACCGACGTGCGTGATGCTGCCGTCTTCGATGGTCAGCCACCCCTCGTGCACTCCCTCGGGGGTCACGATGCGGGCGTCGGCGAGAGTAAGGCTCATGGAGAAAGGATCACAGATCGCGTGAGGTGCATGGGCTCGTCGGGGTTCAGTCCGCGGGCGAACGCGCGGGCCACCGCGACCCGCTGGGCCCGGATCAGCTCGGCCATCGGGTCGAGCCCGCTCTCCACGAACGTGCCGCCGGTGGCCTCGACCTGCGCGCGCAGGCCCTCGGGGGCGGTGCCGAGCATCCAGGTGACGCGGCCGGGCCCGGCGATGCTGATGGGGCCGTGGCGGTATTCCATCGCCGGGTACGCCTCCGTCCACGAGCGGGACGCCTCGCGCATCTTCAGCGCGGCCTCCTGGGCCAGGCCGACCGACCAGCCGGAGCCCAGGAACGTGAACTGCTCGGCGGCGACCAGCTCGTCCGGCAGCGGCTCGGCCAGGGCGAGCTCGGCGTCGGCGATGGCCTGGCTCAGGTCCTCGCCGAGGCTGGCGCGCAGCAGCGCGAGCTGGGTGGTGGCGAATCGGGTCTGCACGACCGACCGCTCGTCGGCGTAGTCGAGCACGACGAGCTCGTCGGCGGCGGTCCTGATCGGCGTCTCGGGGTCGGCGGTGATGGCCGTGGCCGGGATGTCGATCCGGTTGAGCAGGTCGAGCACCTCGGTGGTGGTGCCCGACCGGGTGAGCGCGAGCACGCGGTCGTAGCGCCGCCCGGCGGGGACCTCGGACGCGGCGAACGCGTCGGTCTCGCCCTGCCCGGCGCCTTCGCGCAGCGCGGCGTAGGCCATCGCGATGAACCAGGAGGTGCCGCAGCCGACGACGGCGACCCGCTCGCCCGGCTGGGGCAGCGCGCCCGCCGGGACGGCGGCGACGGCACGGCGCCAGCACTCGGGCTGGGACGCGATCTCGGCCTCGGTATGGGTGGACAACGCTTACCTCCGGATGTTCGTTTCTGCGTTGTTTATAGCAGAATAGAGCAGTAATGGACACCGGTGGCTCGGATCCCCGCGGCTGTGCCACGCTTGCCCCCTGACGGATCTGGCGAAGGGAGGCTGATCGTGTCCCGTTACGATCGGTGGAACGCGATTCTCGAGCTGCTCAGCCAGGAAGGCCGCCTGACCGTCGAGGAGGCGGCCCAGGCGCTCGACGTCTCCACCGCGACGATCCGCCGCGACTTCGACCAGCTCGCGCAGCAGCAGATGCTCATGCGCACGCGCGGCGGCGCGGTCGCCCAGAGCGTCAGCTACGACCTCCCGCTGCGCTACAAGACGGCCAGGCACGCCGACGAGAAACAGCGCATCGCCGCTGCCGCCGCCGAGCTCGTCCGGCCAGGCGCGGTCGTCGGCATGAACGGCGGCACCACCACCTCCGAGCTGGCCCGCACCCTCGCCACGCAGGCCACGCTGGAGTCGGGCTTCACGATCGTCACCAACGCGCTCAACATCGCCGCCGAGCTGACCGTGCGCCGCCACGTCAAGATCGTCGTCACGGGCGGGGTGGCCAGGCAGCAGTCCTACGAGCTGATCGGCCCGCTCGCCTCCGGGGTGCTCGACCAGGTGACGATGGACGTGGCCTTCCTCGGCGTCGACGGTCTGGACGTGACGCTGGGCGCGTCGGCGCATCACGAGGGTGAGGCGGCGGTCAACCATCAGCTCATCAGCCGGGCCGGGCACGTCGTGGTGGTGGCGGATTCCTCAAAAATCGGTAAGAGGGCATTTTCCCGTATCTGCCCCATCGAGCAGATCGACACGCTCGTCACCGACGCCCTGCTCCCCGACGACTCCGCCGCCGCCCTCACCGAAGCCGGCGTCAAGGTGATCCGCGCCTGACCACTGACCACCCCGGGGGCAGGTGATCCGGGGTTGAACGGGTAAGTATGGGATCAATGCAGCCCATACCCAGGGGGAGTCATGGCGGCGGGAAGGGGCGTGGCCCGGCTGGGGCCCGCCGAGCGCGGCGCGGCGCTGGAGACGATGGCCGCGCGCGAGCTGGACGTGGTCGTGGTCGGCGGCGGCGTGGTCGGCGCGGGCATCGCGCTCGACGCCGCCACGCGCGGCCTGGAGGTGGGCCTGGTCGAGGCCCGCGACTTCGCCTCGGGCACCTCCTCACGCTCGTCCAAGCTGATCCACGGCGGCCTGCGCTATCTCGAACAGCTCAACTTCGAGCTGGTCAGGGAGGCCCTTCAGGAGCGCGCCCTGCTGCTCCAGCGGATCGCCCCCCACCTGGTGCGGCCGGTGCCGTTCCTGTTCCCGATGACCCACTTCGGCTGGGAGCGCCCGTACGTGGGGGCCGGGGTGGCGCTCTACGACACGCTCGGGTTCGCCACCGGGCTGACCAGGGGCGTGCCGGGACACCGGCACCTGTCCAGGAGCCGGGCGCTGCGGCTGGCCCCGGCGCTCAAGCGCACCGCGTTCACCGGCGCCGTGCAGTACTGGGACGCGCAGGTCGACGACGCCCGGTACGTGATGACGATGCTGCGCACCGCCGCCACCTACGGCGCGCAGGTGGCGCCGCGCGCCCAGGCGGTCGGGTTCCTGCGCGAGGGCGAGCGGGTGACCGGGGTGCGGGTGCGCGACCTGGAGACCGGCGACGAGCTGGACGTGCGGGCGCAGCAGGTGGTCAACGCCACCGGCGTGTGGACCGACGACATCCAGGAGCTGGTGGGCGGGCGCGGGCAGATCCACGTGCGCGCGTCCAAGGGCATCCACCTGGTGGTGCCGCGTGACCGCATCCACTCCCTGACGGGGCTCATCCTGCGTACGGAGAAGTCCGTGCTGTTCGTGATCCCGTGGGGCAGGCACTGGATCATCGGCACCACCGACACCGAGTGGACGCTCGACAAGGCGCACCCGGCGGCGTCCCGGGCCGACATCGACTATCTGCTCGACCACGTCAACGCCGTCCTGTCGGTGCCGCTGACCAGGGACGACGTGGAGGGCGTCTACGCGGGGCTGCGCCCGCTGCTGTCGGGCGAGTCGGACGAGACGTCCAAGCTGTCGCGCGAGCACGTGGTGGCGCACCCGGTGCCGGGGCTGGTGATGATCGCGGGCGGCAAGTACACGACGTACCGGGTCATGGCCAAGGACGCCGTCGACGCCGTGGCGCACGGCCTGGACCAGCGGGTGCCGCGCTCGTGCACGGACCGGATCCCGCTGGCCGGGGCGGAGGGCTACCAGGCGCTGTGGAACGCCAGGCACCGGCTCGCGCACGAGTCGGGGCTGCACGTGGCCAGGATCGAGCACCTGCTCCAGCGCTACGGCTCGCTCATCGACGAGGTGCTGGAGCTGATCGACGAGGACCCGTCGCTGGCCAGGCCGCTGTCCGGGGCCGACGACTACCTGCGCGCCGAGGTGGTGCACGCCGCCACCCACGAGGGCGCCCGGCATCTCAACGACGTGCTGACACGCCGTACGCACATCTCGATCGAGACCTTCCACCGCGGCCTGGCGGTGGCGCAGGAGGCCGCCGAGCTGCTCGCCGGGCCGCTGGGCTGGGACGGCGAGCAGGTCAAGCGGGAGGTCGAGTACTTCACCAAGCGGGTGGAGGCCGAGCGGCTGTCGCAGGAGCAGGACACCGACCACGCGGCCGACGCGATCAGGCTGGGCGCGCCCGAGATCGTGCCGGTGGCCGCGCCCGAGCGGTCATGACCCGAGCGGGATCCAGCTCCGTTCGGCGAGCGTGGCGGCGTCGTTGACCTGGACTCCCGTGGCGGAGAACGTCCAGATGGCGTCACCGATGATCATCGAGCGCTGGATGCCCGGCTGGTAGGACTCGCCGCGCGGGGCCGGGTGCTCGATCAGCCCGACCTTGGCGATCTCCGTGTCGGTGATCTTCAGCACCATCGCGCCCGTCCGCTGGTCGCCCTCGGCGTAGCTGCTGAGCGGGATGACCGCGGTGCCGGTCTTGGGCCAGTAGAGGAACGCGTGCGGGTCCCATTCGGCCTCGGAGCCGGAGTTCTTCTGGAAGAACTGCGACAGCCTGGCCGGCTTGGCGGGGTCGGCCACGTCGAACAGCGAGACCTGGGTGCCGCGGGTGCGGCCCTCCTCGCTCGCCTCCTGGCCGATGCCGATCAGCCGGCCGTCGCCCGCCGGGTGCAGGTACGCCGAGTAGCCGGTGATCTTCAGCTCGCCGGTGACCTTGGGGGCGGCCGGGTCGCGCAGGTCCAGCGTGTAGAGCGGGTCCACCTGGCGGAAGGTGACGACGTAGCCGACCGGGCCGATGAACCTGACGGAGTAGATGCGCTCGCCGCCGCCCAGGCCGCCGACCTTGCCGACCTCGGCCAGTGTCGCGGCGTCGAGCACGTGCACGCTGCTGGAGCTCGTCTTGGCGTCGGCCGAGTTGAGCGTGGTGGCCACGCGCAGGCGGCCCTCGTGCTCGGAGAGCGAATACTGGTTGAGCAGCCGGCCGGGCACCTTCCCGGAGGCCACGTACGCGGGGGCGCCGGGGCCGCCGGTGTCGAAGCGGTGCACCTCGGTCTCCTCCGGCGGCAGCTTCGGCTCCGTGGGCGTCGGCTCGTCGGCGGGCGGCACCGGGGTGTCGCTGAGGGCGACGGCGATGGGCGACCACCAGCGCGGGTTGCTGGCCACGTACAGGCTGCGGCCGGTGCCGTACACGATGTCGCCGTCGGCGGCGAGGCTGATCGGGTCGGTGCCGGCGGCGGTGAGCCCCTGCGCGAGGTCGAGCGTGTGCACGGTCAGCAGCGAGGTGCCGGTGTAGTCGTCCGGGTGGCTGACCCGTTCGCACGGCACCCGCTTCTTGGTCGTGGCCCCGGCGGCGTCGGTGATCTCGATCTCGGGCAGCCAGGCGTCGGCCGGGGCCTGGCGGATCGCCTGCTGGTTGACCTTGGTCCGCTCGGCCTCCGGCATGGTGTCCTTGGGCTGCGGGAACGTGATGTCGGGCTGGCTGCGGGTGATCAGCCGGACGGTCGAGCCGACCATGCGGGCGTCGACGTGGGAGCCCTCCGGCGTGACCGAGCCGAGGACCTTCGGCTGCCCGGCCAGGTCCACGAGCACGTAGCGGGTGTCGCCGACGGGGGCGAAGCCGCGGTAGAGGGCCGGGCCGCCCTGGAACATCACCAGCGCCCGGTCGCCGGAGACGAGCAGGCTGCTGGGCGCGTAGCCGCGCTCCTCGGTGTCGGCCAGGTCGAGCGTGGCGGTGACCTTCCTGGTCGCGGTGTCGATGACGCGCAGGGTGCCGCCGTTGACGGTGAAGACGCGATCGCCGTCGGTCTTGACCAGGTCCGGCTCGTCCACGCCCGCCTCGTGCACGTTCGTGGTGGAGTGGTCGGGGGTCTGGGCGACGTCGCTCTCCTGGGTGACCGCCGCCCGGTCCTCCGCCTTGAACATGACGGGTCCGCCGCCGAAGCCCCACGGGCCGACGTTCTCGGCGGCCTTCTCGCGCAGGCCGGCGAGCAGGTCGTCGCAGCCGCTGTAGGCGACCAGGCGGACGGCTCCCAGCCGCGTCTTCTCGACGGTCGGCGGGCCGGCCGGGGTGGGGGTGGTGCAGGCGGCCAGGGCCGTCGCGAGGGCCGCGACGGCGATGACCGGGCGGATCGGGGTCTTCATGACCTCCTTCACGGATCGGACGCCCGGCCGGTTCACGGGTCAGCGGGGATTGACCGTGTAGATCGGGCTGAAATCGACGTCTTCGGCGATGTCGAGCAGCTTGCGCACCAGCTTGCCCCGGAAGTCGACCACCTGGACCGCGTCCCTGGCCTCGTTGTCCTGCTCCCAGCAGTAGAGGTGCTTCTCGTCGTACCAGCCGAGGACCTTGTCGCAGTCGGAGGTGAAGGCGCGCGAGCGCTTGCCCGTCCTGGAGTCCCACACGCAGTGGTCGCCGTCGCCGCCGCCGGGGCAGTTGGTGACGAACAGCGCGCCCGAGGGGGAGAACATGGCCGACGTGCCCGACGCGAGTTCGCCGATGCGGGGGACGTCGCGCAGCTTCCTGCCGGCGGCGTCGTAGAAGCGCAGGCCCTTGTTCTTGCCGCCGTAGACGTTGACCGCGCCCCGCTCCTCGCCGTCCCAGCCGAAGCCGGTCTCGCGGACCTGCCTGTCACGCACCAGCGACAGCTTGGGGAACCGGCCGGCGACGTCGACGACGGCGAAGCCGATGTAGTACCACTCGTCGCCGGTCTCCTCCTCGATGTTGAGCAGGATCTTGGTGCCGTCCTGGGACCACGACCGGATCGTGCTCTCCAGTGGCGCCTTCACCGTCGTGACCGTGGTCTTCTCGCCGGTCTTCTGGTCGATGATGTCGATGTAGTCGTAGCTGTCAGAGTTGAACTCCTTGCCGCGCGCCGCCAGGTAGCGGCCGTCGGGGGAGACCATCGACTCCTTGTTGCGCGGATATTTGGCGAATTTTCCGCGTAACGACTTT
The DNA here is from genome assembly GCF_040674795.1 of Nonomuraea sp. NPDC049725. Taxonomy (NCBI): domain Bacteria; kingdom Bacillati; phylum Actinomycetota; class Actinomycetes; order Streptosporangiales; family Streptosporangiaceae; genus Nonomuraea; species Nonomuraea sp. NPDC049725. The sequence continues at coordinate 413,446 of NZ_JBFANJ010000006.1, read as the reverse complement.
CTCGCGTAGTCCGTCCACTCCTTGCCCGACTCGTTGTAGACCTCGTACGAGGTGAGCGTGATCGCGTCGGACGGGTGCTCGTAGACCGTCGCCGAGGCGCCCGGCAGCGCCCTGGCCGTGCCCCTGGCCGGGACCGCCGTGACCGCCGTGCGCTCCGGCGCCGGCGGGTCAGTGGTCCGGGCGGAGCCGGACCGGCCGGGGGAGGGCGACTGCGTGGCGGCCACCGTGGCCCTGTCGAGCCGGATGATCGTTACGATGCCGGCCAGCAGCAGCAGCGCGCAGCCCAGCGTCACCCCCATGATCAGCGCCGTCCTGGACGAGCGGCGGCGTGGCTGCGGACGGCCGCTCGGATGGGTGACCGGCTGGTAGGGGCCCGGCGGCGCCCACGGCTGCGCATGCTGAGGGGCGGGGGCGGGGGAGGGGGCGTGGACCGGGCCGGCGGCCGAGGCCGCCGAGCCCTGCGCGAGGATGCCGGACCCCGGCGCCATCGGCCGCTGGAGCAGCCGCATGATCACCTGCTCGGCGGTGGGCCGCTGCGCCGGGTCCTTGCTCAGGCAGGCCAGCACGACCTCGCGCAGCGTGCCGTCGAGCTCGATGAGGTCGGGCGGCTGGTTGAGCACCCGGTTGATCACCGCGGGCATGGTGTCGCTGCCGAACGGGGCCCGCCCCGACGCGGCGTAGGCCATCGTGCCCGCCCACGAGAACATGTCGGCCGCCGGGCCCACCTGGTGTCCCAGGACCTGCTCCGGCGGCATGTAGGACGGCGTGCCGACCGGCATGTTGCTGATCGTCGAGGTCGCGTCGAGCGCCCGCGCGATGCCGAAGTCGATCACCCGGGGCCCGTCGGCGCCCAGGATGACGTTGGCCGGCTTGAAGTCGCGGTGCACGATCCCGGCCTGGTGGATCGCGGCCAGCGCGGTCGCGGTGCCGATGGCCAGCCGGTGCAGCGCCGACCCGGCGCGCGGCCCCTCCTGCTGGACGACCCGCTGGAGCGACGGGCCCTCGATGAACTCGCTGACGATGTAGGGCCTGTCGTGCTCGACGCCGGTGCCGAGGACCGCCGCGGTGCAGAACGGCGCCACCTGCTGGGCCACCTGGACCTCGCGCAGGAACCGCCCGACGCTCACCTCGTCGCCGGCGGACTCGGGGCGCAGCCACTTGACCGCGACCTGGGTGCCCGAGGGGTCCCTGGCCAGGAAGACCTCGCCCTGCCCGCCCTCGCCCAGACGGCCCAGCAGCTCCAGTCCGCCGATGCTGGGCGGGTCTCCGGCTCTGAGTGGCGCTATGTCTGGCATGAACGAATTCTGTCCCAGGTCAGGAGAGGGCAAAAACTACCCGCCGGTAGGTTCACCGAATATCCTTTCGCCATGCACCTGACGACCAGCGGCGGCACCCAGCGGATCACTGCCCCCTTCACCGGTGAGACCCTCGCCGAGCTGAGCCTGTCCGGCGCCGACGACGTGCGCGAGGCGTACCGGCGGGCCAGGGAGGCGCAGGCGGAGTGGGCGGCGCGGCCGGTCGCCGAGCGGGCGCGGCCGTTCCTGCTGCTGCACGACGCCCTGCTGGACCGGCGCGACGAGATCCTCGACCTGCTCCAGGACGAGACCGGCAAGGCCCGCAAGCACGCCTTCGAGGAGGTGCTCGACGTCGCCGGCTGCACGCTCTACTACGCGCGCCGCGCCGCCGGGCTGCTCGCGCCGCAGCGGCGCAAAGGCATCTTCCCCGTCGCGACGAGGGTCGCCGAGCTGCGCCGGCCCAAGGGCGTGGTCGCGCTGATCACCCCGTGGAACTACCCGCTGGCCCTCGGCGTCACCGACGCGGTGCCCGCGCTGCTGGCCGGCAACGCGCTGGTGCACAAGCCCGACACGCAGACCGCGCTGTCCACCCGGTGGGCCGTCGACCTGCTCGTGGAGCTCGGCATGCCGCGCGAGATCTGGCAGATCGTGCTCGGTGAGCCCGACGTCATCGGTGACGCGCTGTTCGACGGCGCCGACTACGTGGCCTTCACCGGCTCCACGCGCGGCGGCAGGAAGGTCGCCGAGAAGGCGGCCAAGCGGCTCATCGGCTGCTCGCTGGAGCTGGGCGGCAAGAACCCGATGGTGGTCCTCGACGACGCCGACCTGGACCAGGCCGTGCTCGGCGCGGTGCGGGCGAGCTTCGCCAACGCCGGGCAGTTCTGCATGTCGATCGAGCGGATCTACGTGCCCTCGTCCATGTTCGAGGCGTTCGCCTCCCGGTTCGCCCGGCAGGTCGGCAACCTGAAGGTGGGGCCGGGGCGCGACTGGTCGGTCCAGATGGGCTCGCTCACCTTCCGGCGGCAGCTCGACGCGGTCGCCGCGCACGTCGACGACGCGGTGGCGCGCGGCGCGACCGTGCTGGCCGGCGGCCGGGCCAGGCCCGACCTCGGGCCGCTGTTCTACGAGCCGACCGTGCTGACCGGCGTCACCGAGGACATGGAGCTGTGCCGCAACGAGACGTTCGGCCCGGTGGTCGCGCTCTACCCGTACGACACCGAGGACCAGGCGGTCGAGCTGGCCAACGACACCGTCTACGGGCTGAACGCCGCCGTGTGGACCGGCGACCCGGCGCGCGGCCGCGCGTTCGCCGCCCGCCTCGACGCGGGCACGGTCAACATCAACGAGGGGTACGGGGCCGCGTACGCCTCCTATGACGCGCCGATGGGCGGGATGAAGGCGTCCGGCCTGGGGCGCAGGCACGGCGCCGAGGGGCTGCTGCGCTACACCGAGGCGCAGACCGTGGCCTCGCAGGCGAGCTGGCTGGGGTTCGAGCCGCCGTTCGACCTGACGTACGAGAAGTGGTCCGAGGTGCTGGTGACGACGCTCAAGACGATGAAGAGGCTGCGGCTGAAGTGAGTTTGACGGGGGCAGTCGGCGTTTGTTAACCCTGGAAGAGTCTTTTGACTCTTTTGGGGGATTCATGGTGTTCAAAAGAACGATGACCGCTTCGCTCGCGGGGGTGGCCGTCCTGGCGCTGCACCTGGCCACGCCCACGGCGGCCGGCGCGGCGGCGTACGGCTGCAGCGGCACGCTCGTCGGGAGCTGGAAGGTGCCGATGAAGGACGCGCTCGACGGCTCCACCTACTACCGCAGCGACGTCAAGCTTTACTACGACGCGAGCACGGGGTGGAACTGCGCGGCCCTGGTCAAGCGCAAGGGCGCCCGCTACGGCGAGAAGACGCCCATGTGGCTGGAGATGTACAACTCCCGCTGGGCCGAGGACAACTGGAAGAACAACTACGACGAGGACCAGGGCCGCTTCAAGTACTACGCGGGCCCGGTCAAGGTCTACGGCAAGAACCTGTGCGTGAGCGTCCGCGCCCGCCACGGCGACCACACCGGTCCCGGCACCGACTACAACGGCAGGCTCGACCTGACCGGCGTCGCCTGCCGCTGACTCACAGGGCCGCTATCTCGTCCAGCAGCGCCACGAGCGCGCGGTCGTCCGTCGCCGGGGACATCACGGTGATCCTCAGGTGGCGGACGCCGTCCAGCTCGGTGGAGCTCAGGTGGAAGGAGCCGCCGCGCATCAGCCGCTCCCGGATCGCCGCCTGGTCGCCGTCGCCGTGGCGGAAGCAGACGATGTTGCTCTGCGGCTCGTACGGCGCCGTGAAGCCGGGCCGGTCGCGGGCCAGCTCCCAGAACCGGTGCGCGGTGTCGTACCGCCCGGCCACGTACTCGCCCAGGCCGCGCTCGCCGCGCCAGGCCAGGTTCAGGAAGATCTTCAGCCCGAGCTCGGCCTTGGTGCACTCGACCGTGCGGGTGATGAGGTCGAAGCCCTGGTCGCCGTAGAAGAGGTAGCTGGCCTCCTGCTTGAAGGCGGCGTCCAGGTCGGCCTCGCGCCGCACGAGCACGGCGGCGGCCAGTGACGAGGTGCGCAGCATCTTGTGCGCGTCCCAGACGACCGAGTCGGCCAGCTCGATCCCGTCGAGCAGGTGCGCGTGGCGGTCCGACAGCAGGGCCGAGGCGCCGTGCGCGGCGTCCACGTGGAACCAGACGCCGTGCTCGCGGCACCAGGCGCCGATGGCGCGCAGGTCGTCGTACAGGCCGGTGCCGGTGGCGCAGGCCGACGCGACCAGGGCCATCACCCTCTTGCCGGAGAGGTCGGGCAGCTTGGCGGGGTCGATCCGCCCCAGCGCGTCCGTCTCCAGCGGGACCAGCGCCCGCTGCCCCAGCCCGAGGATCGACGCCGCCCGCGCGATCGAGTAGTGCGCCGCCGGCGGGGCCAGGATCACCAGGTCGCCCGGCACGCCGTCGTCCCAGGCGTCCGGAACCGCCCGCGCCCGCGCCGCCAGCAGCGCGGTCAGGTTCGCCAGCGAGCCGCCGTGCGTCAGCACGCCGCCGCCCGCCGGGAAGCCCACCTTGCCCAGCATCCAGCGCAGCACCTCGAACTCCACCGTGGCCGCCGCCGCGCCCATCTCGTAGACGGCCATCGGGTTGTTCGTGGCGCCGTGTATGAAGTCGGCGAGCGCGGCCGGGAAGTCCGGCGAGGCGACCTGATGGGCGAGAAAGCCGGGATGGTGAAGCCTGGTGCCCTCCTCCAGGAACGTCCGCAGGAAGCCCCGGTAGGCGTCGGGCGTCAGCCCGCCCTTCACGATCAGGTCCCGCAGGCCCAGCCGCTCGGCCAGCTCGCGTGGCGGCGTGCGCCGCAGCACCGGGGCCTCGCCCCGCTGGCTCACGTCGACGTACGCGGCCAGCTCGCCGACCGTGATGCCGGCCGCTTCGGTGAACTCCTCAATGTTCCACATATTTCGGGATATTGATGACTTCGTCGGTCTACAGCTAGCCTGACCGAATCGAAGGGCGGCATCCATGCAGAACGCCGAACTGGATACGGTCGATCTGGCGATCCTCGCCGAATTGCAGAGGGACGCGCGGCTGCCCAACAAGGATCTGGCCGCGCGGCTCGGCGTCGCGCCCTCCACCGCGCTCGAACGGGTCCGCTCGTTGCGCCGCCGGGGCATCATCACCGGGTTCCGCGCCTCGGTCGACACCGCCAGGCTCGGCCGCCCGCTCCAGGCGCTGCTCGCGCTGCGGGTGCGCCCGCACACCAGCCAGCTCGTGGACCCGTTGCGCTCGTTCGTGCTCGGCCTGCCGGAGACGATCACGCTCTTCCACGTGGCGGGCGCGGAGGACTTCCTGGTGCACGTGGCCGTGGCCGACGCCGACCACCTGCACCGGCTCTGCCTGGAACGGTTCCTGATCCGGCCGGAGATCGTCCACCTGCACACCACGCTGATCTTCAAGGCCGAGCATCAGCCGATCCAGCGGCCGTCCGATATGTAACATTCATCCCCATGACCCTCCGGATCACGACGCTGGCCGAGCGTCCCGAGTTCGCCGAGTCGCTGTGGAACATGGACAGCTCCTGGCAGGAGTTCGTGCTGAACGACCCCATCGCGGACCTCTACTACGGGATCTGCGTGCGCGCCTACCCGGACTACGTCCTGGTGGCCGACAGCGACGAGGAGCCGGGGCGGCTGGCGGCGCGGGGCTGCATGGTGCCGTTCGCGCTCGGCGAGTCCGCCGAGCTGCCCGACGACGGCTGGGACGGCGTGATCCGGCGCGCCTGGCTGGGCCGCGAGCGCGGCACGACGCCCACCCGGATCTCCGCCCTGGAGATCACCGTCCGCAGCGACCTGCTCGGCACCGGCCTGTCCCCGCGCATGGTCGCCGCCATGCGCAGGCACGCCGCCGAACGCGGCTTCACCGAGCTCGTCGCCCCCGTGCGGCCCAACCGGAAGCACCTCGAACCGCACACCCCCATGTCCGAGTACGCCTTCCGCACCCGCCCCGACGGCCTCCCGTACGACGCCTGGCTGCGTGTCCACGTACGTGCCGGCGGGAAGATCGTCAAGGTGGCGCCGCGCTCGATGGTCGTCCCGGGCACGCTCGCCGAGTGGCGCGGCTGGACCGGCCTGCCGTTCGACCGCACCGGCGCGATCGAGGTCCCCGGCGCGCTGAGCCCCGTCCACTGCGTCGTGGAGCAGGACTACGCCGTCTACGTCGAGCCGAACGTCTGGGTCAGCCACCCATTGGGGTGAGTCCCGTACGGTCGCGCAGGCGCTCCTCGAAGCCCCGGACGTCCAGGCCCTTGGCGGCGGCCCACCCGTCGTCATGAAAAGTCGCCAGATGCCGCTCCTGGGCGTCGCCGAGCACCGACACCACCGTCCCGCTCTCGCCCCGCCCGCGCATCCGCTCCGCCAGCTCCAGCGCCGCCCACAGCGCCGTGCCCGACGACCCGCCCACCGGCAGCCCGGTCACCTCGCGGATGAGCCGCGCCGCCGCCACGCTCGCCGCGTCGGGCACCGGGATGACCAGGTCGACGAGGTCGGGCCGGAACCCCGGCTCGATCCTGGGCCGCCCGATCCCCTCGATCCGCGACGGCATCCCGGTGGCGTAGTCGGGCACGTCCAGCGTCCATCCGGGGAAATAGGCGGAGTTCTCCGGATCCGCCACGGCCACCCGGGGCCCCTCGCCCCCGGCGCTCTCCCGGCGCACGCGGCCCAGCGTCGCCGACGTGGCGCCCGTCCCGGCCCCCACCACCACCCAGTCCGGACGTACCTGGGCGCACAGCTCGGTGGCGAGGTCATGCTCGGCGGCCCGCCCGAACTGGTCGAGGAAGTGCCCCGGCACCTCCCGCGCCACGTCGTAGATCGCCGCGGGCGGCGACACGAACCGGCACTCCCCGCCGAGCTCCTCCACCGGCCGCGCCCGCTCCTCCGACCGCTTCCCCGGCATGATCACCACGTACGGCAGCGCGAGCCGCCGGGCGAACCATGCCTGCGCCACGGCGGCGTTCCCGCCCGTGGCCTCCACCACGGTCGTCCCCCGGGTGATCAGCCCGTCGAGCACCCCCTGCCGGAACAGCGCGCGGGCATGCCGGTGCCGCAGGCTCCCGGTCGGCTGCGCGGACTCGTCCTTGAGCAGCAGGCGAACCCCCGGCGTCCCGGCGGGGAACTCGATCAGCGGTGTGGGCGGCCCCGCCTGCAACAGGTCGAGCGCCCGGACATCCCAGCTCACGTCCACCATGTGCCCCGTCGGCGGATGTTCATCCGGCTTGTCCTCCCTTATCCTCCCGAGTCATGACCGAACTCCAGCCCAGACTCCGCGCGATCACCGATCTGATCATGGCCGAAGCCCGGGAGGCCAGCGGCAGGCACGAGTACGACGGCGCCGTCCAGGACCTGTCGCCCGAGGGCGTCCGCGCCGGGCTGGCCCGCCTTGGCCAGGGCGACGCCCCCGCCGACCCGTACGACGCGCGGCACCTGGGCGTGTTCGAGGAGAGCCTGCGCGTCCAGCTCGGCGAGCTGGAGCTGCACCGCAAGAACCCGCTCATCCACCTGTCCAACCTCGACCTGGCCTGCTACGACCGCGACTACGCCCCCGAGGCCGAACGCGCCGCCGCCAGGGCCGCTCACCTCGCGCTGTGGCCCGAGGCCGTCTCTCACGCGATCGCCTCCCTCGACCAGGTCAGCGCCCCCGTCGCGCGCTCCCTGCTCGGCGCCGTCAAGGGCCTGGCCGCCGGCGTCACCCACGAGGCCGCCCTGAAGGCCCACGCCGACCTCGTCGCGCACGTCGAGCGCGCCGCCGGGACCGGCGACCCCGACGCCGCGCTCGGCGGCCCCGCCCTGGCCCGCCTGATGGGCGCCGCCGAGGGCCTGGACGTGGACCTGGGCAAGCTCGCCGAACGCGCCGACGCCGAACGCGACAGGCTGCTCGCCCGGCTCGCCGACGCCTGCGCCCGCCTCAGCCAGGCCGGCCGCCCGCCGCTCGACGTCGTACGCGAGCTCGTCAAGCAGCACCCCGACGCCGACGGCGTGATCGAGGCGGCCAGGATCGGCACCGAGAAGGCGATCGCGTTCACCCGCGAGAAGGACCTCGTGCCCTACCACGACGGCGAGTGCCTGGTCGGCCTGGCGCCCGAGTCGCGCCGGTGGGCGATGGCGATGATGTCGTGGAACGCCCCCGGCGAGCCCGCGGGCCCCTCCTGGTACCACATCACCCCGCCCGACCCGTCCTGGCCGGCCCGGGACGCGGAGGAGTGGCTGGAGGTCTTCAGCGACACCACGCTGCCCGCCATCAACGTGCACGAGGTCGCGCCCGGCCACTTCTCCCACGGCCTGGCCCTGCGCGCCGCCGGCTCCAACGTCAGGCGGCTGCTGCAGTCGCTGTCGTTCATCGAGGGCTGGGCCCACTACGCCGAGGAGCTCTGCGTCGAGGAGGGCTTCGAGGCCGAGGACCCGCGCTTCGAGATCGGCGTCTGGGTGGAGGCGCTCATCCGCGTCACCCGGCTCGCCTGCGCGATCGGCGTGCACACCGGCGCCATGACCGTGGAGGACGCCGCCGCGCGCTTCGAGGCCGACACCCACCTCGCCGGGCCCGCCGCGCTGTCGGAGGCCCGCCGCGCCTCGTTCGACCCGACCTACGGCCGCTACACCTGGGGCAAGCTGGTCATCCTCGACCTGCGGGAGCGGGCGCGGCAGGAGTGGGGCGCCGCCTTCACGCTGCAGCGCTTCCACAAGGCGATGTTCGATCTCGGCTCGCCGCCGCTGGGCCTCCTCGACGCCATTCTCTGAGGCCGGGGCCGATACACTGGGATTACCGCATTCGCCTTTGGGGGGTCTCTTTCGGTGTCTGAATTCGACACGGTACTGGTCGTCGACTTCGGCGCGCAGTACGCGCAGCTCATCGCGAGGCGGGTGCGCGAGTGCCACGTCTACTCCGAGGTCGTCCCGTCGACGATGCCGGTCGAGGAGATGCTGGCCAAGAAGCCCAAGGCCATCATCCTGTCCGGCGGCCCCTCCTCGGTCTACGCCGAGAACGCCCCGGCCGTCCCCCACGGCCTGTTCGACACCGGGGTGCCGACGTTCGGCATCTGCTACGGGTTCCAGGCCATGGCCCAGGCGCTCGGCGGCGAGGTCGCGCGCACGGGCGTGGCCGAGTACGGCGGCACCGCGCTCGACGTCCTCGACGAAGGCGTCATCTTCGCGGGCCTGCCGGCCACCCAGCAGGTGTGGATGTCCCACGGCGACAGCGTCGCGGCGGCCCCCGACGGCTTCGCCGTGACCGCCTCGACCAGCGAGACCCCGGTGGCCGCGTTCGAGAACCCCGAGCGCGGCCTCTACGGCGTCCAGTTCCACCCCGAGGTGCTCCACTCCGAGCACGGCCAGGCCGTGCTCAAGCACTTCCTCGACGCGGCGGGCTGCCGCCCCACCTGGACGATGCTCAACATCGTCGAAGACTCCGTCGAAGCCGTGCGCCGGCAGGTCGGCGACGGCCGCGCCATCTGCGCCCTGTCCGGCGGCGTCGACTCCGCCGTGGCCGCCGCGCTCGTCCAGCGCGCCATCGGCGACCGCCTCACCTGCGTCTTCGTCGACCACGGCCTGCTGCGCAAGGGCGAGGCCGAGCAGGTCGAGCGCGACTTCGTCGCCGCCACCGGCGTCAACCTGCGCGTCGTCGACGCCGCCGACCGCTTCCTCAAGGCCCTTGAGGGCGTCAGCGACCCCGAGGAGAAGCGCAAGATCATCGGCCGCGAGTTCATTCGCGTCTTCGAGGACGAGCAGCGCGCCATCATGGCCGACGGCCCCGTCGAGTTCCTCGTCCAGGGCACCCTCTACCCCGACGTCGTCGAGTCCGGCGGCGGCACCGGCACCGCCAACATCAAGTCCCACCACAACGTCGGCGGCCTGCCGGAAGACCTCCAGTTCACGCTCGTCGAGCCGCTGCGCACCCTGTTCAAGGACGAGGTGCGCCGCGCCGGCGAAGAGCTCGGCCTGCCGGCCGCGATGGTCTGGCGCCAGCCGTTCCCCGGCCCCGGCCTCGCCATCCGCATCGTCGGCGAAGTCACCCGCGACCGCCTCGACCTGCTGCGCGAGGCCGACGCCATCGCCCGCGAGGAGCTGTCGCGCGCCGGGCTCGACCGGGAGATCTGGCAGTGCCCGGTCGTCCTGCTCGCCGACGTCCGCTCGGTCGGCGTCCAGGGTGACGGCCGCACCTACGGCCACCCGGTCGTCCTGCGACCGGTCACCTCCGAGGACGCGATGACCGCCGACTGGGCCCGGGTCCCGTACGACGTGCTGTCGCGCATCTCGACGCGCATCACCAACGAGGTCCGCGAGGTCAACCGGGTCGTCGTCGACGTGACGAGCAAGCCCCCGGGCACCATCGAGTGGGAGTAGCCACCGCCGCCTGAAAAGCCCGGTCCCCCGGGAGTCGGCAGGGCTCCCGGGGCTCGTCAGGTCGCCGGGGCGTTCACCGGAGGCGTTCCTCCAGGTGGACGGTGATGGTGTCGCCGGGCCCCTTGCCGAGCAGTTCGCGCAGGGCGGCCTTCACCGGCAGCTTGTGGGTGCCGTCGCCGAGGGCCATGAACGAGCTGCGGAACGGCTGCCCGTCGATGGTGCCGCGCACCTTGACGAGCCCGCGGGTGCCGAAGAACTCCGCTGACCCGGGCATCACGACGTACGTCCAGCCGCCCTCGTTCGGGCTCTTGAGCAGGGTGGCGGTGAATTCCTTGTCCAGGGTGGTCATCGGCCGGCCTCCTGTTCGACGATCTCGAGGCCGTTGCCGTCGGGGTCGCGCAGCGTGAACATGGCCGGGACGCCGGGCCAGCGCAGCAGTTCGCCCACGTCGGCGCCGTGCCCGGTCAGCTCCTGGTGCAGGGCCGCGGCGTCGGGGGTGGTGAGCCGGATGCCGGTCTCGACGCCGGGGGCGCCGCCGGGCAGGAGCGCGATGGTGGTCGCGGAGCCGGGCGGGGCCACCTCGATCCATCGGCCGCCGAGCTGCTCGACCGGCGCGTCCAGGCGCTTGTCCAGGCCCAGGGTGCCGACGTAGAAGTCCAGTGCCCGGTCCTGGTCGCTGACGGGGACGCCTACGGTGTGTATGCCGGTGATGCTCATGCGGGGCCTCCTGGCGTTGGGTTCGTCGGGTATGACTCGCGGGCGGGAGAAAACTCATCGCTCGCCGCTTCCTCCACAGCGAGATCATCCCCACATAAGAGGATCTTTCGCTCAGCCCCCGCGACCCTTATGCTGCAACTGACAAGAATCTTTACAATAACGTCACCTCACCGGATCACGGGGGACCCGCCATGACACCGGTCGTCGCAGTGCTGCATTCCGAAGACGTCGCCCTGGATTTCCTGTCCGTCCTGACCCGTCACGCCGCCGACGACGTCCACGTGCTGATCGGCACCCACGCCGAGCACGTCGTCCTGCCGGGCGGAACTCCGCTCGCCGAACGGCTGGCGCTGCTCGCGCCGTACGTGGACCCGGGCCGCAACACCGCCCCGCTCCCCGCCCCGGACACGGTCGCGGACCGGCTGCGCGAGCTGCCGGAGCCGCAGGTGTGGACGCACTCGCCCGCCGACCACCGGGCCCGGCGGGCCCGCTACGGCAGGAGTGTCGTCCAGGCCGCCGGGACCGCGGCCTGCGCGGTCGGCGACAACCCGCACCTCCAGCTCGTCGCCGAGCGCGCCGAGGCGCTGGACGGGGCCGAGGTCGCGGCCAAGGTCGGCTTCGTCGTCACGCACGCCGGGGCGCTGCTCAACAGCCGGGTGCCCGACCGGCTCGTCACCACCGAACGGGTGCCCGCCGTCGAGCGGTTCGCCCGCCTGGAGCGGGAGCCCGCCGACCGGCTGTACGCGCTGACCGCCAGCCTGAGCGACGACGCCGCCCAGGTGACCGATCCGTGGGAGTTCGAGACGTCGGCGTACGAGGTCGCCCGGCTGGACGCGACCGCCGCGTGGGTCGCCCGCTGGTGGTTCCCTGGCGACGGCCCCCTGGTTGAAGTCGGGCCCTGCGAGGGAGCGCTCTCCCGGCGGCTGGCGGACAAGGGCTACACCGTGCACGCCGCCGAGCCGAACCCCGTCTTCCGCGCCCGCCTGGAGACCGTGCCGGGCGTCCTGGCCACGCCCGACGGCCTGGAGGAGCTGGCCAAGGCCGGCCCGTCCGGCGCGTACCTGCTGAGCGAGATGCTCTACTACGGCCAGGACCTCGACCTGCTGCACCGGCTGCCCACGGACCTGCTGCTGATCTCGCTGGCCGCCGAGCGGCTCAACGACACCGTGTGGCCGTGGGTGCGCGAGCAGTCGGAGTGGACCGTCGCCGAACGCTGCGAGCTGGCCGCGCCCGCGCTGGAGTTCGTCTGCGACGGCCGCGCCTACCTGCGCAAACGCGGCAGCCGCGGGCTGGTCCTGACGCGGGGCGGGAGGCGGGCATGAGCTTCCGGACGCTGGTGGTCTCCCCGCACTTCGACGACGCCGCGCTGTCCGTCGCGGGCGTGCTGGCCACGCTGCCGCGACCGGCCGCGATCGTCACCGTCTTCGGCGGACCGGCCGCCGAGGAGGGCGACGACCGGGGCCCGTCGGCGTGGGACCGGCTGTGCGGGTTCACCTCGACGGGCGAGGCCGTACGCGAGCGGCGCGCGGAGGACGCCCGCGCCTGCGCGGCGCTCGGCGTGGAGCAGATCGCGCTCGACCACCCCGACGCGCCCGCCGCTGGGACGTGGCTCGACGGCCTGGAGGACTGCCTGGCCGCGCACGCCGGGCCCGCCACCCAGGTCCTGTTGCCGATGGGCATCGGCAACAGCGCCCACCTCCAGGTCCGCGACCAGGCGCTGAAGACGCTGGCGGGCACCGGCGGCCCGGCCCCGTGGATCTACGCCGACCTGCCGTACGCGTCGATCGTGCGCGAGTGGGGCACCGGGGCGGCGTCGCGGGCGCTCACCGAGCACCCGCGCGCCGGGGCGCCGCTGCGCGCGCTGGAGTCGATCAGCCCGCACCGGGCCGAGCGGCTGGACGCGCAGGCGTGGGGCGCCAAACGGCGGGCCGTGCTCTGCTACGCCTCCCAGCTTGCGCCCCTGGCCAGCGAGTTCGGCGACATCCTGGCGGTGCCGGGACCGCTCAACCACGAGCTGGTCTGGACCCTCGGCCCGAGCGGCTGAACACGGCGACTCCCGGGACCGGACGGCCCCGGGAGTCAAGGTGAGGCCGGTCAGAAGTCCGTCGTCACCGCCGCGCCCGAGAACGCCTTGGCCCCGTACAGGCTGACGTAGTGGTAGCCGGGCGCCGGGTTGACGACCGTCAGCGTGTGCGCGTTGCCCGCGCCCGTCGCCCGCTGCGTGTAGGACGACGTGGTGGCCCAGGAGCTGCCGCTGTAGTACAGGTCGGCGTCACCGGTGCCGCCCGACGAGGTCAGGGTCAGCCTCGCCGTGCCCGCCGGCACGTACAGGTACAGATAGGCGTAGTTCCCCGCGGATGCCGACAGGCCGCTGCGCCGGCAGTCCTGGCCGAGCTGCCTCACGTCGGCGCCGGTGCACTCCGCCGCCGCCGTGACCGTGACCTGCTTGCTCGTGGTGTCGGTGCGGCCGCCCTCGCCGGTGACCGTCAGGCTGACCGTGTACGTGCCCGCCGAGGCGTACGTGTGGGACGGGTTGGCCGACGTGGCCGAGCCGCCGTCGCCGAAGTCCCAGCGCCGGGCGGTGATCGTCCCGGTCGAGGTGTCGGTGAACGACGCCGTCAGCCCGCTCGCCGCGTACGTGAACCCCGCCGACGGCGTCGAGCCGCCGTTGCCGAGCGAGCCCAGCCAGGTGTTCCAGTCGGAGTCGTACCGGCTGCCGATCGTGCTGGTCAGGAACGTCCGCGCGGTGCTCCACGCGCCCGTCCGGTACGAGCCCAGCACGGTCGCCACGTCGGCCGGATGCCGCTCGAACATGTAGCGGACGGCCAGGTAGCCCCACCGGTACACGCGGGTGGAATCGTGCGAATAGGTGGTGTCCCAGAGCGTCGACAGCCCGTACGTGCGCTTGGCCGCCTCCGCGATCGCCGCGTCGTAGGCCAGGTTCCGGTACGAGTACGACACGTACTCGGCGAAGCCCTCGATCCACCAGATCGTCGGCGTGCTGACCCCGGCCGAGAAGTCGCCGTGCATGTTGAAGCGGCCGTCGAGGTAGTGGGTGTACTCGTGGTTGAGGTTCCAGATCTGGAAGTCGGGGCGCAGCCACTCGGCCTCGTAGGCGATGAACCTTGGCTGGTTGCCCGTCGCCGACGGGTCGCCCTCCAGGTACATGCCGCCGTTGTCGGTGTCGATGCCGAACATCGCGCCCGCGTACGTCTGGTAGTCGGCGCTGGAGTCGAACACCACGACCTCCAGCGTGGTGTTGCGGTCACCGGCGACCGGGCCGTTGTCACGCGCCACGTCGTGGAAGAACGCGTCCTGCCCGGCCAGGCTGGAGCAGCTGCCGTCGAGCTGCGCGGAGGTCATCTGCTGGGCGCGGATCCTGATGCTGGGGCTGCAGGCGTGGGTGACGGGCAGCACCTCGGCCGCCAGCCGCTCCTGCAGGTCGCAGACGCCGTAGTAGGAGCAGTTCGACCCGTCGTAGAAGTCGGCCATCTCGGCGACGCCGACCCACAGGGGAGCGGTGGCGCCGGTGATGGAGCTGCGCGTGAGCAGGTCGCGCGCCAGCGGCCGGACCGTGGCCCGCAGGTCGGCGTGCTGGAGGAACCGGGCCAGCTCGCGGCCCGCGTTCGAGGTCAGGTAGCCGTTGTCGGTGCCGAGCAGCGCCAGGTGGCGTGTCGCGAACGAGGTCAGCGTGTCGAGCACCCCGCGATCCGCCCGCACCGCCGCGACGAACGCCGGGAGCTGGTGCCCACGGAACAGCACGGTGTAGACGCTGTTGACCGCGTTCAGCATCGACCACGACCCGTCGTACGAGCTGTCGTAGTCGTTGAGCAGGCGCTCGACCACGTACAGGTAGCGGTCGTTCTCCGCGGCGCTGTCGATCAGCGTGACCGCCTCCGACAGCACGTCGCCGTTGGCGTCGCTGACCGTGCCCGATCGGGAGTTGCCGAAGAACGCGTCCAGACCGGCCTGGATGGCGGTCTTCAGCGTCTGGCCGTACGCGCCGACGTCGCCGGGGTAGTACCACTGGACGTAGTAGCCGGCCCGCAGGTAGAGCACGAGCTGGGCGGTGGCGGTGCTGTTGTCGCCGGGGTAGCTCGCGCCGTTGTCGCGCAGCGCGTACGCGACGCTGACCATCTGCGACTCGCGGAAGGCCAGGTTCGCGTCCCGGCCCGTCAGGCTGAACAAGGTGCCGACGCACTCGGTGGTGGACGTCTTGATCTGCTGGACGAGCGCGCTGCCGGTACGGCTGGTGAAGTCGCTCACCGAGCAGGCGGCGGCCTTGGCGGTCCTGGCGTCGGGGGCGGCGGGTTCGTCGTAGTCGCGCCGCAGCGCGTCCTTGGAGGCGGGGAGCGGGGCCCGGTCCTTGAGGGCCAGGGGCTCCTTGCGTACGTGGTCGTCGATCGTGGCCGCGGCAGTGGTCGCGGCGGGCGGCGGCTCGGCCGCGGCGGGTGGCGGCTCGGCCACGGCCGGAGCCGCGACCGCGAAGGGCACGAGCAGGGCGGTTAACAGGAGCAACTTGCGCACACGAACCTCCGGGGGGTATCCGCATGGATGCGAGGTCGGTCCGAGTGTGAAAGTCATCGGTCAAAGTGGGTCATACACCCGGGCATAAGTGTTGCGTATGCCCTAATTTCTGGTCATGGACCTCGACCTCAGGCACCTCCGGATGGTCTGTGCGATCGCCGAGACGGGCAGCGTGACCCGAGCCGCCGCCCGCCTCGGCCTGTCGCAGCCCGCCATGACCAATCAGCTCAGGAAGGTCGAGGAGAGCGTCGGAGGAGAGCTCTTCGTCCGCAGCCACGCCGGTGTCGAGCCGACGCCGCTGGGCCGCCAGGTCATCGCGCGGGCCAGAATCGTCCTGTCCGAAATCGACGCGCTCTTCGGCGACCTGCGCGACACCGGCGCCGCCACCGCCGGGCTCCAGCTCGGCTGCGTCCACCTGGCCTGCGTGGGCAGCGTCGTGGACCGGGTCACCGAGGCCCTGCCCGGCCGGCCCATCTCGCTGCGGATCGAGCCGTCCGCCGTCCTGCTCGCCGACGCCCTGGCCCACGGCAAGCTCGACGCCGCGCTCATGGGCATGATCGAGGGCTTCGACGTGCCGCTGACCGCGCCCGTCGTCACCCGGACGCTCGTCCCACGCTACCCGATCTTCGTCGCGCTGTCGGCGGAGCACCCGCTGGCCTCGCAGCCCGAGATCGACCTCGCCGACCTCAGGAACGAGCGCTGGATCAGCCCGCCCGGCGCCGACGACGGCTCGCTGGCCGCGCTGCGCGCCTCCTGCCGCGCCGCCGGGTTCGAGCCCGACGTCCGCTACGACGCCCCCAGCGGCGCGGGCCGCCCCCTGGTCGCGGCCGGGCACGGCATCCGTCTGGTCGACCCCACCTGGCCCGAGCCCGAAGGTACGGTCGTCCGCCCGCTGGCCGGTGAGCCCCAGGTCGCCCGCCTCATCCTGGCCTGGCGCCGCGACCGGCTCAGCGCCACCGCCGCGGCCGCCGTCTACCGGGGCCTGGCCCGCGCCTTCGAGGATCACGTGGAGGACAATCCGGCCTTCACCCGCTGGTGGCGGTCCCACCCGGAAGTTCATCCTCTTCTTTGACCGATCTAGTCAAGACGAGACGTTTCGTCTCACCTAGGTGGTAGCCTGACCCCATGCCCGAGTCCAAGAAGCCGAACCCCGCCCGCCGCAGCGAGCGCTCCCGGCAGGCGATCCTCCAGGCCGCCCGCGAGCTGATCTCCGAGCTGGGCTACGCCAAGGTCTCGATCGAGGCCATCGCGGCGCGGGCGGGCGTCGGCAAGCAGACCATCTACCGCTGGTGGCCGTCGAAGGGCGCCGTGGTCTTCGACTCCTTCCTGGCCCTCAGCCAGGACCCGGCAGGCGAGAGCATGGCGCTGCCCGACACCGGGGACCTGGCGGCCGACCTCAAACTCGTCATGCGGGCCACGGTCGCCGAGCTGGCCGATCCCGCCTTCGACGCGCCGATCCGGGCGCTCAACCAGGAGATCATCGGCGACCCCGGCCTCGCCGCCCAGTATCGGGAGAAACTCGCCCACCCCGTGGACGAGATCAAGAAGGAACGGCTCCGCAGTGCCCAGCGGGCCGGCCAGCTCGATGCCGACGCCGACCTCGACCTGGTGCTGGAGATCCTCTACGCCCCCCTGTATCACCGCTGGCTGCACCGCTCCGGCCCGCTGACGGACGACTACGCCGACGCCCTCGTCGAGGCCACGCTGCGCGCCTTCGCCCCGGGTCAGGACGGGTAGCTGGCGCCCGGCTCCGGCTTCTTGCCGCGCAGCAGCGCCGGCACCGTGACCAGGTGGTAGCCGCGCTTCTTCAGCTCCTTGACGATCCCCGGCATGGCCTTGACCGTCGCCGGGACCGTGTCGTGCATGAGGATCACGCCGTCGCGCTTGGCCAGCCGGAGCACCGCGGCCTTGATCTTCCTGGCGTCTCGCAGGTCCCAGTCGAGGGTGGTGCCGGTCCACATCACCTGCGCCAGGTCGTGCTGGGAGGCCAGGTGGAGCACCCGGTCGTCGGTGTGCCCGTAGGGCGGCCGGAACATCGACGGGGCCCGGCCGGTGGCCTTCTCGATGGCCTCCTGGGTGGCGCCGAGCTCGTCGAGGACGTCGTCGTCGAACAGCGTCGGCAGCGACGGGTGCGAGTAGGTGTGGTTGCCGATCGCGTGACCCTCGCGGGCGGCGCGCCTGGCGATGGCCGGACGCTCCTCCACCTTGTTGCCGACCAGGAAGAACGTGGCCTTGACCCGTTCCCTCTTGAGCAGGTCGAGCAGGGCCGGCGTGGTCTTGCCCGGCCCGTCGTCGAACGTGAGCGCCAGGCACTTGACCCTGGCACAGTCGATCTTCGCCTGTGAGGCGCCGGCGGGGGCGCCGGAGACCAGCAAGGAGACGGAGAGCAAGCCCTGGATCAGCACATGCTCCACTGTATCGCCGGGATCATCCGCCCAGCCGGGCCCGTAGGAACAGTGTTACGCCTTTGCATGATTTGACCGGAAGGTACCGTTCTGCGATCACGACCGCCGACAGCCCCGCGTTCACCAGGAACGGCAGCTTGCGCAGGTCGCTGCCCGTCGAGCCGCGCCGGTGCCGGGCGACCAGCGGGCGCAGCAGCACGTTCCAGCTCCACACCCGCTCCACCCGCAGCCCCGCCTTCTCCACGACGGTGGTCAGCGAGGCGCGGTCGTAGCGGCGCAGGTGCCCGACGGCGTCGTCGTGCTCCGACCACAGCGACATGTCGCACGGCACCGCGATCAGCGCGTGCCCGCCCGGCCGCAGCACCCGCGCCATCTGCTCGGTGACCAGGTAGTCCTCCTCGACGTGTTCGAGCACGTCGAACGCCGTCACCAGGTCGACGCTGGCCGACTCCACCGGAGGCCACCGGGCGTCGGCGACCATCGCCCGCAGCCCGCGCTGCCTGGCGACCTCCACGGCCTCCTCCGAGCAGTCGGTCGCGGTCGCGTCCCAGCCCTCCTCCACGAGCACGCGCGTGTTGCCGCCGCCCGCCGCGCCCAGGTCGAGCGCCCGCCCGGGACGGCCGTGGCGGGCCAGCCGCCGCAGCTCGGCGCGCAGGATCGCCCGCCGCTCCCGATACCACCAGTGGGTCTGCTCCAGCGCGACGAGCTGCCGGATCTCGGTGACGTCCACAATGCATCAACTCCGTGTGCGGGCGAAAACCCAGCGGTCGAGGGCGATGAAACGCAACAGGGTGAGCACGCCGTAGGTGGCGACGACCGCGGCGACCTCGAACAGCCGCCCCGCCGCCGGGGCCAGCCCCACCACCACCGCGGTGGTGACGGCGTAGTTCGACAGGAACACCGCCGCCGCCCGCAGATGCATCCCGGTACGCTTGCCGCCCCGCCTGCCGAACGTCCAGCGGCGATTGGCCTCGGTGTTGACCACCCCGGTGAGCACGAGCGCCGCCAGGTTGCACAGCGCGGGCTCCAGCACCTCCCTGAGCGGCAGGTAGAGCAGCGCGTACAGGACCGAGGTGAACGCCCCGACGGCGGCGAACTTGACCAGCTTGGCCACCTTCGGCTCGGCCACCACGGCGTCCGGATGGACGGGTGCCAGCTCGGCGGGCCCGGCCACGTCGACGGTGGCCCGCCCGGTGGACATCGACCAGGTCAGCCGGGCCAGCCCCTTCAGGTCGGCCACGGCCGTGCGGACCACCCGGACCCGCGAGTCCAGGTCCTCCACCCAGTCGACCGGCACCTCGTGCACGCGCAGCCCGTTGTGCTCGGCGAGCAGGAGCAGCTCGGTGTCGAAGAACCAGGCGTCGTCCTCGACCCGGTCCATCAGCGGCCTGATCACGTCGGCCCGCGCCGCCTTGAACCCGCACTGCGCGTCGCTGAACCGGGCCCCGAAGCCGACCCGCAGCAGCGTGTTGTAGCCGCGCGAGATCACCTCCCGCTTGACCGAGCGGCGGGTGCGGGCGGTGTGCGCGAGCCGGGTGCCGATGGCGATCTCGGAGTGGCCGCTGGCCAGCGACGCCACCATCGGGAACAGCGCGCCGAGCCCGGTGGACAGGTCCACGTCCATGTACGCGACGATGTCGGCCGGGCTGTCACGCCAGGCCGCCTTCAGCGCCGCGCCCCGCCCGGCGATCTCCAGCCGCCTGGCGTGCACCCGGCTGTGCCCCGAGGCGAGCGCCTGGGCGATCTGCCAGGTGGCGTCGGTGCTGCCGTTGTCCACGATCGTGATGCGCCACGGCATCGGGAAGGAGTCGTCCAGGAACGCGGTGAGCGTGCGCACGCAGCCGGGCAGCGCGCGTTCCTCGTTGTAGACGGGAATGACGATGTCGACGGTCGCGAGCCGGGCGGGCGCGTCGACGACGGTGCCTGCGCGCAAGCGCGTGTCCATGGGTTCCCCTCGTCGCTGGTCCTGGGGAAAATGGTGGGCGGGCGGAACGGGCCGGGCCGGTTGATTTCCGCGCACCGGGCACGGACCAGGCCAGGTCTTTACCCGCCGATCACCTCATAGACCGCGCAGTCCCCCTTGTGGAAGCGCAACCGGGCGAACCTCCCGACATCCGGCGACTCCCGGACCCCCTCCACGAACAGCCACCTGACCCCGTATTTCTGGGCCAGCCGCCCGATGGTGCGTTCCGACGGCGTCTGGAAGGCCGCGTCGTTCACCGCCAGCCGCAACGGATCGGCGAACCCGATCCGCAGATAGGACTCCCTCGTCTCGGGCGCCCGCCGGAGCGTGCTCATCGCGTACGCCCACCCCTCGACCAGCACCCGCCGCTCGCTGTAGCCCGACACCCAGTAGTGCCGGGCGTCGCAGTGCCGCCGCACGGTCGGCCGGCAGTGCAGGTTGGTGGCCACCACGTCGCCCGGCCCGGAGTGGTCGCGCAGCCACCGCGCCGCCTCCATGCCCCCTTCGGGCATCATCTGCCGGAACTGCCCGCCCGGCCCGACCTGCCGCACCGCTTTGACCGCCGCCGCCGGCACCGTGTAGCCGCACGCCAGCGCCGCCACCACCACCGCCGCGACCGGCCTGCGCCACACCGCCACCGCCGCCCCGGCGACGACCAGCACACCCCCCAGCACCACGTACGGCAGCGCGACGTCGGCGAGCCGCAGCTCCCGCGCCGGAATCTCGACGCCGAGCGTCTCCGCCACCAGCACCGCCAGCCCCGCCCCGGCGGCCAGCGCGCCCGCCGCGACCCGCCACGCGCCGGGGAAGGCCCGCAGCAGCGCCCCGGCCCCCGCCACCGCCAGGATCGCCAGGTAGGGCTTCGCGCTGGTCAGGAAGTAGAGCTGGGAGGCGGCCGGATGCCCGAACACCAGCACGGCCCCCACCCCGGCGGCCCCGATGCCGCCGAGCAGCAACACCCCCGGGTCCCATCCCCGCCACAGCGCGAGCCCCGCGATGCCCGACCACACGCACGCCAGCGCGCCCACGTGGAGTCCCGCGAGCGCCAGCGCCAGCCCTACGGGGAGCTGCGCCATCTCCGGGTCGCTCAGCTCGGCCGCCGCCCGCCACAGCCGCAGCATCGTGTCGAACGGCGTCACCGTCATGCCCTGGGTCCCGTGCGCGAACAGCACGAACTGCGCCACCAGCAGCCCGCCCACGGCCAGCCCCGCGGCGGCCAGCGCGGGCCGGTGCACCCGCCGGTCCACCAGCAGCCGCACCCCCAGCACCACCACCAGCCCGGCCACCAGCAGCGGCAGGTAGGTCGCCTTGGCCCCGGTGAGCGCGAGCAGCAGCACCCCCACGACCAGCCACCGCCCGCGCCCGTCGCGCAGGTAGGCGATCAGCGCGAGCACCACCGGCGCGAACAGCAACGCCCCGAACGTCTGCGTGGGGCTCAGCCAGGCGCTGAACGGCGACATCGCCGGGAACAGCTCCACGCTCCCGGCCGGCAGCGCCGGCGAGCAGGCCAGGCAGGCGGCCACCACGGACGCCACCCCCGCCCAGGCCCGCCCGGCCAGCCGCCACCCGGTCACCCCGAGCAGCACCATCGTCGCCGCCAGCATCGGCAGCACGCTCAGCCGGTAGAGCAGCGTCTGCGGCTCGATCCCGGTCAGCCAGCTCGTCGCGGCCATCTCCGCGTAGACGAACCAGTGGTAGGACAGCGGCTCACCCAGCACCGACGGGAACTGCGGCGGCACGTGATGCCGGACCTCGCCGAGAAGCGCCAGATGGTAGTGCATGTCGACGTAGGGGCCGGCGTTGCCCGGCCAGGTCAGCCCGTGCACCGCGTAGAACTGCCGGGCACTCCAGGCGAGCAGGTAGCCGACGACGCCCGACATGGCCCACGCCCACCACAGCGGCACCCGTACGCCCGAGCCGCGCCAGTGGCGCCGCAGCTTCGGCACGGCCAGGAACGCCACGACGGTCAGCACCGGCCAGGCCACCACCGCGAGCGGCGCCCCGAGCGCCCGCGCCGGCAGGTAGACCAGCACCTCGATCGCGTAGCCGATAGCCAGCCCGGCGGCCAGGTCGGCGGGCAGCGACCCGCCCCCGGGACCCAGCGCCCGCCAGAGCAGCATCCCGGGCAGCATCACCCCGAGCCCGACGTAGCCGCCGAACGCGCCGAGGTCCTGCAGTGGCACGCCGTGGCGCCACAGCACCACCACGGCGGCCACGGCCACCAGCACCGCCGGCACCCACCCGTAGCCACGCCGCGCCCGCGCGGCAGGCAGCACCGGCACCCTGGACAGCGCGACCGTCATGGCGCCCTCAGTCCCCTCAGCCTCCTCAGCCCCTGAACCCGCTGGTCAGGCCGACACCATGACCAGCCGGGTGAACTCGGCGGCCAGATCGACGCCGTCCCACACCCGGTGGAAGCTCAGCGCGTCACCGAACGGCACCATCCGGTCGACCCCGCGCCCGGCGAGCACCTGGGCCAGGTCCATCAGCTCGTCCCTGGCGAACCCGAAGTGCGTCATCGTCTGGTCGCGCCGCCCCACCAGCGGCACCAGCTCGGTCAGCGTGCCGAGCCTGGCGTGGGCGAACGTGCCGGTGCCGAGCCAGCGGCGGGGGGCGGCCACGGCGGTCGACAGCGTGACGTTGGCCAGCGCGTTGCCGTGGAAGTCGATCGTCCCGGCCGACCCGTCGGCGGCCATGCCGTAGGTGGCGACCCGCTTCTCCACGGCCATCGCCGCGTCGACCGCCCAGCCCCGCTGGGAGACGGCCTGCGACAGGTGGGCGGTGAAGTCGGCGCGGGCTGCGTCGGACTCGTCGCGCGGCCCCACCCAGAAGACGGTCCGCGGCGAGGAGCAGGCGGCCTGGTCGAACCAGTAGGAGTCGTTGACGAACCCCTCGGCCATCGCCACCCGGGTGGCGGGCGGCGCGGCCAGCCAGGCCGACGAGCGCACGGCCGCGAACGACGAGCGGTCGGGGAAGGTCAGGTCGCGCGCGTGCGGGGCCAGCGGATGCTTGCGGATCTCGTCGACGGTCCGGTCGCCGCCCCAGATGACGCGCAGGTCGCAGCCCGAGGAGAGCGCGGCGGTGATGGAGTCGGAGCGGTCGTAGCAGACGATCCGCTGGGTCGCGGCCACCACCGGGTCGGCCCCGTCGAGCGACTCCAGCAGCGTTTCGACGATGGTCGAGGCGACCGTGCCGGCCCGGGGCGACAGGCGCACCACGTTGCGGTTGCCCATCAGCGCCGACAGCGCCCACGAGTAGACGAACACGGTGTCGACGTTGGCGGGCGGGATGTGGAACACCAGGCCGCGCGGCACTCGTACGTGATCGCCGCGCAGGCCCTCGACCGTGCGCAGCAGCTCGCTGCGGCGCAGGAAGAACCCGAGCGAGCCCAGCTCGGGATGGCGGCGCGACAGCGTGGGCCGCAGCAGGCGGCGGCCGAACCCGGTGAGGAAGTCGCGCACCCGCTCGTCGCCCACGGCCAGGCCGCCGCCCGCGGTGATCTGGTCGAGCAGGGTGCCGACCGGGACCGGCGGGCCGTCGGGGAACCTCACGTCGAGCATTACGCGGCCGCCTGCCCGTAGGTGTCGCTGCACCCGCGCGCCTCGGCCCGGGGCAGCCGGCCCAGCACCGAGAAGCGCTTGCCGGGCCACACGCCGTCGTCGACGCCGTGGACCACGCCCAGGTCCTCGGTCAGCAGCACGTGGCCGGGATAGGAGGTCGGCAGCGTGCTCACCACCTCGATCAGCCCCGGCACCCCCGGCGGCGCCTCCTGCCAGGTGTCGGGGTCGCGGATCACCACGTCGGCGAAGTCGGGGCAGTAGAGGCCGCCGCCGTCGGGGCCTTCGAGGAAGACCGTGCCGATCTGCTCGACCATGCCGTAGAAGTTGTGGACACGGCGCAGCCCGCACTCCTCGGCCAGGCGCCTGCGGAACTCCTGGTTGTCGACCGACTGCTCGGCCAGCTTCTTCCAGCCGCCGGAGTGGACGAGCACGCCCTGCGACAGGTCCATGCCGAGCTCGCGCAGGTGGAGCCAGGCCAGGTAGGTGAAGCCGAAGATCAGGTAGGGCTCGGCGCCGTGCCTGGCCAGGAAGCCCTTGACCGCCTCGGCGTCGAGCTCGCCCCGCTCGTCGAGGGCGAAGGTGTGGTCCCGGCCGAAGTTCATCATGCCGAGGACGCCCGCGCCCCGGGCGCTCAACGCCGGGTCGCGCACCACCGCGCGGCTGTCGACGATCAGCATGGGCAGCCGCCGCTCGCCCAGCACCGCCCGCAGCGTCGCCGCGAGCATGCGCGGCTGGGCCGCGGCGGCCTCCCGGTCGAGGTAGACGCGGCTGGGCCGCTGCCCGGTCGTGCCGCTGGAGGTGAGCACCCGGAACACCTGGTCCTCGGGAACGCTGCGCAGCTCATGGGTCTTGAACAGCCGCACCGGCAGCCACGGCAGCGCCGCCACCCGGTCGTAGGGCGGCCTGGCGCCGATCGCGTCGAGGATGCGCCGGTAAGGAGGGCAGGCCAGGCGGTGCCGCTCGGTGAGCGCGGTCAGCTCGGGCAGCAGCGCGGCCTCACGCTCGGCTGCCGACAGGGTGAAGACGGTCACGTCCGGGCCTCCAGGGCGCGGTAGTCGATCTTGCCGGTGGTGAGCAGCGGCAGCCGGTCGACGCCGCGCACGTCGAAGCCGCTCCAGTGCAGCCGCAGCTCGGTGCCGAGCCGCCGGGCCAGCGTCGAGCAGCCCTTGGCGTCGACGCCCTCGGCCCACACCGTGACCCGGTCGTCGCCGCCGGTGGCCGCGATCGGGCCGCAGTCGCGCAGCAGCCGCTCCACGTCGTCGAGGTTGACCCGCACGCCGAAGATCTTGGCGATGCGCTTGACCCGGCCGGTGAGGTGCAGGAACCCCTCCTCGTCGAGGTGGCCCAGGTCGCCGGTGCGCAGCACGCCGCCCAGCTCGTCGCCCTTGGCCAGGTCGGCGGCCTCGTCGGCGTAGCCCATCATCACGTTGGGGCCGTGGTAGACGACCTCGCCGTCGACGATCTCCAGCCGGCCGCCGGGCACCGCGACCCCCGCCGAGCCCGGCTTGCCGGCCAGCCGGTCGGGGGGCAGCACCGCGATCCGGGCCGTCGCCTCGGTCTGGCCGTACATGACGTAGAGGGTCGTGGGCAGGGCGGCGAACTCGGTGACCAGGTCGGGCCTGAGCCGGCCGCCCGCCTGGGTGAGCGTGGTGAGCGACGGGTGGTCGGCGGGGTCGAAGCGGAGTCTGCGCAGCATCTCGTACTGGTAGGGCACCGCGGCGAGCGAGGTGCAGCGGTGCTCGTCGAGCGAGGCCCAGAAGGAGCGTTCGAGCAGCCCGGCGTCGGTCAGCAGGACGCTCGCGCCGGCCACCAGGTGGCTGTTGAGCACCGACAGGCCGTAGCTGTAGTGCAGCGGCAGGCTGGTGGGCGCGATCTCGGCGGGCCCGATGGCCAGCGCCTCGGCGATGGCCCGCGCGTTGGCGAGCACGGCGGCGCGCGAGAGCCGCACCAGCTTGGGGCTGCCGGTCGAGCCGGAGGTCGCCAGCAGCACAGCCAGGTCGGGATGGGTCGGGCTGCCCGCGCTGCGTGCCGTCGCGCCGTGCGGCGCGTGGGCGAAGCCGAGCAGGGCGGCGGGCTTGAACCGGCCCGCGAGCTCGGCCAGCGCGGCGGCGGGCAGGTCGGGGTCGAGCAGCGCCACCGCCCGCCGGGCCCGCCAGGCGGCCAGGTAGCGCACCACCGAGGGCAGGTCGTTGCGCATGCCGCAGAAGATCGGACCGGCCGGCAGCCCGTCCAGGGTGGCGGCGGCGCGCTCGACGCGGGTGGCGAGGGCGTCGCCGCCGAGACCGCCCGGCTCCTCGTCGGAGACGAGCCGCGCGCCCGGGTGCGGGAGATCAACCATGACTCACGGCACCAGCCCGCCGTCGACGCCGATGACCTGCCCGGTGATGAAGCAGGCGTCACTGGAGAGCAGGAAGGCGGCCAGCGCGGCCACGTCGTCGGCGGTGCCCAGGCGGCCGAGCGGCGTGGCGGCCACGGTGGCGGCGCTCGCCTCGGCGTCGAGCGTGGACAGCATCGCGGTCTGGATGTAGCCGGGAGTGACGGCGTTGACCCGGATGCCCGCCGGGCCGAGCTCCTTGGCCGCGGCCTTGGCCAGGCCCAGCAGGGACGCCTTGGTGGCGGAGTAGACCGCCTGGCCGGGGCCGCCGTCTCGGCCCATGACCGAGGAGACCAGCACGACCGACGGGCTGATGCCCCGGCGCAGCAGCCGGACCGCGCCCTGCAGGGTGTGGACCGCGCCCACCGCGTTGACCGCGAACAGGTCGCGGACCCCGGCGCTGGGCAGCATGCCGAGCAGGGCCGCGGCGTGGACGCCCGCGTTGATCACCAGGCCGTCGAGGCGGCCGTGACGCTGGTGGATCTCGCGCATCATCGCGGAGATCGCGGTGGGGTCGGACACGTCGCCGTGGACGCCGCCGACCCGGCCGCCGGTGAGCGCGGCCAGCTCGCCCGCCGCCTTGGCGGTGCGGGCCTGGTCGCGGCCGTGGACGACGACCTCGCGGTGGGTGGTGGCCAGCCGCGTGGCGATGGCCCGGCCGATGCCCGAGGTGGAGCCGGTGACCAGGACGACGCGGGGGTCAGCGGGCCGCTGCGCCGATGCCATGCTTCTCCAGGAGCGCCGCCGCCTTGGCGAACGAGCTCATGTCGATCATCTCGTCGGTGTCGATCGTGATGGCGAACTCGTCCTCCATCGCCGCGATCAGCGACATGTGGGCCAGGGAGTCCCACTGGGGGATGGCGCGGTATTCGAGGCCGTCGACGTCGGCGGCGGCCGGGAGGTTAAGCGAGCTGCGGAAGACTTCACGCAGCCGGTCGAGATGACTCATGCTTCACTCACTCTCTGTCTTCAAGCCAGAACTGAGTGTAGCGGTGATCCCCGTTCTACAGAAACCAAGCACCCGTCGCGAGTAATGGAAGCGTATAACTCCGAGTGGCCCGCGCCTGGGGCTGGGAATGTCGGATGGGGCCTGCCAACCGCGCGAGGGGAAACAATGGACGAATCCAACCACTGGTACGGTCATTCCCGCATACTCGGACGATATTGCGGAATGGCGGACGAAGCGCCCAGGCGTATCCAGGGGTTCCTCCAGCACGGATGGAATTATCTGCACGGATTTCCACCTAATGATCACTGGTGCAGCCCCGGTTACCCCCGTTTCGTATGGTCTGACGTGCTGCGTCGCCGGGGCTGGTCGATGGGGCGGCGCGGCCACTACCTCATCGGCGCGCCTTGGATCTACCTGCTCGACCTCGAACCGGACCTCGGCGTCAAGCCCAAACGCACGGGCACGATCTGGTACCCCTTTCACGGCTGGGAGAAAGCCTCCGTAACGGGCGACCACGCCCGGCTGGCCGACGAGATCCGGGATACGGAAACCGAATCGGTCACCATATGCCTTTATTGGCTGGAATTTGCGAATCCCGGCATCCGGCAGGCGTACGAATCACGCGGTTTCCGGGTGATATGCCACGGCGAGCGCGGATCGCGCTGGGACCCGAGCGGGCGTGACTTCCTGCGCAAGCAGCTCGTCGAGCTCCGGCGGCACCGCCGCGTGGCCTCCAACCGGCTCGGCAGCGCCCTGTTCTACGGCGCGTCCGTCGGCTGCGAGATCGGCGTGTACGGCGACCCGATGCAGTTCGACGACGAGCGGCCCGAGTACGGCGGCACCGCGCGCCGGATGCGGCTGTGGCCGGAGCTGCACGGCGTCCGCGTCGACCCGGAGGTGGCCGGCGAGGCCGCGCGGAGCGAGCTGGGATTCGAGTATCAGGCGACACCTGAGGAGCTACGGCGAATGTTCGGCTGGAAGCGGGTGCGATGCGCATGACCGAGGCGCCCGAGAACGTCCGGTTGATCGGCGGCGAGATGCTGCTGTGGTCAGACATGTCCGACGGGTCGAGCATCACGGACTGGCGCGGCGTGGCACGGGAGCTGATCGGCCGGCTGCTCCCGGCCGCCGGCTCCGTCCTGCTGGTCGGGCCGCACCCCAGAGAGCTGATCGACGAGGTGGCCGGGCGCGCCTCCTCGGTGGCGGTGCTGGTGCGGTCCTACCCCGACGCGTGCGCGCTCGGCGACCGCCACCCCGGCCTCGACGTGCACTGCGGGCGGCTGGCCGCGTTCTGCTGCGACAGGCCGTACGACCTGGTCCTGGCGCTGGACGGGCTCCAGCGCACCCACTCGGCCGAGGCCCCGGCGGCGGCCTGGCGCGAGTCGATGGCCGCGCTGGCCGCGCTCGTCGCGCCCGGCGGCCGGCTCGTCCTCGGCGTGCGCAACGACCTCGGCGTGGACCGGTTCCTCGAAGCGCGCCCGGCCGACCGCGACGGGGGCGACGGGCAGTGGGAGCCGCACGGCTTCGACCCCACCTACCCCAACGGCCCGGCCGCGCTCGACTTCGACCTGGAGGCCACCGGCCTGGCCGTGGAGCGCTGCTACGCCGCCTACCCCGACAGCCGGGCGCCGCGCGCGATCCTGTCGCGCGAGGCGCTGGCGCGCGAGCTGCCGGAGGCGCTCACGTTCCCGCTGAGCGCGCGCGCCGACGACCGCATGCTGGTCGCCGACCCGCTGCGGCTGACCCGGCTGGCCCTCCGCCACGGCCTCGGCGAGCACCTGGCGCCGATCTGGCTCGCGGTCGCCTCCCGCGACAGGCCCGAACCCGTCGGGCTGCCGCTCGGGCTGGTCGAGGACGGCCCGGCCGTCGACGAGCTGCGCGAGGAGGGCGGCGAGGTCACGCTGCGGCGGCTGCCCGACGGCGAGTCGCGCGAGGTCCCGCCGGGCCGCGTGGTCGAGGAGATCCTCGTCGAGGCGTGCGCCCGCGAGGACGTGCGCGCCGTGCGCGAGCTGCTGGCCGCACTCGCCCGATGGGTGGAGACCAGCGGCGACGCCACGGCGGCCACCGACAGCCTGGTGTGGGACGGGGAGCGCTTCTCCGCCATCAGCCCCGGCCCGTCGCCGGAGCCCGAGCCCGCCCCCGTGATCGTGCTGTGCCGGATGCTGTGGCGGTTCGCGGTGCGGCTGCTGGCCGCCGGGCACCACCACCCGTGGCCGTGGCCGCTGGAGGCCGACCAGCTCACGCTGACGCTCTGCGGCATGGCCGGCCGGCCCTGCGACCAGCAGGAGCTGGACCTGGCCCGCAAGCTCGACGCCGAGCTGGGCCAGCCCGCCGAACGCGCCGGCTCCGCCCCCGCCTACCGCGACCTGCTGCGCTCGCGCGACCGGCTGGCCGGCCAGCTCACGGCGGCGATGGCCAGGATCGCCAGGCTGGAGACCAAGCTCAGCTACCGCGAGCGCGAGCTGGTCCGGGCCCGCTCCAAACTGCGCAGGACGCAGCGCAAGGCGACGGCCTACCGCAGGACGCTCGGCTACCGGCTGTCGCGCCGCCTGTCCCGCCCCCGCCGGATGGCCCGCCGGGTCATGCGGCTGCTGTCCGGCTGAGGAAGGGAGCATCCGTGCCGGTCCTATCCGTGATCGTGCCGTTCTACGACGTCGAGAAATACCTCACGCCGTGCCTCGACTCGCTGGAGGCGCAGACCCTGCGGGACATCGAGGTGATCTGCGTGGACGACGGCAGCCGCGACGGCGGCCCGGACCTCGTGGCCGCCCGCGCCGAGCGGGACGGCCGCTTCCGCCTGATCCGGCAGGACAACCTGGGCGTCGGCCGGGCCCGCAACATCGGGGTGAGCCAGGCGAGCGGCCGCTACCTGGCGTTCGTCGACGGCGACGACACCGTGCCGCGCGCGGCCTTCCAGCGCCTGGTCTCGTCGCTGGAGTCCACCGGCTCCGACCTGGCGTGCGGCAACGTCATGCGGCTGCACCGCAACCTGCTCGTGCCGTCGTGGGCGCACAAGGAGCCGTTCGCCGAACCGGCCGAACGCACCCACATCACCCGCCGCCCGCTGCTGGTGCGCGACCGCATGCTGTGGAACAAGGTCTACCGCCGCGCCGCCTGGGACCGCCTGGACCTGCGCTTCCCCGAGCGGATGTACGAGGACCAGCCGGTCGCCATGGCCGCCCACGTGGGCGCGCGCTCGGTCGACGTGCTGCACAAGGTCGTCTACCACTGGCGGCAGCGCGACGAGCCCGGCTCCTCCATCACCCAGCGCCGCCTGGAGCCGGACAACCTGCGCGACCGCCTGCTGTCGGTGCTGGAGACCGCCGCGCTGCTCGACGCGGAGGCGCCCCGGCTGCGGCCCGAGTTCGACCGCGACACGCTGGCCATCGACATGACCGTCGCGGTCGAGGCCATCGCCCGGCTGGGCCCCGCCGCCGACCCGGCCCTCGTGGACCTGGCCGTACGGTATCTCGACGGGGTGTCGCGGGCCGCGCTGCGCGAGCTGCCGTTCGCCCACCGCCTCCAGGTGCACCTGCTGCACCGGCGCCGCCTGGACGAGCTGGCGGGCGTGGCCGCGCAGGCGCGCGACGGCCGCCTGCAGCCGCGCGTCAGCTCCGCCGGGCTGTTGCGCAAGCGCTGGTACGGTCGGCATCCGGCGCTGCCCGGGCACCTGTCGGAGGTCTCCGGCGAGCTGGAGGCGACCGCCAGGCTGGTGGAGCTGGAGTGGCGCGACGGCGTGCTGCACGGCTCCGGCCGGGCCGGCATCGGCAGGTTCGACGCGGGCGAGCTGGGCCGGATGCGCGTGACGGTGTGGCTGGAGGAGCGCCGCACCGGCGACCGGGTGCCGCTGGCCGAGCAGAGCGCCGCGCCCGTCTGGGAGAGCGCGCCCCAGCCGGACGGCGGGTCGGTGCCGGAGCACGTCTTCCCGTTCCGGTTCGCCTTCGACCCGGCGGCGCTCAGCGCCGCGCAACTGCGCAGGCACGGGCACTGGGACCTGTACGTGCGGCTCAAGGGCGCGGGGTTGCGCCTGGAGGGCAAGGTGCGCGGCGACCGCAGGCTCGCCCCGTCGGCCCCGCCGCCCCGGCGCAGGTCAGGCGTGTGGCTGGTGCCGGTGCTCAGCTTCCGCGGCGCGTGGGGGCTGCGGTTGCGCGAGGCCGAGGCGGTGATCGGGGAGTGCCGCGTCGACGGCGGCGACCTGGTGTTCGCCGGGGAGCTGGCCGACGTCGGCGACGGCGAGCCGGTGATCAGGCTGGTGCGCAGGAGCGACGGCGAGGAGATGTACTTCCCGGTGACGCTGGCCGGACGTGACTTCCGCGCCCGGGTGCCGCTCGCGGGCATCGACGAGGTCGTCGGTGACGTGACGTGGTGGGAGGTCGTCGTCGACCAGGGCCGGGCGATCCGCACGCTGGTGCGGACCCGGAGCCGCCCGCCGGCGGACGTGCCCGGCAGGCGCTTCCTGGTGGACCGGGGCGACGACGGCTGCCTGCTCCTGCTGGAGCACTAGGACAGGATGCCCGCCAGGCACTCCGCGACCCGGTCCTGGTCGGCGTCGCCCAGGCCCGGGAAGAGCGGCAGCGACAGCTCCTCGGCGTAGTAGGTCTCGGCGTTCGGGCACAGCCCGCGCCGGTAGCCGAGGTCGGCGAACACCGGGTGCCAGTAGGCCGGCAGGTAGTTGACCTGCACCCCGATCCCGGCCGCGCGCATCCGCTCGTACACCTCGCGCCTGCGCCCGTCTCCGACGCGCACCGGGTAGAGGTGCCAGCTCGGCGACACGTACGGGCGCTCGGCGGGCAGGGTGAGCCCCGGCACGCCGGCCAGCAGCCGGTTGTAGCGGGCGACCAGCTCGGCCCGCCGGGCGCGGAAGGTGCCCAGCCGGCCGAGCTGGCTGGTGCCGAGCGCGCACAGCACGTCGGGCAGCCGGTAGTTGAGCCCGAACGCGTGCACCTCCTGGTGCCAGCCGCCCTCGCCCGGGTCGCGCTGCTCGGCCGGGTCGCGGACGAGGCCGTGGTTGCGGAAGCGGGCGGCGGCGGCGAACAGCTCGGGGTCTGCCGCCGCGACGGCCCCGCCCTCGGCCGTCGTCACGGTCTTCGTCGGGAAGAACGAGAACGTCGTCAGGTCGGCGAGCGAGCCCACCGGCCGGTCCTTGTAGGTGGAGCCGATGGAGTGGGCCGCGTCGCCGATGAGCACCGCCCCGGCCGCCGACGCCACCCCGCGCAGCTCGTCGTAGTCGGCCGGATGGCCCGCGTAGTCGACCGCGGTGATCGCCCGGGTGCGGCCCGTCACCAGGCTCGCGGCGGCGTCGGGGTCGAGGTTGCCGGTGTCGGGCTGCACGTCGGCGAAGCGCACCCGGGCGCCGCGCAGCGCGGCGGTGGCGGCCGTGGCCACGAACGTCAGCGGCGAGGTGACGACCTCGTCGCCCGGCCCGACGCCGGCGGCCGCGTAGGCCACGTGCAGGGCGGCGGTGCCCGACGTGACCGCCAGGCACGGCACCCCGCCCGTCCACCGGGCCAGCGCCGACTCGAAGCGCGCCACGGCCGGGCCGGTGGTCAGCCAGTCGCCGCGCAGCACCTCGGTCACCGCCAGGATGTCGGACTCGTCGACCGACTGCCGTCCGTAGGGGAGCATCAGGCCGACACCATCGCCCGCAGGTCGTCGACCGACAGCCAGCGGTCGTTGGCGTCGGAGCGGTAGGCGAACCCCTCCGGCAGCACCTCGCCGCCGACCGGCGGGACGTAGCCCCAGGTCGCGATCGTCGGCTGCACCACGTAGCGGTCGGCCAGGCGCAGCGCGCGGCGGCCGTCGTCGGGGCCGATCATCTCCTCGTGCAGCTTCTCGCCGGGCCTGATGCCGATCTCGTAGATCGGGCTGCCGGGCGCGAGCGCGTCGGCCAGGTCGACGATCCGCATGCTGGGGATGCGCGGCACGTAGAGCTCGCCGCCCTGCATCAGGTCGAAGGAGTCGACGACGAACTCCACGGCCTGGTCGAGCGTGATCCAGAACCGGGTCATGCGCTTGTCGGTGATCGGCAGGCTGGCGCCCTGGCGGGCCAGCTTCAGGAAGAACGGCACCACGGACCCGCGGCTGCCGACGACGTTGCCGTAGCGGACCACGGCGAAGCGGGTCTCGTGCCCGGCGGCGTAGTGGTTGGCCGACACGAACAGCTTGTCGGCGACCAGCTTCGTGGCGCCGTAGAGGTTGATGGGGCTGGACGCCTTGTCGGTGGACAGCGCCACGACCTTGCGCACGCCGCAGTCGATGGCCGCCTCCACGACGTTCTGCGAGCCGGCGACGTTGGTGCGGACGTATTCGAACGGGTTGTACTCGGCGGTGTCGACCTGTTTGAGCGCGGCCGCGTGGACCACGTACTCCACGCCGTGCATGGCGCGGGCCAGGCGCTCGCGGTCGCGCACGTCGCCGATGAAGTAGCGCAGCCGCTCGTCCTCGCCGAGCGCCTGGCGGAGCTCGTACTGCTTGAGCTCGTCGCGCGAGAACACCACCAGTCTGCGCACGCCGACGTGGCCGAGCGCGTGGCGGATGAAGGCCTTCCCGAACGAGCCCGTGCCTCCGGTGATCAACATTGACGATCCACTGAGAATGCTCAAGCGGTCCCCCTTACGTCGGCCGGTAGCATAGCGCGACCAGTAAGTCACCGACGGTAACAGGGGGAATCGTTGAGGATTGTCGGAATCATTCAGGCGCGGATGGGGTCGACCCGGTTGCCGGGGAAGGTGCTGCGGGATCTCGGCGGGCGCACGGTGCTGGGCTGGGTGGTCCGGGCGGCGCGCGAGTCAGGCGCGGTCGACGACCTCGTGGTGGCGACCACGACGCTGGCCGAGGACGACGCCGTGGCGGCCGAGTGCGCGGCCCTCGGCGTGGCGTGCCACCGGGGGCCGGTGGACGACGTGCTCACCCGGTTCGCGCAGGCGCTGGAGGGGCGGCGGGGGGAGGCGGTCATGCGGTTCACCGCCGACTGCCCGCTGCTCGACCCGGCGGTGATCAGGGAGGCGGCGCTGGTCTACCGGGCGCTCGGCGGCGCGCTCGACTATCTCAGCACCGGGCTGTCCGGCACGCTGCCGCGCGGCCTCGACGTGGAGATCGCCGGGCTGGCGGCGCTGCGCCGCGCCGACCGGGAGGCGACCGCCTACCACCGCACGCACGTGACGTCCTACATCTACGCGGAGCCGGGCGACTTCCGGCTGCTCGGCCTGGCCTACCCGCCGGGGGCGGGCGACCTGCGGGTCACGCTCGACACCGAGGACGACTGGCGGCTCATCGCGCGCGTCGTGGCCGCGCTGGGCGACCGGTGCGTGCCGTTCCGCGAGCTGGTCGGCTGGCTGCGCGAGCGGCCCGAGGTGTGCCGGCTCAACGCGCACGTGGAGCAGAAGGAGCTGCAGGACGCATGACGGCCGTCGGCGTTCGCTGTGATGCCGGCGCCGCGATCGGCGTCGGCCACCTGGTGCGGTGCGTGGCGCTGGCCGAGGAGCTGCGCTCGCGCGGCGTGCCGGTGACGTTCCTGGGCGAGGTGACCGGGTCGGAGTGGGCCGCGGCGCAACTGCGCGAGCGCGGGCTGCCGTCGGTGCCCGCGCTCCGCGAGCCGCACCGGCTGGCGGCCCAGGCGCGGGAGCTGGGGATCGACGTGATGGTCCTCGACTCGTACACGCTGCCGCCCGGCACCGGGGCGGCGCTGCGCGAGGCGGGGACGGCGGTGCTGGCGATCGTCGACGGCGACCCGCGCGGGCAGGAGGCGGACCTCTACCTGGACCAGAACCTGGGGGCTGAGCGCCACCCGTTCGACGGGGAGCGGCTGGCCGGGAGCGCGTACGTGCTGCTGCGCGACAGCGTGCGCCGCTGCCGCCGGACGCCCCGCGAGGGCGGGCCGCCCCGGGTGCTGTGCTTCTTCGGCGGGACCGACAGCGCGGGCGTCGCGCCGAGGTGGACGAAGGCGCTGCTGTCGACCGGGGCGCCGTTCGAGGCGACCGTGATCAGCCCGGAGCCGTTCGAGGCCGGCGAGTCGGTGGCCGTCGTGCCGCCCACCGACCGGCTGCCCGAGCTGATGGCCCGGGCCGACCTCGTGGTGACCGCCGCCGGGTCGGCCGCCTGGGAGCTGCTGCACCTGGGCGTGCCCACGGCGCTGACCTGGGTGGCGGCCAACCAGCTCACCGGCTACGAGGAGCTGGTGGCGGGCGGGCTGGCCGCCGGGCTGGGGCCAGAGCCCGGCGCCGCCGCCGTCGACACGCTGGCCCGCCTGCTCACCGACCCCGAGCTGCGCGAGGAGTACGGGAGCCGGGGGCGCGACCTGGTCGACGGGCGGGGCCGCGAGAGGGTCGCCGACGCGCTGCTGCGGCTCAGACCAGATCCCACGTGAGCGGCGTGCCGAGCGGCGCGTCGCGGGTGAAGCGGCGGCCCATCACCTGCGGCGCGAGCTCCGGGGGCAGCCCGCCGGCGGGCCGAATCGAGCGCACGTTCTGCTCGGTCACCGGCTCGCCCGCCCGCACGTCCCGCACCACGTACAGCGACCTGCGGAAGCGCAGCCCCTCGCGCTCGGAGGGGCGCGGGCCGATGACGGCGGCGCCGAGCGACTGCCAGGCCCGCTCGCTCTCCACCACCAGGGCCGCCAGCTCGTGCGGCTCCAGCGAGAACGCGGCGTCGACGCCGCCGCCCACCCGGCTCAGCGTGACGTGCTTCTCGATCAGGCACGCGCCGAGCGCGACCCCGGCCAGCGCGGCACCCAGCCCCGGCGTGTGGTCGGAGACGCCGACGACCGCCCCGGTGATCGCGGCCAGCAGCGGCAGCGCCCGCAGGTTGCTGTCGGCGGGCGAGGCCGGGTAGGAGGCCGTGCACGACAGCACCGCGAGCTGGTCGCATCCGGCGTCGCGGGCCGCCTCGACGGCGTCGTGGATCTCGCCGATCGACGCCATCCCGGTCGAGATGATCAGCGGCTTGCCCGTCGAGGCGGCCAGCCTGATCAGCGGCAGGTCCACGATCTCGGACGAGGCGATCTTGTACGCGGGCGCGTCGAGCTTCTCCAGCAGCTCGATCGCCGTGCGGTCGAACGGCGAGGAGAACGGGATCAGCCCCCGCTCGCGCGCCCTGGTGAAGATCGGCTCGTGCCACTCCCAGGGTGTGTGGGCGCGCTCGTAGAGCCGGTAGAGCCGCTCGCCGCCCCACAGCTCGTGGCCGGAGCCGATGCGGAAGGCCGGGCCGTCGGCGTCGACGGTGATCGTGTCGGGCCGGTAGGTCTGCAGCTTGAGCGCGTGGGCGCCGGCCCGCGCCACCGCGTCGACGATCGACAGCGCGCGCTCCAGGCTGCCGTCGTGGTTGCCGGACATCTCGGCGATGACGAACGGCGGCCGGCCCGGCCCGACGGCCCGCTCGGCGATCTTGATCATGCGTGGTCCTCCCTGGTCAGCTCGATGGCGATGACGTCGCGGCGCAGCCCCTCGACCTCCAGCCCGAAGACGCCCACCTCGGCGAAGCCGAACCGCCGGTGCAGCCGCCTGACCGGCTCGTTGGAGGCCAGCACCTCGCCGCGCAGCCGGGTCAGGCCGAGCGGCCCGAAGGCGTGCGCGATGGCGGCCCGCTCCAGCCCGATCCAGGCGGCCAGCAGCGTGCCCGACCGCTCCAGCCCGTCGAGGTCGAGGTAGAAGGCCCAGCTCGCGGTGCGCGACCCGTCGCCGAGCCCCGAATAGGTCACCACTCCGGCGGGCTCGCCGTCGTGGTCGTAGACGAGCACCCGCCGCGCCGGGTCGTCCTTGACCCGGGCCCACCAGCGGGCGTGCTCGGCCGGGCTGATCTCGTGGGTGGTGAAGCTGGACGCCCGGACCTTCGGATGGTTGCGCCAGCGGCGCAGCACGGGCAGCTCGTGCTCGTGGACGCTCCTCAGCATCCTTCCCCCTACACAACGTGCCGGATCACTTGCACAACGTAGCGTAAAGACCCGATCAGGGCAGCGACAGTCCGGGCATGCTGCCCTCAGCCACCGAAAGGAGTGCTCGACAATGATCCCCCTGCTCAGCGTCGTCGTCCCGATCCACAACGTGGAGCCGTACCTGGCGGAGTGCCTGGAGTCGCTGGCCGCCCAGACGCTGACGGACTTCGAGGTCCTCTGCGTCGACGACGGCTCGCTCGACGGCAGCCGCCGGGTCGCCGAGGAGTTCGCCGCCCGCGATCCCCGGTTCGTGCTGCTGCGCCAGCCCAACCAGGGGCCGGGACCGGCTCGCAACCTCGGCGTGCGGCACGCCCGCGGCCCCTATCTGGCCTTCGCCGACGGTGACGACGTCGTGCCGCCGCGCGCGTACGAGCTGCTGGTCTCCTCGCTGCGGGAGACCGGCTCCGACCTGGCGTGCGGGGCGGTGCTGCGGCTGGCCGACGGCGAGCTGGCGCCGTCGACGATGCACGAGAAGGTGTTCAGGCGGCGGGTGCTGTGCACGCACGTCATGGACCGGCGCTCGCTGGCCCGCGACCGCACGGTCTGGAACAAGGTCTACCGGACGGCGTTCTGGCGCGAGCGCGGGCTGGAGTTCCCCGCCGGGATCTACGAGGACGTGCCCGTGGCCATCCGCGCGCACGTGCTGGCCACCAGCGTCGACGTGCTCGACGACGTCGTCTACCACTGGCGCAGGCGTGACGGCGGCGAGGACTCGATCACCCAGCGGCGCACCGAGCTGCCCAACCTGACCGAGCGGCTGGGCGCCATCCGCTCGGTGCGGGCCTTCCTGGACGAGACCGCGCCGGAGCTGAAGGCCACCTTCGACGACCTGGTGCTGGAGAAGGACATCGTCTTCCTGTTCCAGGCGCTGGAGGACGCCGCCGACGGCGACAGCGGGCCGGCGCTGGAGGTGGCCAGGCAGTGGCTGGCCGAGCTGGGCCCCGACGTGATCGCGGCGGCGCCCTCGCTGCGGCGGCTCGAACTCCACCTGGTCGAGCGCGGGCTGGTCAAGGAGCTGCGGCAGGTACGCGAGTTCAGGCGGGCCTCTGCCGAGGGCACCCGGGTGGTGCCGCGCGGCTGGCGCAACACCGGCTGGTACGGCGACTACCCGTACTTCCGCGACCGCAGGCTGGCGATCCCCGACGAGGTGTACGACGCGCGGCAGGAGCTCAAGCTGGTGGCGCGGGTCGACGAGTGCGGCTGGACCGGCCGGGAGTATCTGCTGCGCGGCCAGGTGGCCATCCACCGCGTCGAGCGCAAGCCTGGCCGCGTCAGCCTGGTGCTGAGCGACGGCCGCCGCAAGGTGCCGCTGACCGCCAAGCGCGTCGGCGGGCAGGGCCTGGTGGCCACGATCGACCCGCGCGCGCTGGAGGGCGGCGGGCCCACCTGGCGGCTCCAGGCGCGCACCGAGACGCGCGGGCTGGTGCTGAAGGGGTGGTTCCGCGAGGGGGAGAGCGGCCCCACCTGGCGCCTTTCGGTGGCGGAAGGGTCAAGAAGAGGCATGGACATTCCCCAGTAGTTCCAGAGAGTAATTGCTCAAACACGGCTCGTCGTCATGCTGTAGTCCATGAGGACCTATTCGCTCGATGACGTCCACGCGACACGCAAGCGGAGAGACTCCTGGTGGACCGTGTACTTCGTGGACCCGGTCGCCTGCCGGGTCGCGCTCGCGGTCGCCAACCGCACGCGGATCACGCCCAACGAACTCACCGTGACGTCGCTGGTCCTCGGCATGATCTCTGCCGCGTGCCTGGCGACGGACCGGCTGGTCGCCGGGGCGGTTCTGTTCTATCTGAGTTTCATGATCGACTGCGTCGACGGGAAGATCGCCAGGCTCAAGGGCACGGGGACGCCCTTCGGGCTCTGGCTCGACTACGTCGGCGACCGCGTCAGGGTGGTCTGCTGCGCCGCCGGACTCGCCTACGGGCAGTTCGCGCTCACGGGGGATGTGAGCTGGGTGGTGCTGGGCGCGGTGGTGGCCGTGCTCGACCTCTTCCGGTACGTCAACGCGCCGCAGATGAAGCGGGTCCGCGAGGTCATCAGGGAGGGTCGGGCCGATCTCCAGGCGGATCTCCAGGCTGAAGTGCAGCCTGGGCTGGTGCCGGCGCCCAGGGGAGGGCGGACCGGCGGCAGGATGCCGTACTCGCTGCGGCGGCTCAACAGGTTCCTGGCCCGGCGCCGGGTGCGGTCGCACCTCATCAGCGGCATCGAGTTTCACGCCGCGGTGTTCGTGATCGCGCCTCTCGCCGGGGCCGGGGCGCTGATCCCGGTGGCGGTGGTCGCCAGCGTCCTGCTTCTCGCCAACGAGATCTTCCTTGTCTACCGGATGTGGCTCTTCGCGCGCAGGCACCCCGTGCCCCAGGAGAGCCGAGAGCACGTTCTCGTCTAAATTTCGGGGGTTAGTACGAAATGTCAGACCGGCCAGTATTCGTGATCGGCTGCCCGCGCTCCGGCACCACGATGCTCCAGCTCATGCTCCACTCGCACCCGCGCCTCGCGGTGCCGCCGGAGACGCGCTTCGTCATGCCCGTCTACTACAAGCGGCGCGCGTTCGGCGACCTCCGGGACGCCGAGCGGCGGCGCGCGCTGGCCGAGTGGATCGCGAGCGACCGCAGCACCAAGTTCCGCGAGCTCAAGATCGACCGCGACGCCTTCGTCCGCCAGGTCGTGGACGGCCCCGGCTCGCTCGGCTCCGTGCTCGGCACCGCCTTCCGCATGTACGCCGAGCGGTTCGGCAAGGCCCGCTGGGGCGACAAGCGGCCCAGCTACGTCAAGCACACCGACCTGCTGCTCAGGCTCTTCCCCGACGCCCAGTTCATCCACCTGATCAGGGACGGCCGCGACTGCGTGGCCTCGCTGAAGGAGATGCCCTGGTACACGCTCGACTCCTTCCACGCGGTCTCCACCTGGGCCGAGGCCATCGACCACGGTGACAAGCTGCGCCGGACGCTGCCCGACGACAGCTACTTCGAGCTGCGTTACGAGGACCTCACCGACGACCCGGTGACCGAGCTGAAGAAGCTCTGCGCGTTCCTGGAGGAGGACTTCTCGCCCGCCATGGTGTCGCCGCGCGAGGCGGCCAGCGTGGCGGTGCCGGTGCACAAGGTGTGGCACAGCAACACGCACGGCGAGGTCACCAGGAGCCGGGTCGGGAGCTGGGCCAAGCGCCTGGACGGCTGGGAGATCTCGCTCTGCGAGCAGGTGCTCGGCGAGCGGCTGGAGGCCCAGGGCTACGAGCTGACCGGCGCCGCACCGGCGGCCAAGGAGCACGTGTCGGCCTGCAACAAGACGATGCAGCGCCGCCGCAACAGCCGGATGCGCAAGTCCATGCGCGACCGCTTCAACCGGCTGCGCGAGCCCAGCCCGGTGGCCGCCCTGCTGACCACCGGCCAGCGCGCCCTGGCCGGCGTCCCGCAGCAGCGCAGCGAGTCGCCGGAGCTGGCCGAGCGCACCGGCTGACCGCCCGCGCCGCTGCTCACCGGCTGGATCTTCACCGGTCGATGTGGGTAAAGAGCGCTTCCCAGCGGTCGAGCACCGGGTCGAGGCGGAAGTCCTCGGCCCGCTGCCGGGCGGCGGCGCCCAGCCGCCGCCGCTCCGGCGCCGAGCCGATGAGCCGGCCCAGCTCGGCCGCGAAGGCGTCCACGTCCGCCGGCGGGACCAGCGCCGACGCGACCGAGCGCACCCCGCCCGACACGTCGAACGCCACCGCCGGCACCCCGTGCGCGGCCGACTCCAGCAGCACGATCGGCAGCCCCTCGTGCTCGCTCGTGAGGGCGACCAGCGAGGCGTCCCGGTACTCGGCCGGCATCCGCGCGGCCGGCACCCGCCCGCGGAACACCACCCGGTCCGCCACCCCTTCCCGCGCCGCGTGCGCCCGCAGCCGCTCCAGCTCGCTCCCGTCGCCGATCAGGTGCAGCTCCCACGACGGCGGCGCCCCCGACCTGGCGAACGCGGTGATCAGCCGGTCGAACCGCTTGACCCCCTCCAGCCGCCCCACCCCCAGCACCCGGGGCGACGACAGCGGCGACACGGCGTCCGGCCAGGCGGCCAGCGGGTTCGGCAGCGTCCAGGTGTTGGGCAGCAGCGCGTTCTCCGCGAACAGCCACGCGTCGTCGTCGCTCAGGAACACCGCCTGGTCCAGCCGCGGGTAGTGCTTCCTGATCGAGCTCAGGTGCCAGCAGCCGCGGGCGTGCTCGTACGAGCCGTGATACTGGCCGATCGGACGCAGCGAGCCGGGCAGCAGTCGTGACAGCCGGGTCACCACGCCGGGCGAGGTGAGCACGGCGAAGCCGGGCCGCATCGGGCCGAGCAGCTCGCGCAGCCGGCGGTCGGCGCGCAGCCGGGCCAGGCGTCCCTGCGGCCCGACCGGGCTGCGGCTGATCAGGTGCTGCCGGTAGCGGGGGCGCTCGACGTAGCGGAACGGCGCGTCGGCCCGGTGCAGCCCGACGACGTGCACCTCGTGCCCGCGCCCGGCCAGGCCCTGGGCCAGCGTGTGCGTCACCTGCTGGATGCCGCCCAGCGTGTCGGCGTCCAGGCAGGCGAAGACGACGTTCACCGGGCACCCGCCGCGAAGAAGTCCGCGACGATCCGGGCGGAGGCGTCGCCGCGCTCGTCGGCGCACCACAGCTCGCGGAAGGCGGCGTAGCGGCCGGCGTGGGCGGCGTGCACGGCGGGCAGGTCGCGCAGCGCCGCGACGAGGTCCGCGGTCGTCGTCACGCACGGGCCGGGGGCGATCGACGGCAGGTCGTGGTAGACGCCGCGCTCCGACAGCCGGTAGTCGTCCCAGTCGTCGATGAAGAACAGCATCGGCTTGCCGGTCAGCGCGTAGTCGCACATCACCGACGAGTAGTCCGTCAGCAGGGCGTCGGAGGCCAGCATCAGGTCGTTGATCTCCGGGTACGAGCCGGCCGGGCGGACGAAGTGCCGCAGCCGCTCCGGCGGTTTGTAACGTTCCACCGGATGCGTCCGCAGGATCAGCACCCACTCGTCCGCCAGCTCCCTGGCCATCAGCTCCAGGTCCACCCGGACCGACCGGCCGCTGCCCTTGGCCCGGTCGCGGTAGGTGGGCGCGTACAGCAGCACCTTCTTGCCGGGCGGGATCTCCAGCCGCTCGCGCACCTCGTCGGCGCACGCCCCGCGCACCAGCGCGTCGCAGCGCGGCGTGCCGCAGCGGTAGACGCGGCCGGTGTAGCCGTTGGAGGGCAGGAAGCAGCGCGAGAACTCGGCGCTCGGCGACACCAGCGCGTCCCACCGGGCGACCGCCCGCCGCCACTGGGCGCGCGGCCCGTCGAAGTCGCCGCGCAGGTCCGGCGCGTCGAAGCCGATCGACTTGATGCCCTGCCCGTGCCACGTCTGCAGGTAGCGGGTGCGGCGCGGCTTGGGATAGTCGAGCGGGAAGCCGTGGCTGTCGACCCAGTAGCCGGCCCTGGCCATCGTCCAGACGTAGGCCCAGCTTCCGCGCCTGACCAGCCGCACGTCGGGCGGGAAGTTGCCGCGCCCTCGGGCCACCGACCACACCGCCTCGATCGGCAGGCCGCTGCGGCGCAGCTCCTCGTAGATGGCGCGCGGGCTGCCCGTGTAGCCCTTGCCGACGTCGGCCTCGAACAGCGCCAGGTCCCTGCGCTGCGGCACCACCTTGATCAGCGCCTTGTAGACGCGCAGCTTCAGCTTCGGCGTGCTCAGCCGCTTGAGCAGCCTGCGCCTGATCCGGCGCAGCAGCGACCGGGCGGAGACGGCCCGCACGCACAGGTACGCCGCGTAGCCCTCGGCCTTGACCGTGCCGCCGGGCAGCTCGATCGGCTTCATCGCCGGGTCGACCAGCAGCCGGTCGGTGGTGGTGTGGCCGTCGGCGACCCGGGTGAACCCGATGCGCGGCTCGCACCGGCCCCTGGGCGTGAAGACGATCTCGCTCACGTACGCGCACTCGCCCGACGGCTGCGGGCTGATCGGTACCTTCTCGCCGCCCGCCCGCAGGAACGCCTTCCACTCCACCGGCAGCACGCCGAACGGGTCGTAGGTGTGCACGGTCATCCGGATCCGGTCGCCGTCCTGGCCGATCTCGGTCACCTCGTGCCGCAGCCGGGTGGCCGAGTACGGCAGCTCGGCCAGCCGCAGGTCCGTGATGTCCATGCCCGGCGTGGCCGTCGTGCCCCAGTACGTCCGGCCGCCGACCTGCACGGCGGCCCGCGGCGGCGCCCCCGCCCCGGTGAGCGACCCGGCGGCGATGCGCAGGTCGTCCACCCGGTCGTCGAGGATGAGCCGGCAGCAGACCCGGTCCATCGGCCCGACCCGGTCGAACACCTCGGGCGCGATCTCCTCCAGGTACGGCCGGACGACCGCGGCGAACTCCTTGACCCACACCCGGTCCATCGTGGGCAGCGGGTTCAGGTAGACGCGCAGGTCCTGGCGCAGGAACCGGTACTGGCGGGCGGGCACCAGGTCGGCGGCGCCGTGCTCGCGCAGGATGTCGTCGCTCAGCCGGGCGGCGACGACCCGGTGGCGCACGTTGTCCATGTCCTTGATGCTCAGCGAGATCGACGTGCCGCCGCGCGCCCGGTGCCAGTGGTAGACCACCCACGGCACGACGGCGAAGCGCCGCGCCAGCGCGTACAGCTCGGTGGCGAACACGTGGTCCTCGTAGTGGATGTCCTCCGGGAAGCGCAGCAGGTTGTCACGCAGGAAGCGCACGTCGTAGAGCTTGTTGGTGCTGAAGGAGTCCAGGAACAGCTCGGGCTCCTCGCGGATGCCCTCGACGACCCGCCGCCTGGCGAACAGCGTCGGATAGTACGGCTTGAGCCGGCCGCTGGACTCGTACAGCCGGGAGATCTGGCCGGACACGAAGTCGGCCCCGGTCCGCTCGATCTCGGTCAGCAGGCTCTTGCAGGCGTGCCGGGGCAGCTCGTCGTCGCTGTCGAGGAACATCACGTACGGCGCGGCGGCGGCGTCGAGGCCGTCGTTCCTGGGGGCGCCGCAGCCGCCGCTGTTGACCTCGCGGCGCAGGTAGCGGACGCGGGGATCGGCTCTCATCAGCTCGGCGGCCACCCGGGGCGTGCCGTCGGTGCTGGCGTCGTCGGAGATGATCACTTCCAGGTCGCGCAGCGACTGCCGCAGCACGGAACGCACCGCCCTGGGCAGGCGGGCCGCGTCGTTGTAGGTGATCACGACAACGGTGCAAGCCGGCATGCCATCCCCCCGAGTGTCACGACGTGGGGGTAGGCATGCCCGCAGGATTCTGGATGTGTCCGGACTTGATGGGGTTTTTGCCGAAAATCACCGCATAAGGCGACGAATCGCCCAGACGATCAGCGCCAGCACGGCCAGCGCGCCCAGGACCGGCGCCACCCGCTTGATCAGCGGCGCCCCGGCGACCTCCAGCAGGTCGAGCGCCTCCTCGTCCGCGCTCAGCGCCGTCCGCGCCGTCCCCGCGGGCCTGGCCGGGCTCTCCGCCGCCTCCTCCGGGACGGCGGCCAGATGCCGCTCACCCGGCCCGGGAGCCTGAGGTTCCGGGGACTCGGCGATCTCCGGGGCCGCCGGTTCGGTGAGCAGGTCGGCCAGG
Organism: Nonomuraea sp. NPDC049725; assembly: GCF_040674795.1. Lineage (NCBI taxonomy): Bacteria > Bacillati > Actinomycetota > Actinomycetes > Streptosporangiales > Streptosporangiaceae > Nonomuraea > Nonomuraea sp. NPDC049725. The sequence continues at coordinate 369,270 of NZ_JBFANJ010000006.1, read as the reverse complement.
TTGGCGGCGAACCGGTCGATGAGCTTGCCGCCGACTTCCGCCATCACGCCGCGCCCGAACTGCGCCGGCCGGCCCGTGACGTTGAACGACGTCTCCACCGCGACCGACGTCGAGCCGTCGCCCGGCGTCAGCCGCGCCTTGACCGTCGCCGACGCCGTGCCCGAGCCGCGCGCCTCCTTGCCCGACGCCCGCAGGGTCAGCGTGTGCGCGTCCTTGTCCACGTCCTCGAACCGCGCGGTGCCCCGGTAGGTGACGGTGATCGGCCCGACCTTGACCTTCATCCTGCCGGTGAACTCTTCGCCCTCGAAGATGTCCAGCGTCGCCCCCGGCAGGCACGGCGCGACCCGCTCGACGTCGAGCAGCACCGCCCACGCCTGCTCGACGGGGACCGGGACCGTGAACTCGTGCTCGAACCGCATCGCCATCGATCCGCTCCTTCCCGACTGGTTGCGAGCGTACGTCCCGTGGGGGCGACCCGGAAGGGCGGCGCCCCCACGGGACGCGGGCTCAGGGAGCCCCGGCGGCCGTGCGCACCGCGCGATGCGTCAGCACCCTGGCCAGGTGCCGCCGGTAGTCCGGCTGGGCGTGCAGGTCGGCCGGCGGCGCCGTGCCCTCCGCCGCCTCCCCGCACGCCTGCCGTACCTGGTCGCCCAGCTCGGCGCCCTGGAGCGCCGACTCGGCGGCGCGGGCCCGCAGCGGCGTCGGCGCCATGTTGGCCAGCCCGATCCTGGCCTCCTGGATCGCGCCGTTCGTGCGCCGGACCGCGACGGCCACGCCGACGATCGGCCACGCCTGCGCCGTGCGGTGGAACTTCTCGTAGTGGTAGCCCCACCCGTCACCCAGCTTGGGGATCTTCACGCCGGTCAGGATCTCGCCCGGCAGCAGCGCCGACTCCAGGTAGTCGACGAAGAACCGGGCCGCCGGGATCTCCCGCTCGCCGCCGGCCGAGCGCGCGACGAACACGCCGTCCAGCGCCAGCACCACGGCCGGCAGGTCGCCCGCCGGGTCCGCGTGCGCCAGCGAGCCGCCGAACGTGCCGCGGTGCCGCACCGCCGGATCGGCCACCGTGGCCGTCGCGAGCGCCACCAGCGGGCAGCCCTCGCGCACCACCGGCGAGCGCATGACCTCGTCGTGCGTGGTCATCGCGCCGACGAACACGTGGTCGCCCCGGTCGTGCGCGCCCGCCAGCTCCGGCAGCCGCGCCACGTCGACCAGCTTGGACGGGTACGCCAGCCGCAGCCGCAGCAACGGCAGCAGCGACTGCCCGCCGGCCAGGACCTTCGTGTCCTCGTCCGAGGCCAGCTCCCGGAACGCCTGGTCGAGCGAGTCCGGGCGGACGTAGTCGAACTGGGCCGGGATCATGACCGCGCTCCTTCCAGCGCCCGCCAGACGCGCTCGGGCGTGCACGGCATCGCCACGTCATGGATGCCGTGCGGGCGCAGCGCGTCCACGACGGCGTTGACCACGGCCGGGGTCGAGGCGATGCAGCCCGCCTCGCCCACGCCCTTGGCGCCCAGCGGGTTGCCGGTCGCCGGGGTCTCGGTCCGGTCGGTGACGAAGTCCGGCAGGTCGGCCGCCGACGGCAGCAGGTAGTCGGCCAGCGTGCTGGTCAGCAGGTTGCCGTCCGCGTCGTACACCGCCTCCTCGAACAGCGCCTGCCCGATCCCCTGGGCGATGCCGCCGTGCACCTGGCCCTCGACGATGAGCGGGTTCACCACCTTGCCGACGTCGTCCACGGCCACGTACGAGCGGATTCTCGTCAGGCCCGTCTCGGTGTCGACCTCGACCGCGCACAGATGGGTGCCGTGCGGGAAGGAGTAGTTGTCCGGGTCGTAGGTCGCCTCGGAGTCCAGCCGCGCCTCCACCCCGTCGGGCAGGTCGTGCGCGGTGAACGCGGCGAAGGCCAGCTCCTGGATCGTCGCGCGCGCGTCGGTGCCGCGCACCGTGAACGCGCCCCCGGCGAACTCCAGGTCGTCCGGCGCGCACTCCAGCACGTGCGCGGCCAGCTTGCGGGCCTTCTCCCTGACCTTCTCGCACGCCTGGAGCACCGCCACGCCGCCGATCACCAGCGACCGCGAGCCGTAGGTGTCCATGCCCTTGTGCGCGATGGCCGTGTCGCCGTGGATGACCGTGATGTCGTCGAACGGCACGCCCAGCGCGTCGGCCGCGATCTGGCTCCACGCCGTCACGTGTCCCTGGCCGTGCGGCGACGTGCCCGTGATCACCTCCACCTTGCCGGTCGGCAGCATGCGCACCGCGCCGTGCTCCCAGCCGCCCGCCGCGTACCGCGCCTCCTTCAGCAGCCGCGACGGGGCCAGCCCGCACATCTCCGTGTACGTGCTGACGCCGATGCCGAGCTGCACCGGGTCCCCCCGGTCCCGCCGGTCGGCCTGTTCGGCGCGCAGCTTGTCGTAGCCGAACAGCGCCATCGCCTTGTCCGTGGCCGCCTCGTAGTTGCCGGAGTCGTAGGTCAGGCCGGAGATCGTCGTGTACGGGAACTCCTCGTGCCTGATCCAGTTGCGCCGCCGCACCTCCAGCGGGTCGGCCTTGAGCTCGGCGGCCAGCTCGTCCATGATCCGCTCGATGCCGAACGTCGCCTCGGGCCGGCCCGCGCCCCGGTAGGCGTCCGTGGGCATCTTCGTGGTGAACACGCCCGTGCAGCCGAACTCGTAGGCGTCCATCTTGTAGATCGCGTTGAACATCGACGCGCCCAGCAGCGGGACGCCGGGCGTGAGCAGCATCAGGTACGCGCCCATGTCGGCCAGCAGCTCCACGCGCAGGCCGCGGATCCGGCCGTCGGCGTCGGCCGCGAGCTTGACGCGCTGCACCTGGCCGCGGCCGTGATGCACGGTCAGGTTGCCCTCGGAGCGGGACTCGTTCCACTTGACCGGCCTGCCGAGCCGGCGGGTGAGCAGCAGGCAGAGCACCTCCTCGGCGGTGACCTGCAGCTTCGAGCCGAACCCGCCGCCCACGTCCGGGGCGATCACGCGGATCTTGTGTTCTGGGATGCCGGTGGTCAGCGCCAGCATCACCCGCAGCACGTGCGGGATCTGCGTCGCCGTCCAGACCGTGTACGAGTCGCCGTCCGTGCTGGCCAGCACCGCCCGCGGCTCCATCGCCGCCGGGATGAGCCGCTGCTGGTGGTAGGTGCGCTCGATGACGATCGGGGCGTCGCGGAAGGCCGCGTCGACGTCGCCCGAGGTGACCTTCATCGTGTACGCCTGGTTGCCCGACTCGTGCACCTTCGGGCTGTCCGGCGCCAGCGCCTCCTCCAGGTCGACCACGGCCGGCAGCGGCTCGTAGTCGACCTCGATCGCCTCCAGCGCGTCGGCCGCCAGGTAGCGGTCGGTGGCGACCACGCACGCCACCGCCTCGCCCACGTAGCGGACCTCCGACACGGCCATCGGCGGATGGTCCGGGATCACGATGTCCTCGGTCACCGGCCACGCGCACGGCAGGCTGCCCTGCTCGGCCGCCAGGTCCTGGCCGCAGAACGCCGCCACCACCCCGGTCATCCCGCGCGCCCCCGACACGTCGACCCGGGTGATCCGCGCGTGCGCCATCGGGCTGCGCAGGAACGCCACGTGCAGCGTCCCCGGCGGGCGCAGGTTGTCGGTCCACTGGGTGCGGCCCGTCAGCAGCCGCGCGTCCTCCTTGCGCCTCCTGGCCCTGCCGACCTCGGTCATGACGTCCTCACCGCCCGCCCCATCTCCTGGGCGCCCCGCCTGACCGCGCGGACGATGTTGCAGTAGCCGGTGCACCGGCACAGGTTGCCCTCCAGGCCCTCCCGGATGGCCTCCTCCGACGGCTCGGGCGTCTCCCTGAGCAGGTCGATCGCCGCCATGACCATGCCGGGCGTGCAGTAGCCGCACTGCAGCGCGTGTTCCTCGTGGAAGGCCCGCTGCATCGGGTGCATCGACCCGTTCGCGCCCAGACCCTCGATCGTGACGACCTCACAGCCGTCGGCCTGCACGGCGAGCACCGAGCAGCTCTTGGCGCTCTTGCCGTCGAGCATCACGGTGCAGGCGCCGCAGTTGCTGGTGTCGCAGCCGACCGGCGTGCCGGTCCTGCCCAGCCGTTCTCGGAGCAGATGGACGAGGAGGAGCCGCGGCTCGACCTCCTCCTCGTACGTGATCCCGTCGACGGTGACGGTGATACGGGGCATACGTCCTCCCTCGGAGCAGGGGGAAAGGCGGACAACGCCAACGTACGCCCGGGTATGTCCCGGTCAAGGGTTACTTACCGCGAACCGCCCTCGCCACGATCGCCACCAGCCCCGCGAACGCCAGCCCCACCACCATCACCGGCAGCAGGACCAGCGAATCCGTGATCGAACCCGTCAGCACCAGGATGCCGAGCACCACGAACAACGACCCGCTCAGCAGCGCCATCCAGTCGGTCCGGTGCAGCCTGCGCGGCCTGTCGAGATCACGCGCCACGGCGCACCTCCAGGTCTCCCACGCCGCCCTTCAGGTTCAGCACGATCGTCGGCGCCTTGCCCTCCGGCTCCACCTCGGGCTCCAGCACCTTGTCGAACTGGACGTCCACGCCGCCACGCAGCGACTGGTCCACCTTGATGTCACCGATCCGGTTGAACGCGTGCACCTCGACCCGCGCCGTCGGCGGCACGACCACCGCCAGCTCGCCCACCGCGATCGACGCGTCGAACGTCACCTTCGCTCCCGGCTCCAGCCGCAGCTCCGACAGGTCCAGCTTGCCGTCGCCCACTCCCGCGTCGTACACCCGGTTCGACTCCGCCGGGTTCGTCACATGCCATACGGACTCGCCGACCTTGGCCGGCAGGCCGCCGAACATCATGCCCACCCCGATCAGCAGCGTCACCAGGGTGCCCGCCGCCACCAGGCCCGCGCCCCGGCCCCACCAGGCCGCGATCAGCAGGCCGGCGCCGATGGTCACCAGCACCGCGCCCGCGACCAGCGTGGGCTGCACGCCCGAGGGTGATGCGGCCTGCACCGCCACGAGGATCCCTCCAATGATCGTTGCCAGCGCCATGGTGATGGCGCCGATGTACGACTTCGGCCGCCGCTCCCGCGGCACCGGCCGGCGGTACAGCGCCGGGTCGTAGGGCGAGTAGCCGCCGCCGCGCCGCGCCGGGTCGAGCGGCTGGTAGGTGCCGTAGCGCGACTCGTACGGGCCGTGCGGGGCGAACGGCTCCCCGTACGCGGGGTGCGCCGCCGTCCGCCGCCCCGGGTCGGTCGTGGGGTGCTCGGCTCTGGGGTGCTCGGCTCTGGGGCGCGCCGCCGTCGGCACCGCGTACGCCGCCGTCTTGGCGAACGGCGCCTCGTCCTCCAGCAGCCGCCGCGCCTCCGGATCCCGCCGGGCCCGCCGCTCCTCGGTGTTCGCCGCGCGCTCCTCCCGAGCCTCCTCGGCGGGTGCGCTCTCCGGAGTGGGGGCGACCGGCGCCTCGGGGAGGTCGGCCCGTACCGTCTCGGCGGCGGGCGCCTCCTGCTCGGACGGGACGTCCTCCTCGGCCCGAGCCGCCTCGGCGGCGGGCGCGCTCTTCACGGAGGGGGCGTCCGCCGGGGGAGCGGCGGCGGCCGGGCGGGGCGAGTCGTCCGACGTGGCGAGGCCGTCCGGGCGGGGACGGCGGTTGAGGCGCTCGGGCATGGAGCGGGCCAGCGCCAGCAGGTCGACGCCGCTGGTGTGCGCCGCCAGCAGGGCGATGGCCAGGAACAGCCCGACGACGAGCGTCCCGGCGCCGAGCCAGACGGTGGAGAGGTTGAGCACGAGCCCGAGCGCGAGCACGGCCGTCAGCAGCGCCAGCACCGTGTCGGCGTCGAAGTCGCGGCGGGTCCACTGCTCGATGATCGCCGGCTTCCCGTTGGGCTCCTTCATCAGCATGAACGCCGCGATGTACAGGATGAACCCGATCCCGGAACCGAACATCAGCACCGCGAAGCCGACCCGGAACACGACCGGGTCGACGCCGGTGTGCCGGCCCAGGCCGGCGCACACTCCCATGAGGAATCGTCCCTCGTTGCTGCGGCGCAGCGTGGCAGGGGGAGCGGCCGGTTCCCTGGACGGTGCTTCTGTCATGCCACCATCGTCGCTCACCTGCGAAGGCGGTCGCATCGGGGAGACCCCTGACCCGACCCGGGGGTTGTTCCCTGATGCCCGCGATGCCCGCGACGTGTGACTATGGCGATGTTATGGCTGACCAGAAGACTCTCGCCGAGCCGGGCCCGGGCGCCGACGCGCCGTATCGCAGGATGACACGTCCCTTGGAGGGCCGTCTCGTCAGCGGTGTCGCCCATGGGCTCGCCACGCAGCTCAAGCTCGATCCCGTGGTGATCAGGCTGATGTTCGTGCTGCTCAGCGTCGTGGAGGGGGTCGGGGTGGTCGCGTACGCGGTGCTCTGGATGCTCACGCCGCAGCAGCCGAACGAGGGCCGCCCGGTGCCGGCCCGTGACTGGAGCCAGCTTGCCGCGTTCGCCGCGATCGGGGTGGCGTTGCTGGCGTTCGGCTGGCTGACGGGCGCGTCGCAGGGCGGGATCGGCATGCTGCCGTTCGCGGTGGGCGGCATCGGCACGATCATCCTGTGGCAGCAGGCCGATCCGGAGCGCCGCAAGCACTGGGTGAGCGGGGCGACCCAGAGCATCAGGAAGAACCGGGTGCGTACGCTGCTGGGCGTGCTGCTGGTGATCGTCGGCGCGATCGGGTTCCTGCTGGTGGAGGGGCAGTTCCAGCAGGCGCGGCCGGGGCTGATGTTCACGGCGGTGGTGGTCGGCGGGCTCGCGGTGATCGCGGCCCCGTGGCTGGCCGGGCTGTGGAAGGAGCTGCAGCTCGAACGGCGCGAGCGCATCCGGCAGGAGGAGCGCGCCGAGGTGGCGGCGATGGTGCACGACTCGGTGCTGCACACGCTGACGCTCATCCAGCGGGTCGCGCACGATCCGCGCGAGGTGGCCAGGCTGGCCCGTTCGCAGGAGCGCGAGCTGCGCAACTGGCTGTACCAGCCGGCCCAGGACGCGGACGCGACGCTGGCGGCGGCGGTGCGCCGGATCGCGGCCGAGGAGGAGGACGCGCACGGCGTGCCGATCGAGGTGGTGTGCGTGGGTGACATCGACCTCGACACGCAGGGCAGGCTGGGCGCGATGCTCAAGGCGGCCAGGCAGGCGATGGTCAACGCGGCCAAATACTCTGAGAGTCCGTCCATTTCCGTCTATGCGGAGGTGGAGGGTGAAGAGACGACGATTTTCGTGAAGGATCGCGGTAAGGGGTTCGAGCTCGATGCGGTGCCGCTGGACCGGATGGGCATCAGGGAGTCCATCATCGGCAGAATGGAACGCCACGGCGGCACGGCGCGCGTTCGGACCGAGCCGGGTGAGGGCACGGAAGTGATGTTGACCATGAAGGTGGAAAAGCCATGACGCGCGTGCTGATCGTCGACGACCATCGGCTGTTCCGCTCGGGGGTGCGGGCCGAGCTGGGCGACTCGATCGAGGTCGTGGGCGAGGCCGAGGACGTCGACACGGCGGTCAAGGCGATCGCCGACCTGCAGCCGGACGTGGTGCTTCTGGACGTGCACATGCCCGGCGGGGGCGGCCAGGAGGTGCTGCGCCGGGTGCTGGGCGCGGGCTCCCAGGTGCGTTTCCTCGCCCTCTCGGTCTCCGACGCGGCCGAGGACGTGATCGGCGTGATCCGGGGCGGCGCCCGGGGCTACGTCACCAAGAACATCAGCGGCAAGGAGCTCACCGACGCGATCCGGCGGGTGGCCGACGGCGACGCGGTGTTCTCGCCTAGGCTGGCGGGCTTCGTGCTGGACGCCTTCGCCTCGTCGGAGGCGCCGTCCATCGACCCGGAGCTCGACTCGCTCACCCAGCGGGAGCGGGAGGTGCTGCGGCTCATCGCGCGCGGCTACGCGTACAAGGAGATCGCCAAGGAGCTGTTCATCTCGGTGAAGACGGTCGAGACGCACGTGTCGTCGGTGCTGCGCAAGCTGCAGCTGTCCAACCGTCACGAGCTCTCCCGCTGGGCGACGGCGCGCCGCCTGGTGTGACAGCCCGCCGCGACGCTGGTGTCGCGGCCCGCCGCGTGCGACATTGCCAAGTATGGGCAGGGACGTGCCGGTGGTGGTGTTCAGCCGGGAGGACCGGCGGGCGTACCGGGAGAAGGTGCGCCGATGCCTCGACGTGTTCGCGCAGCTGCTGCGCGAGTCGCGCTTCGAGGACGACCGGCCGCTGGCCGGGCTGGAGATCGAGCTCAACATCGTGGACGCCGACGGCGAGGCGGCCATGCGCAACGCCGAGGTGCTGGCGGCGATCGCGCGGCCCGACTGGGCCACGGAGCTGGGCCAGTTCAACGTCGAGATCAACGTCGAGCCGCAGGACCTGGGCGGCGACGGGGCGCGGCGGCTGGAGGACGACGTGCGCGCCCGGCTCAACCACGCCGAGGAGCGCGCCAGGTCGCGGGGCGGGCACCTGGTGCTGATCGGCATCCTGCCGACGCTGCGCGAGCAGGACATCGGCGAGGGCACGCTGTCGGCCAACCCGCGCTACCGGCTGCTGAACGAGCAGATCTTCGCCGCCCGGGGTGAGGATCTGCACCTGTGCATCGAGGGCGTCGAGCGGCTCGACACCCACGCCGACAGCCTGGCGCCCGAGGCGGCCTGCACGAGCGTGCAACTGCACCTCCAGGTGAGCCCGGCGGAGTTCGCGGCGCACTGGAACGCGGCCCAGGCGATCGCGGGCCCCCAGGTGGCGGTGGCGGCGAACGCGCCCTACCTGTTCGGCAGGGAGCTGCACCGCGAGACCAGGATCGCGCTGTTCGAGCAGGCCACCGACACCCGGCCGGACGAGCTGAAGACGCAGGGGGTGCGGCCGCGCGTGTGGTTCGGCGAGCGGTGGATCACGAGCGTGTTCGACCTGTTCGAGGAGAACGTCCGCTACTACCCGGCGCTGCTGCCGCTGTGCGAGGAGGAGGACCCGCGCGCGGAGCTGGCGGCGGGCCGCGTCCCGGCGCTGCACGAGCTGACCCTGCACAACGGCACCGTCTACCGGTGGAACCGGCCGGTGTACGCGGTGGTGGACGGCACGCCGCACCTGCGGGTGGAGAACCGGGTGCTGCCCGCCGGGCCGACGGTGCTCGACATCGCGGCCAACGCCGCCTTCTACTACGGCCTGATGCGCGTCCTGCCGCACGCCGAGCGGCCGATCTGGAGCCGGATGTCGTTCGCCGCCGCCGAGGACAACCTGACCGCCGCCGCTCGCCACGGCCTGGACGCCCGCCTCTACTGGCCCGGCGTGGGCGAGGTCCCGGCGGCCGAGCTGATCCTGCGCAGGCTGCTGCCGATGGCCCGCGAGGGGCTGGCCCGGCGCGGCGTGGACGAGGCGGTGGCCGGCCGGCTGCTGGACGTCATCGAGGGCCGCTGCCTCACCGGCCGCACGGGCGCGACCTGGCAGGTGGACAAGGTGCGGGCGCTCGGCGGCGACCGGCACGAGGCGCTGCGCAGGATGACGCTGGAGTACATCGAGCGCATGCACACGAATGATCCCGTGCACACCTGGGCAGTCTGAGCGTCGTGACCTCCTCCCGCCGGCTGCTGCCCCTGGCGCTGATCGCCGTCCTGCTCACCGCCTGCGGCGTCCTCGACGTGCCCTCCCGTGACACGCGCGGCGCCGACTCCTTCGCCGACGACGTGCTCGGGGCCAGGACGCTGACCGAGGAGTTCTGGAAGCAGCAGTTCGCCGCGGCCGGGCGCACCTACAGGCCGGTGACCGGCTTCGTCCCCTATTCGGCGGGCGGCGGCCCGAGCTGCGGCGGCGAGCCCGCCGTGCCCGCCAACGCCTTCTACTGCCCGATCGGCCACTTCATCGCCTTCGACCAGGACTGGATGGCGGGCCTGTGGAGCGAGATGGGCGACGGCTCGGTCTACCTGATCATCCCGCACGAGTTCGGCCACGCCGTGCAGGCGCAGCTCCGCACCGAGTTCCAGCTCAACATCCAGGCCGAGCTGCAGGCCGACTGCTACGCGGGCGGCACGCTGAAGGCGCTGATCGACTCCGGCGCGCTGACGGCCGAGCCGGGTGACGAGGACGAGCTGCTGCTCAACCTGGCCGCCGCCGGCGACCCCACCGACGACTGGCTCGACCCGGCCGCCCACGGCACCGCCGAACAGCGCCAGCGCTCCTTCGCCACGGGTTACACGCGCGGCGTGGGGGCCTGCTGAGGTTGTACGCGCGTGTCAACCCAGAGGATGATGCGACCGATCATGCGCGCGGCATAGCGTTGGCCCATGCCATTGGAGGAGATCGGCTGGCTGCGCAGGGGCGCCTGCAAGTCCAGCGACCCCGAGCTGTTCTTCCCGCTCGCGCCCTCACCCGTCCAGGAGGCGCGGGCCAAGGCCGTCTGCGCGTCCTGCAAGGTCCTGGCCGAGTGCCGCTCCTATGCGCTGAAGGCCGGCGAGGCCGACGGCATCTGGGGCGGCATGACCCCGGAGGAGCGCCGCCGCACCCGCTTCCCGGCGGGCTGGCGCAACTCCGCGGCCTCCTGACGCCACGTAGCCTCTAAGGGTGCTGCTTCGCTCGATCGCCGTGCTCGCTGCGGCCAACGTCCTCAACAACAAGGTCGCGCCACGGCTGGGGCCGCTCACCTCGGCCGCCGCGACGGCCGCGTTAGTCGCGATGGCCCGCAGCTCCGGCGTGTCGTGGCGGGAGCTCGGCTTCGAGCGCGGCCGTCGCGGCGCGCTCGTCGGCGGCGCGCTCGCGGCCTCCGTCGTGGCGGTCTACTCGGCCGGCATCAGCATGCGCCGCACCCGCCCGTTCTTCCACGACGAGCGGGCGCTCTCGCTCTCCCGCGCCCGCGTCCTGGAGGAGGCGCTGGTCCAGGTGCCGTTCGGCACGGTCCTGCTGGAGGAGGTCGGCTTCCGCGGCGCCCTCTACGGGATGCTGCGCCGCTCCCACGGCACCGCCACGGCCACCGCGGTGTCGTCGGCGCTGTTCGGGCTCTGGCACATCCTGCCCGCGATCGACATGGCCCGCGCCAACCCGGCGCTCGGCGCGCTGGCCGCGGGGGAGTCGCCCGCCCACCTCGACACGGCCCGGGTGGTGGCGGGCAGCGTGCTGTCGACGGCCGTGGCCGGGGTGCTGTTCAGCGAGCTGCGGCGGCACAACGGCCTGCTCGCCCCCGCCATGCTGCACCTGGCGACCAACTCGCTGGGCTACCTGTTCGCCCGCCTCGCGGCCCACCGCACAGGCCACGGTGATCAGGGATCGCTACCCTTCGCTCATGGTGACGCATGAGCGGGAGATCACGGCTCCCATCGACCTGTGCCTGCCGGACGGACGGCTCGACCCGGCGGCGGTCGGCTGGACCCGGCGGCCGCTCCACCGGGCCAACCTGCGCGGCTGGGGGCGCACCAAACGCTGGGAATACTGGGGGATCGTCACTCCCACTCACGTGATCGGCGTGGTCGCCTCCTCGCTCGACTACGCGGGCGTGCACGGCCTGTACGTGCTCGACCGGGCCACCGGCCAGGAGACGGCCAAGGACGTGGTGGTGCCGCTGGCCCGCAACACCGCCATGCCGGAGCGCAGCGGCGAGGGCGTCGCGTCGGCGCGGGCGGCGGCGCTGCGCATCGACATCCGCCAGCGGCCCGACGGCACCTCGCTGCGCGGCGTGGCCCCGGGCATCGAGGTCGACCTGGAGATCCCGCTGCCCGACGGGCACGAGGCGCTCGGCGTGGTGGTGCCGTGGAGCCCCACGCGGTTCCAGTACACGCTCAAGGACGTGGGCAGGCCGGTGCGGGGGCGGCTGCGGCTGGTCTCCGGCGAGTACGAGGTGCGCGAGCAGGACTCGTTCGCGGTGCTCGACCACGGCCGGGGGCGCTGGCCGTACTCGGTGGTGTGGAACTGGGCGGCGGGCAGCGCGCCCGGGCGGGCGATCCAGCTCGGCGGCAAGTGGACCGACGGCACCGGCATGACGGAGAACGCGCTGTTCGTCGACGGCCGGCTGCACAAGATCGGCGAGGAGCTGGCCTGGCGCTACGACCGCGACGACTGGATGCGGCCGTGGCGGATCACCGGGGCGCGGGTGGAGGCGGAGTTCACGCCGTTCCACGAGAAGGTCGCGCGTACCGAGCTGGGCGTCGTCGGGTCGGAGACGCACCAGTGCTTCGGCCACTTCAGCGGCCGGGCGCAGGCCGACGACGGCGCGTGGATCGAGCTCGACGGCCTGACCGGGTGGGCCGAGGAGGCCCGGCAGCGCTGGTGAGGCTCAGCGCGGCAGGCGCAGCGCCGCGTCGACCGACTCGCAGTAAGCCCCGATTTCCGGGGCTGACCTGCGGCTACGGCGTCACGCCGTCGGCACCACCTGGAAGCCCTCCGCGTAGTGCCCCTCGGGGAACCCCGCCTCCTTCCCCCAGGCGGCGAAGCGGCTCTTCACGAAGTCGGCGAACCCCTCGACGTGCGCCACCTGGCTCACGTGCGACTGCAGCGCCGCCAGCTTGCGCTCGACGGTGGCCGTGATGTCCACGTAGTGGTTGGGCGTGGAGCCGCCCGTCAGCCACACCTCGCGCACCGTCCACGCCTCCAGGCCCTCCTCGGTGAACAGCTCGGGGAAGGCGTACGGGTTGCGCGCGTCGGGATAGACGGCGTCCAGCGTGGCGCCGCCGACCGCGCGATGGTCGGGGTGGCTCGGCGCGACGAACTGGTAGTTGCGGTCGGGGTGATGCGTGATGACCAGGTCGGGCCGCACCTGCCTGATGACGCGGGCGATGTCGCGGCGCAGCTCCAGCGACGGCACCACGGTGCCGTCGGCATAACCGAGAAAGCGCAGGTCCGTGACGCCGACGCACTTGGCCGCCGCCGTCTGCTCCGTGCGGCGGAGCTCGGCCATGCCCGAGTTGTCCAGCGTGCGCTCGTTGCCGCCCGCGTCACCGTCGGTGACCAGCAGGTACGTGACCTCCACCCCGGCGTCGGCGAACAGCGCCACGGTCCCGGCGGCCCCGAAGTCGGCGTCGTCCGGATGCGCGGACACGACGAGGATCCGGTCGATCTCGTTCTCGGCCAGCATGCGGTCCCCTTTCTGATCGTCGTACGGGACAACCGACGCCCGGCTACCCGCATTCCGTGCGCCGATTGTCGGTGGCGCGTCTTAACCTAGGTGGGTGCCGACCCACGTCTCTGTTGACCACCCCTTGCTCGATGGCCTCAACCCGCAGCAGCGCGAGGCCGTGATCCACCATGGCAGCCCCCTGCTGATCGTGGCGGGGGCGGGATCGGGAAAGACGCGGGTGCTCACCCACCGCATCGCCTACCTGCTGGCCGAACGCGACGTCCATCCGGGCGAGATCCTGGCGATCACCTTCACCAACAAGGCCGCCAAGGAGATGAAGGAGCGCATCGACAAGCTCGTCGGGCCGCGCTCGCGGGCGATGTGGGTGATGACGTTCCACAGCGCGTGCATGCGCATCCTGCGGCGCGAGGCCAAGCGGCTCGGCTTCCCCTCCAGCTTCTCCATCTACGACCAGGCCGACTCCCAGCGCCTCATGGCCATGGTCTGCCGCGAGATGGAGCTCGACCCCAAGCGCTATCCGCCCCGCTCGTTCTCCGCCCAGGTCAGCAACTTCAAGAACGAGCTGATCGACTACGAGACCGCGATCGAGCGCGCCGGCTCCCACCTGGAGAAGACGCTCGCCCAGGCCTACAAGAGCTACCAGCTCAAGCTCACCGAGGCCGGCGCGATGGACTTCGACGACATCATCATGAACACGGTGACGCTCTTCCAGCTCTTCCCCGAGGTGGCCGAGCACTACCGGATGCGCTTCCGCCACGTGCTCGTCGACGAGTACCAGGACACCAACCACGCCCAGTACATCCTGATCAGGGAGCTGGTCGGCCATCCCGAGGTGCGCACCGCCGACGGCGACGTGGTGCGGGCCGGGGCCGACATGTCCGAGCTGTGCGTGGTCGGCGACGCCGACCAGTCGATCTACGCCTTCCGCGGCGCGACGATCCGCAACATCCTGGAGTTCGAGCGCGACTATCCGAACGCGCGCACCATCCTGCTGGAGCAGAACTACCGCTCCACCCAGAACATCCTGGCCGCCGCCAACGCGGTCATCTCGCGCAACGAGTCGCGCAAGCCCAAGAACCTCTGGTCCGACCAGGGCGACGGCCCCAAGATCGTCGGTTACGTGGCCGACAACGAGCACGACGAGGCCGTCTTCGTCGCCCAGGAGGTCGACCGGCTCAGCGACGAGGAGGGCGTCAAGGCCGGCGACGTCGCGGTCTTCTACCGCACCAACGCCGCCTCCCGCGTGTTCGAGGAGATCTTCATCCGCACCGGCCTGCCCTACAAGGTCGTCGGCGGCGTGCGCTTCTACGAGCGCAAGGAGGTCAAGGACCTGCTGGCCTACCTGCGGCTGCTGGCCAACCCGCTCGACGTGGTGTCGCTGCGGCGCATCCTCAACGTGCCCAAGCGCGGCATCGGCGATCGGGCCGAGGCCATGGTCGAGGCGTTCGCGGCCCGCGAGCGGATCCCGTTCTGGGACGCGCTGCGGCGGGCCGACGAGGCGCCGGGCATGGCGACCCGCTCACTCAACGCGATCAGGGAGTTCGTCGCGCTCGTCGAGGAGCTGATCGTCAAGGGCGAGGGCATGCCGCCGTCGGCGCTGGCCGAGGAGGTGCTGGTGGCCACCGGCTACCGCGCCGAGCTGGAGGCGTCCGAAGACCCGCAGGACGAGTCGCGGCTGGAGAACCTCAACGAGCTCATCTCCGTGGCCTCCGAGTTCGAGGAGGCCAACCCGGAGGGCACGCTGGTGGAGTTCCTGGAGCAGGTGTCGCTGGTGGCCGACGCCGACCAGATCCCGGACGCCGACGGCGGGCAGGGCGTCGTGACGCTCATGACCCTGCACACGGCCAAGGGCCTGGAGTTCCCCGTGGTGTTCCTGACGGCGATGGAGGACGGCGTCTTCCCGCACATCCGCTCACTCGGCGAGCCGAAGGAGCTGGAGGAGGAGCGCCGCCTGGCCTACGTCGGCATCACCCGGGCCCAGCAGCGCCTCTACATCACCCGCGCCGCCGTGCGCAGCTCGTGGGGGGCGCCGTCGTTCAACCCGGCCTCCCGCTTCGTCAGCGAGGTGCCGGGCACGCTCATCGAGTGGCGTACGGATCCGAGCAAGTCGGCGTGGAGCGCGGCGACGCGCCGTGAGCCCACGCCCGCCGCCGCGCCGAAGAAGAGCGGCGGACGCGCGGTCCCGACGCTCAACCCCGGCGACCGGGTCACGCACGACGCCTTCGGGCTCGGCACGGTGGTGACGGTCGACGGGGTGGGCGACAGGACCAAGGTCAAGATCGACTTCGGCTCCGGCGGCGAGAAGACGCTGCTGCTGGCCTACGCGCCGCTGGAGAAGCTCTAGCCGAGACGGTCAGAGGGCGCTGCCCTGCTTCCACTGGGTCCAGTTGAGCTGCCAGTAGCTCCAGCCGTTGCGCCAGTCGAGCTTGCGCTTGGTGCCGGTGATCTTCACGACGTCACCGCGCTGGGCGATGTCGTAGAACCACTTGGCCCCGGCCGGGGTGGCGCGCACGCAGCCGTGGCTCTGGTTGGAGCGGCCGAGGAACTGGTAGTCGCCGTAGCTCTGGTGGACGTACTCGCCGCTGTCGGAGATGCGGACCGCCCACGGGATCTGCTCCTTGTAGTAGCGCGGGTCCTTGGGGTCGGTCACGCCCATCCACGACGAGGTCATGGTCTCCACGGCCTTCTTGCCCATGGTCAGGTGGACGCCGCTGGTGGTCAGGTAGACGTCGACGCCGTTCCTGATCAGCCCGCCCCGGCCGGCGCTGATCGGGATCTTCTTGGCCAGCCTGCCGTTGCGGTAGACCTTCATCACGTGCTTGCGGGTGTCGACGACGGAGATGTTCTGCGCGCCGACGGCGAAGCGGCGGCTGACGTTCCTGGCCGCCTGGTTGCCCGGGATCTCGCTGAGCAGGGCCTTGAAGAGCACCTTCTGGTTGGGCTTCCAGTAGGTCTTGGTGCGGTAGACGACCTTGTTGTCGGCGATCCACCGCCAGGCGCCCTCGACGGGCTTGTCGGCCTCGACCCGCAGCACCGACTCGGCCGCCGCGCGGTCGCGCACCTTGCGGTCGAAGGTCACGATGATGGGGAAGCCGACGCCCACCTTCTCCGACTTCTCGCCGAGCGGGGTGATGTCGGCGATGCCGAGCTTGACCTTCGGCGCGGCGGCCTGGGCGGGCACCGCCGGCGCCACGCAGAGGGCCGCGGCGACCAGGGCGGTCACGGCCGGCATCCGGGGGAAGAGCTTCACAGGTCGTACTCCTGGACTATGTGCTTGACGCGTTCCGTAGGTGTGACAGCTGAGGCTCGTGTTTCGCCGTCCAGGAGGGCGTCACGATGTCATAACGGTTCAATTTTGTACATTCCGGTGGCCGGCCGTGGGGTGCCACGGCCGGCCTCAGGACTTACTTGGTGGCGATGCCGTTGAGCTTGCCGAACTCCTCGACGGTCTCCTCGCCGCCCTCCTCCAGGTCGGTGGTGACCTGGTCGGCCGTCGGCGCCTTGATCGTCAGCTTGCCGCCCCAGCCGGTGAAGCGGGTGTCGACGCTCAGGCTCCCGCTGTCCATGGCCAGCGCGACCGCCGAGAACGTCGTCACCAGGCGCGTGGGCAGGCCCTTGGCGTCCACGGTGAGCCGCCAGGTGATCGGCGTCTTCAGCGTCTTGGCCGTGTCCTTCGCCCCCATCCTGGAAGCGCGGAACCACGCCGACGCCTTGCGCAGCTCACCGACGGTGATCTTGCCGGTGTAGCCGCCCGAGGTCGCCTTGGCGTTCTTGAACAGCGCCTTGAGCGTGGCCGGCTCCGCGATGTTCACGGGCTGGCCCAGCACGCCGAGAATGCCCGCGGGCGGGCCGTTCGGGGCCTTGTACCAGGTCTCGCCCTCCGGCAGCACGGTCGACCAGATGCCGCCCGACAGGTAGGACGTGGTGCCGATCCTGATCGTGCGCTCCGACTTGGTCATCGCCGCGAGCAGCGAGTCCTCCTCGGCGTCCAGGTCACTGGCGTTGATGGCCAGCTTGCCGGTGATGTCGGACGCGGCGATGCCCGACCGGCCGAACGCGAAGCTGCCGTGACGCCTGAGGAAGACGCCGCGCTGGCCGTCCTCGATCACGGTGGTGCGCTCGGTGAACTTCACGCCCTTGCCCGGGGCGACGTGCTTCTTGACCGCCGTCACCGGGTTCTTGGGCGCAGCGGCCTGGGCGGGCGTCGCCGTCACGAGGGCGGCGGCCGACGCCAATGCCAGGCCGGTGATGATGCGCTTCATGCGGATTCCTCTCGATTCCTGTAATCGTTCGTGCAGGGGCCCGGCGGGTCTCAGTCCTCGGACTTGGGAGCGACCTTGCCGGCGGGCGGCGCCTTGATCGTCACCTTCGCGCCCCAGCCCCTGTAGGTGGTGTCGTTCTTGACCGTGACCCCCTGCCAGCCGATGAGCCCCTCGGCGTCGTAGGAGGAGACCAGCCGCTGCGGAACGCCGCTACGGCTGACCGTGAGCCGCCAGTCGACCTCGGTCTTGGGCTCCATGTAGAGCGGGACGCTCATGCGGAACCACGGCGACACCTTCTTCAGCTGGTCGAACGTGATCGTGCCCTGGTAGCCGTTCGACGTGCGCTTGGCCTTGGCCAGCAGCTTCTTCAGCGTGGCGGGCTCGACCGGGTTGATCGGCTGGGAGAACCAGCTGCTCGACCCGGTGTGGTCGGACTTGCGCCAGGTCTTGCCCTTCGGCAGATTCTCGCGGTAGATCCCGCCCGACACGTACGCCGTCTTGCCGACGATGATCGTGCGGTCGTTCTTGAAGACGGACTCGCCTTCCTTGACCTGGTACGTCGCCGCCAGGTCGGCTGCCGCGATCTTGCCCTTGCCGAACATGATCCGGCCCGTGCGCTTCATGAACGGCTCCGGGCCGGTGGACTCGCGCACGAGCGTGGTGGTGTCGGTGAAGCTGACGCCCTTGCCCGCGACGAGCTGCTTCTTGACCGCCGCGAGGGGGTCCTTGGGCGCCGCCTGCGCGGGGGCGGCCACGGCGAGCGCGGCGGCCGAGGCCAGCGCGACGCCGGTGATGAGGCCCTTCACGCGGTTTACCGCTGGTCCAGCGAGTGGAGGCCCTTGCCGGGCAGCTCCGACGGCAGCTCGGTGTCCTTGCCCAGGTCGTGGAGGTCGACCCACTGCGACTCCGGCGGCGCGACGACCTTGACCTTGCCGCCCCAGCCCGTGTAGCGGCTCTCGGTGACGGCCCTGGTCTTGCCGAGCAGGCCGAAGTCCAGCGTGTAGTCGCTGACGACGCGCTTGATCAGGCCCTTGGAGTCGACGTCCAGCAGGTAGGAGATCTTGATCTTGCCGACGTTGCCGGTGATCTTGGCGCCGGTGAGCTTGCCCAGCTCCTTGGCCGTCAGTGCGCCGGCGTAGTCGCCCTTGACGACCTTGGCCTTGGCGACCAGGGCCTTGAGCAGCTTGGCGTCGAAGACGTCGATGACCTGCTCGGTGCCCGCGGCCTGGACGCCCTCGTAGCGCACCCACTTCTTGCCCTCGGGCAGCTCCTCGCTGAAGAGCCCGCCCTGCATGTAGGTGTCGCCGCCGACGCTGATGGCGCGCGCGTTGGAGATGCCGCGCAGCATCTCGGCCATCTCCGCCGATGCGCCCTTCGGGATCTTGACGCGGGTCGTGAGGTCGGAGGCGACCACTCCGGACTTGCCGAATTCGAGCACGCCGGTGGTCTTGCCGCTTCTGGTCTCTTTACCGTCGGTGAACGTCCGGTTCGTTTCTGAAACCCGAACGCCGTGGCCCGGCTTGAGCTGCTTCTGCAGCGCCTTGACCGGGTTGACGGGCGCGGCCTGCGCTGGTGCCGCCGTGACCAGCGTCGACATGGCGGCCACGGCCAGCCCGGCAATGATTCGCTTCATTGCGATCCTTTGACGTCGAGTTATTGAGGGGTATGGATCATGTCAATTGAAGATCACAGGTATATCTCGGCGAAACTGGTTATTAACGTCGAATCGGTGCACTTTCCGTGCAGCGTGCGCATCGGGGAAGTGAGATCACCGTCACATCGCGGGATATCTGCTACCCGATGACCTGGTCAGGTCAAGGTTGGGGCTAGGCTTCACTGGCGGAAAACGCCCGGCACGCACGGGGTGGACCGGGCCGTCGAACATCAGTCGGAAATGAGCAAGGACGGACCCTCGTGGACCTGTTCGAACATCAGGCGAAGGAGCTCTTCGCGGACTACGGCATCCCGGTGCCTCGCGGCATCGTCGCCCACACCGTGGAGGAAGTGCGGGCGGCAGCAGAGCAGCTGACCGGCCGTGTCGTCGTCAAGGCCCAGGTAAAGACCGGCGGACGCGGTAAGGCCGGCGGCGTGAAGGTGGCCGACGACGCCGCCGACGCCGTCGAGAAGGCCGGCGCGATCCTCGGCATGGACATCAAGGGCCACACGGTCCACAAGGTGCTCGTGGAGGAGGCCAGCGCGATCGCGGAGGAGTACTACTTCTCGTTCCTGCTCGACCGCGCCAACCGCACCTTCCTCGCGATCTGCTCCGCTGCGGGCGGCATGGACATCGAGGAGGTCGCCCACAGCACGCCCGAGAAGGTCGCCAAGGTGCCCGTCTCGGCGCTGACCGGCGTCGACCGGGCCAAGGCCCGCGACATCGCGATCGCCGGCGGCCTGCCGGAGAAGGCCCTCGACGGCGCCGCCGAGCTCATCGAGAAGCTCTGGTGCGCGTTCGTCGACGAGGACGCCACGCTGGTCGAGGTCAACCCGATGATCCTCGCGGCCGACGGGCAGGTGAAGGCGCTCGACGGCAAGGTCACGCTCGACGACAACGCCACCTTCCGCCAGGCCGACCACGAGGCCTTCGCCGACAAGGCGGCCGAGGACCCCCTGGAGGCCAAGGCCAAGGAGAAGGACCTCAACTACGTCAAGCTCGACGGCGACGTCGGCATCATCGGCAACGGCGCCGGCCTGGTCATGTCCACGCTCGACGTGGTCGCCTACGCCGGTGAGGCGTTCCCGGGCAAGCCGTCCCCGGCCAACTTCCTCGACATCGGCGGCGGCGCGTCCGCCGAGGTCATGGCGGCCGGCCTGGAGATCATCATGTCCGACCCGTCGGTCAAGTCGATCTTCGTGAACGTCTTCGGCGGCATCACCGCCTGCGACGCCGTCGCCAACGGCATCGTGTCGGCGTTCAAGCTCCTCGAAAGCCGCGGCGAGGCCGTCACGCACCCGCTGGTGGTCCGCCTCGACGGCAACAACGCCCAGCTCGGGCGGCAGATCCTGGCCGACGCCGCACTCCCGCGCGTCGAGCTGGTAGACACGATGGACGACGCGGCCAAGCGGGCCGCCGAGCTCGCTGCGGCAGGTGTGTGACACATGGCTATCTGGCTGACCGAGAACAGCAAGATCATCGTTCAGGGCATGACCGGCGGCGAGGGCACCAAGCACACCCGTCGCATGCTCGCCTCCGGCGCCCGCGTCGTGGGCGGCGTCAACGCCCGCAAGGCCGGCACCACGCACGAGGGCCTGCCCGTGTTCGGCACGGTCAAGGAGGCCATCGAGAAGACCCGCGCCGACGTGTCGGTCGTCTTCGTGCCCCCGGCGTTCACCAAGGACGCCGTCAAGGAGGCCATCGACGCCGAGATCCCGCTCTGCGTCGTCATCACCGAGGGCGTGCCGGTCCACGACTCCACCGAGTTCTGGGCGTACGCGGTCGCCAAGGGCAACAAGACCCGCATCATCGGCCCCAACTGCCCCGGCATCGCCTCGCCCGGCGCCTCCAACGCCGGCATCATCCCGGCCGACATCACCACCTCGGGCCGCATCGGCCTGGTGTCCAAGTCCGGCACGCTGACCTACCAGCTCATGTACGAGCTGCGTGACTTCGGCTTCTCCACGGCCGTGGGCATCGGCGGCGACCCGGTCATCGGGACCACCCACATCGACGCCCTCCAGGCGTTCCAGGAGGACCCGGGCACCGACGCGATCGTCATGATCGGCGAGATCGGCGGCGACGCCGAGGAGCGCGCGGCGGCCTACATCGGGGAGCACGTCACCAAGCCGGTCGTCGCCTACGTCGCGGGCTTCACCGCCCCCGAGGGCAAGACCATGGGCCACGCGGGCGCCATCGTGTCCGGCTCCGCGGGCACCGCCCAGGCCAAGAAGGAGGCCCTGGAGAAGGTCGGCGTCCGCGTCGGCAAGACCCCCTCCGAGACCGCTCGGCTGATGCGGGAGATCATGCAGTCCCGCTGAACTGCTTTCACGGCCGAAGCCCCGCGCGGTTGAGCGCGGGGCTTCCGCTTTTCCTGGGCGCCGCCCGGGGGCGCTCACGGCCGGTCGGTGACACGCCGGCCGGGTGGGCGAGGGCGCCCCGGCCGCCCTGTCCGGGGCTTTGGGGTCTCTTGATCTTGCCCTCGACGACTATTGATCTTGAAACGGCGCACAAACTGGGCGGGGGCGGCGCGTCAACCAAGCGCTGGTCGGGAAAGATTGAGAAAATCGCTTGTTGTGACGGCGATACTCGACCAGCTGCGGACCGCCCCCCGGTCGGTTCTCGGCAAGCTCCCCGGGGTCTCGAGTGACGATGACGAGACGCGCCGGCCACTGCCTGTGTCCGGGATGCTGGCCGCCGCGTGCACGCTGGGCGTCGGGCTGGCCGTGCTCACGACGCTCACGCTGGTCGGCTGGATCGCCGCGCCACGCGGCACGCTGGGCGACGGGCTGCCCGGGGTCTTCCGCACGGCGGCGCAGATCTGGCTGGCGGCCCACCACGCCGGGTTCGCCATCCCGGGCGGCCGGGTGGGGCTGCTGCCGATCGGCCTGATGGTGCTGCCCGCCGTGCTGCTGTACAAGGCGGGCCGGTGGATGGCCCGCGACGCCGACCTGCGGCTGCGGCTGCCGGCGCGGCTGCCGAAGAACAGCCCGCGCGAGAAGGCCGCTGCCCGGCGCCGCGCCCAGCTGCTGCTGGTGGCGCAGGCCGGTGTGTCGCTGGCGGCCCCGTACGCGCTGCTGGCGGGTCTGATCGCGCTCGTCACCAGCAACGAGATCACCCAGCCGTTCATCGGCGAGGCGCTGCTGAGCCACTTCCTGCTGGCGTTCGTGGTGGGCGCGGTGGCGACGGCGCGGACGATAGGACCGTGGCGGGCGATGCTGCGGCTGCTGCCGGAGCGGGTGCGGGCGCTGACGGTCGGCACGGCGGTGGCCACGGCGCTGCTCGTGCTGTCCGGGCTGGGCCTGGTGCTGGTCGCCGTGGCGCTCAACTTCGACCAGGTGCGCGAGCTGTCGAACGTGCTGTCGCCGGGGGTCGTGGGCGGGCTGCTGCTCCTGCTGGTGCAGGCGCTCTACCTGTTCAACGTGGTCATCTGGGCGTCGTCGTACATTGCCGGGCCGGGCTTCGCGATCGGCGCCGACACGCTGGTGGCGCCCACGGGCGTGCAGCTCGGCACGGTGCCGAGCCTGCCGCTGCTGGGCGCGCTGCCGGAGAGCGGGCCGGTGCCCGCGTGGATGATGGCGGTGATCGCGCTGCCGTTCGCGGCGGGCGCGGTGGCGGGCGTGGTCGTGGCCAGGATGTCGCCTTCTCCCGCGTACGAGGCCGCGCCGCTGTGGGGTTTCCTGACGGGCGTCACGTCAGGGCTGGTGGCGGGGCTGCTGGCGGCGCTGTCCGGGGGCCCGATCGGCGGCGGCCGGCTGACGGCCGTCGGGCCGTCGCCGTGGGAGGTGGCGCTGTCGGTCGCGCTGGAGGTCGGCGTGGCGGCGGGCATCTCCGCCGGGGTGACGAACCTGCTGCTGCTCAACCGCAAGGCCCGCGCGCCGCTGGACAAGGCGGCGGCGCCGGTGCGCAAGGCGGGAGCGGCGATCGCCCGGGCGGCGAGCAAGGTGGGGCTGGCCGAGGCCGACGCCCGCCCGCTGCCCGGTCACTGGATGGACGCCACGGAGGCCGACACCCAGCCGATCCCGGTCATCCGTGACGACTGGCAGGACGAGCACGCCTCGGCCGCGGCCGAGACGCTCTCGCAGGCGCGCCCGCGCCCGCCGATGGACCAGGCGGCGCCGGCGCGTCAGGACATCGTGGACGAGTCGGACGACCGGGGCGGCCACGTCATCTACGTCGACCCCTACGCCTGGGACCGCGACTAGGGCGTCGTGCCCAGGATCTCCAGCACGTCGGAGGGCAGCTTCTTCTCCGCCGCCTCCCTGAACTGCACGTAGCACTCACCCTGGGAGGACACGGTGCCCGCGCCCTTCAGACATTCCTGGTAGGCGGAGTGCTCGTCCATCAGATAGAGCTGCATGGCCGTGGCTCCGGCCGACAGCAGCAGTGCGACGGTCGAGACGGCGATGCCGCCCGCCGCCGCGCCTGTGGGCTTGCCCGCGTTTCGCAGCAGCGGGAGTGCGCGAATCCCCGCCACGAGCGCGAACACCGCCAGAACCAGGCCCGCCGCGGGCAGCATGATCGTCATCGCCAGCGCGGCGATGGACAACCAGATCGCCCGGCGGCCCGCGGACTCCGCGGGCTGCTGACCGGCTGGTGCTTGCACCGGTGTCGACACCTGACCTCCTCTGCGTCACCGTGACCGGGAACAGATACGCTGGCAGCCCCAACCCGGAATCCTCATGGGAGTGTGCGTGTCCAAGGCTGCGCGGCTCGTCGTCCTCGTCTCCGGCTCTGGAACAAACCTACAGGCCCTCCTGGACGCTTCCGCCGATCCGTCTTACGGAGCCCGGGTCGTGGCCGTCGGTGCGGACCGGGATGGCATCGAAGGACTGGCTAGAGCATCTCGCGCAGGTATACCCACTTTTGTCCGAAAGTTGGGCGATTACCCGTCCCGGGCCGCGTGGGATGCCGCGCTCGCGGCGGAGATCGCCGCCCACAAGCCGGACCTGGTCGTCTCGGCCGGCTTCATGAAGATCGTCGGAGCTCCGACCCTGGAGGAGTTCCCGCTGCTCAACACCCACCCCGCGCTGCTGCCGGCCTTCCCCGGCGCCCACGGGGTGCGTGACGCGCTGGCCCACGGGGTCAAGGTGACGGGATGCACGGTGATGCTGGCCGACGCCGGCGTCGACACCGGGCCGATCGTCGCGCAGGAGGCCGTGCCCGTGCTGCCCGCCGACGACGAGGCGACCCTGCACGAGCGCATCAAGACCGTCGAGCGCCGCCTGCTCGTCGACGTCGTCGGCCGGATGGCCCGCGAGGGCTGGACGGTCAGCGGACGCAGCGTCCGCATCGGTAACCCATCAGGAGGGGAAAGCACGTGACTCGCATCGCCATCCG
Source organism: Nonomuraea sp. NPDC049725 (assembly GCF_040674795.1). NCBI lineage: Bacteria > Bacillati > Actinomycetota > Actinomycetes > Streptosporangiales > Streptosporangiaceae > Nonomuraea > Nonomuraea sp. NPDC049725. The sequence goes on along the minus strand of NZ_JBFANJ010000006.1, from coordinate 344,982 downwards.
GCGCGCTCTCATCGCCGTCTACGACAAGTCGGGGCTGGAGGAGCTGGCCAGAGCCCTGGACGGGGCGGGGGTGGAGATCGTCTCGACGGGCGGCACGGCGGCGGCCATCGCCTCCTACGGGATTCCGGTCACCAAGGTCGAGCAGCTCACCGGCTTCCCCGAGTGCCTCGACGGGCGGGTCAAGACCCTGCACCCGCGCGTGCACGCCGGCATGCTGGCCGACCTCAACAAGCCGCACCACGTGGCGCAGCTCGACGAGCTGGAGATCGACCCGTTCCAGCTCGTGGTGGTCAACCTCTACCCGTTCCAGCAGACGGTCGCCTCGGGCGCGTCCGACGCGGAGTGTGTGGAGCAGATCGACATCGGCGGGCCCGCGATGATCCGCGGCGCGGCCAAGAACCACAGCACCTGCGCGGTCGTGGTCGACCCCGCCGCCTACGGCGACGTGCTGGCCGCGCTCGACCACGGCGGCTTCACGCTCACCGAGCGCCGCCGGCTGGCGGGCGCCGCCTACGCCCACACCGCCGCCTACGACGTGGCCGTGGCGTCCTGGTTCGCCAACGGCTACGCCGAGCAGGAGACGTGGCCGCAGTTCATGGGCGCCACCTGGGAGCGCAAGAGCGCGCTGCGCTACGGCGAGAACCCGCACCAGGCCGCGGCCCTCTACAGCGCGGGCGGCGACGGCCTGGCCAACGCCGAGCAGCTGCACGGCAAGGAGATGTCCTACAACAACTACCTCGACGCCGACGCCGCCTGGCGCGCGGCCTGGGACTTCACCGGCCCGTGCGTCGCCATCATCAAGCACCAGAACCCGTGCGGCATCGCCGTCGGCGCCGACGTGGCCGAGGCCCACCGCAAGGCGCACGCCTGCGACCCCGTCTCCGCCTACGGCGGCGTGATCGCGGTCAACGGCGCGGTCACCGCCGAGCTGGCCAGGCAGATCGCCGAGGTGTTCACCGAGGTAGTGGTGGCGCCCTCCTACGAGCCCGAGGCGCTGGCCGTGCTCACGCAGAAGAAGAACATCCGCCTGCTGGTCTGCCCGAGCGGCCCGGTCAACCCGGCCGAGTTCCGCCGCATCGACGGCGGGCTGCTGGTGCAGCAGGTCGACCGGATCGACGCGGCCGGCGACGACCCGGCGACCTGGCAGCTCAAGGCGGGCGAGCCGGTGTCGCCGGCGGTGATGGCCGACCTGGTGTTCGCCTGGCGGGCGGCGCGTTCGGTCAAGTCCAACGCGATCCTGCTGGCCAGTGACCTGGCCACGGTGGGCGTCGGCATGGGCCAGGTCAACCGGGTCGACTCGTGCCGGCTGGCGGTGTCGCGCGCGGGGGAGCGGGCGGCGGGCTCGGTGGCCGCGTCCGACGCGTTCTTCCCGTTCGCCGACGGGCCGCAGGTGCTCATCGAGGCGGGCGTCAGGGCCATCGTCGAGCCGGGCGGCTCGGTGCGTGACCAGGAGGTCATCGAGGCCGTGGAGAAAGCGGGCGTGGCACTCTACTTCACCGGCACGCGGCACTTCTTCCACTGATGCCGAAAGGGTGGCCCGCCGGGGCGGGTCACCCAAAAGCGGGTCAAGCATCCGCATGGTGCGGTTAATCTGAGGGCTTCCGCCGCGTGATTGCTCCCCGGAGTCCCTTATGACACTGCTCGACGCATCCCTGCAGGCCCTCATCGCCGTGAACGGGTTCGCGACCAGCCCCTTCGTGCTCATCCTGCTCGCGTTCATCGGCGCCTACCTGGGCGGGCGGGTCGTCGAGCTCATCCCGTTCACCCGCCGGATCATCGAGCGGCGTGAGGCTCAGCTCGCCGAGCGCGAGTAGTCCCAGGCCAGTTTGGCGGCGCCGGCCAGCCCGGCCCGTACTCCCAGGGTGGTCGGCCGGACCCGCACCGCCCTGACGAACGCCAGCCCGCCGACGTCGTCGAGGGCCCGCGCCAGCGGCTCGAACAGCACCGGCCCGGCGCCCGACACCCCGCCGCCGACGACCACGGTGCTCACCTCGGCGGCGGCGGCCGTGGAGGCGATCATCCCGGCCAGCGCCGTGGCCCCCCGCTCGAAGGCGGCCACGGCGACCGGATCGCCGTCCGCCGCGTCGCGGGCGAGCATCCGCGCGTCCGGGCGTGCTGTCTCGGGGTGCTCCGCGCCGGGGCGCCAGCCGTTCTCCAGGGCCCAGCGGGTCATGTTGGGGCCGCTGGCGTAGCGCTCGACGCAGCCGCGCCCGCCGCACTCGCAGCGCTCGCCGTACGGGTCGACCGTCATGTGGCCGACGTGCCCGGCGTTGCCGGTGGGGCCGAGCAGCGGCCGCCCGCCGATGACGAGGCCGCCGCCGATTCCGGTGGAGACGACCACGCCCAGCAGCGCCGAGCTGCCGCGCCCGGCGCCGAGCCAGTGCTCGCCGAGCGCCATGCACTGGGCGTCGCCGGCGAGCACGGTGGGCAGCCCGGTCAGCGCCCGCACCTCGTCGCGCAGCGGGAAGCGCCGCCAGCTCGGCATGTTCACCGGGCTGACGGTGCCGCGGTCGAGCGGCCCGGCGCAGCCGATCCCCACGGCGACCGGCGCGGGCCCGTCGCCGGTCACCTCGTCGACGAGCCCGCCGAGCGCGGCCATGACCTGCTCGCCGGGCGTGGGCCGGGTGGCGGAACGCAGCACGGCGCCCTCCTCGTCCACCAGCGCGGCGGCGAGCTTGGTGCCTCCGATGTCGATGGCGAGTACGTACGTCATCGGCGTGCGGGCGGGCGGGGGTGAGCGGACATGACCACCTCTCGGGGGAGCGCGCAATTCCGGCGAAGGTCACCATATGCCGTCCAAAGTCCGATGACAACGATGTCATTCGGGTCGTGGACGCCCGGCAGCCGGAGCGTGGAAGGATTGACCGCATGAGCGCAGTGAGACTCGACGGCAAGGCGACGGCAGCGAAGATCAAGGCGGACCTGGCGGCCCGGGTGACCGCGCTCAAGGAGCGTGGCATCACGCCCGGCCTCGGCACCGTGCTGGTCGGCGACGACCCCGGCAGCCAGATCTACGTGGCGGGCAAGCACCGCGACTGCGCCGAGGTCGGCATCTCCTCCATCCGCGTCGACCTGCCCGCGACCGCCACCCAGGCCGACGTCGAGGCCGCCATCGATGAGCTCAACGCCTCGCCCTCCTGCACCGGCTACATCGTCCAGCTCCCGCTGCCCAAGCACCTCGACACGATGGCGCTGCTGGAGCGGATGGACCCGGCCAAGGACGCCGACGGCCTCCACCCGGTCAACCTCGGCCGCCTGGTCCACATGGTCGACGCGCCGCTCCCGTGCACGCCCCACGGCATCGTCCTGCTCCTGCAGCAGTACGGGGTGCCGATCAAGGGCGCCGAGGTCGCCGTGGTCGGCCGCGGCATCACCGTGGGCCGCTCGCTCGGCCTGCTGCTGACCCGCCGCAGCGAGAACGCGACCGTGACCCTCTGCCACACCGGCACCCAGGACCTGGCCGCGCACGTGCGCCGCGCCGACATCGTGGTGGCCGCGGCCGGCGTGCCCGACCTCATCACCGCCGACATGGTCAAGCCGGGCGCCGCCGTGCTCGACGTCGGCGTCTCCCGCGTCAACGGCAAGATCGCCGGCGACGTGGCGGCCGACGTGGACGACGTCGCCGGCTTCCTCACGCCCAACCCGGGCGGCGTCGGCCCGATGACCCGCGCCCTCCTGCTGTCCAACGTGGTGGAGGCCGCCGAGCGCACATCCGTCATCTGACGGACGCCACGGGCCGCCCACCGGCCCAGGATGGTCCTCAAAGCTCCTACCAGGGCATACGCCGGTAGGGAGGGAGGACCATGGAGCTCGAAGGACTGGTCGCCGCCGTCACCGGCGGCGCCGCCGGTCTCGGCGCCGCCATCGTCGACGGCCTGCGCGCACGCGGCGCCCAGGTCGTCTACGGCGACCTTCGCGACGACCGCCCGCCGTCGGCCGGCGCCCTCTACCACCCCCTGGACGTACGCGACCGCGACTCCTGGGACGACTTCGCCGAGACCGTCCGCGCCACCCACGGCCGGCTCGACATCCTCGTCAACAACGCCGGCGTCAGCGCCCGCAGCGGCCTGCTCGACACCGCCGACGACGACTGGGACCGGGTCCTGCGCACCAACCTGTGGGCGCCGTGGACCGGCATCCGCGCCTTCGCCGCCGAGCTGACCGCCAGCCCGTACGCCAGCGTCGTCAACATCGGCTCCGTCTACGGCCAGGTGCCGCCGCCCGGCCCGCCCTCGCCGCCCTCCTCCGTGGCCTACCAGGTCAGCAAGGCCGGGCTGCACATGCTCACCAGGACCGCGGCCGTCGAGCTGGCCGGCCGCGGCATCCGCGTCAACGCCGTGCTGCCCGGCGTGTTCGTCACGCCGCTGCTGCGGCAGCTCTCCGACGACCAGCTCAGGCCCCGGATCGAACGCGCCCCGATGGCCCGTCCGGGCGACCCCGCCGACGTGGCCGAGGCGGTCGCCTACCTGGCCTCGCCCCGCGCGTCGTTCGTCACCGGCGTCCTGCTGCCGGTCGACGGCGGCTACACCGCCTCATGACCCCCCCGAGAAGTGAGAGGTCGCGATGAGCGACAACAGCACCCTGAACCGGACCGGCGGCTCCATGCGCGCCGTCGTCGCCGGCTCCTTCGGCAACATCATGGAGAACTACGACAACCTGGTGTACGGCTACACCGCCGCCACACTGGGCAAGCTGTTCTTCCCCGAATCGGACGGTCTCGTCGGCACCCTCTACACGTTCGCGGTGTTCGCCGTCGGTTTCCTCATGCGCCCACTCGGCGCGATCACGTTCGGGCACGTCGGCGACAAGTTCGGCCGCCGGATCGCGCTGGTGGTCAGCGTGCTCCTGATGGGCGCGGCCACCACGCTGATCGGCCTGCTGCCCACGTACGAGAGCATCGGTGTGCTCGCGCCGCTGCTGCTGGTGGTCCTGCGGATGGTGCAGGGCTTCTCGGTGGCGGGCGAGTGGGCGGGCTCGGCGGCCTTCCTCGTCGAGTACGCCCCGGCGCGGCGGCGCGGCTTCTTCGGCAGCTTCAACCAGGTGTCCACGGCGGCCGGCTTCCTGCTCGCCTCCGGCGTGGTGGCGCTCAACTCCACGATCTTCACCGAGGAGCAGGTGCTCGCCTGGGCGTGGCGGATCCCGTTCCTGCTGTCGGCGCTGACGGCCGTGGCCGCGCTCTGGCTCCGGTACGGCCTGGACGAGACGCCGGCGTTCGCCGAGGAGCAGGAGAAGGGCGCGACGGCCAAGAGCCCGCTCAAGGAGGGGCTGCGCACCGAGTTCCCGAGCATCCTGCGCGGGTTCGGCTTCACCATGCTGTGGACGGTCGCGTACTTCTTCTTCCTCACCTACCTGCCGACCTGGCTGGCGGACGTGGCCGGGGTGGACCCGGGCGTGGCGCGGGCCTCCAACATCGTCGGGCTGGTCGTGCTGACCGTGTGCATCGCCTCGTTCGGCGCGCTGTCGGACCGGGTCGGGCGCAAGCCGCTGCTCATCGCGGCCGCCGCCGGGTTCCTGGTGCTGAGCTGGCCGGTCATGCTGCTGCTGCAGCACGGCGGCACGTTCGGCGTGTTCGCCGGGCAGATCGTCATCGCGGTCGTCCTGGCCATGTTCTCGGGACCCGGCCCGGCGGCGCTGTCGGAGATGTTCCCGACGAAGCTGCGGTATTCGACGATGTCCATCGGCTACAACTTCGCGGTCATGGCGTTCGGCGGCACGGCGCCGTTCGTGGCCACGGGCGCGATCCAGCTCACCGGGTCCGACATGTCGCCCGTGGTGCTGCCGATCGTCTCCGCGTTCGTCACGCTCCTCGTCGTGATCGGCATGCGGGAGACCGCCCACCGGCGCCTGCACTAGGAGGGAACCGACCATGAACCCACCCGTTGTCGCGGTCCAGGGCACCTACGAGGAGATGGGCGCCGAGCTCGGCCGCCGCACCGCCGCCCTGGTCGAGCAGAGCCTCGGCACCTACCTGCGCCGCTTCCGCGACCAGGCCGGGCTCGGCGACGCCGACGTGCGCCGCTGGGGCGCCACCTACCTGGAGGTCGCCAGGGACTACGACCCCCGCATCGCGCGGATGCTCGAAGGGCTCGCCGCCGGCGCGGGCCGGCCCGTCGAGCACATCACCGCGCTCAACGCGCGCACCGAGATGCTGTACGGGACCGGCTACCGGGACGAGGGATGCACCTCGGTCGCGGCCATCGGCAAGCACACCCGCGACGGCCACACGCTGCTCGCGCAGAACTGGGACTGGCACCCGGAGCAGGGCCCGGTCACGTTCCTGCTGGCCACCCGCGACACCGACGGGTTCGCGGTGCTGACGCTGGCCGAGGCCGGGATGCTGGCCAAGTCGGGACTCAACTCGGCGGGGCTCGGCGTGTGCGCGAACCTGCTGGTCTCCGACCGCGACACCGGGGGCGCCGGGGTGCCGTACCACTATCTGCTGCGCGGCGTGCTGCAGTCGCGCACGATGAGCGAGGCGCACCGCAAGGCGCTGGACGTGACGCGGATCTCCTCCGGCAACCTGCTCATCGCCGACGCCGGAGGCGAGGCGATCGACCTGGAGGTGGCGCCGGGCGTGTTCGGCGCGCTGCTGCCGGAGGGCGGGCTGATCACGCACTCCAACCACTTCCAGTGCCCGCTGCCGCTGACCGACAGGAAGGCGGCCACCTCGGCGCTCACGCTGCTGCGGCCGGCGCGGGCCCGCCACCTGCTGGAGGACGCCGCCGCCGCGCGCACGCTGGAACCGCGCGACCTCGTGGCCGCGCTGCGCGACCACTACTCCCACCCCGACAGCATCTGCCGGCACGCCGACCCGGAGGTCCCGGCCGCCGAGGTGGTGACGACCGTCTACTCGGTGCTGATGGACCTGAACCGGCGGGAGCTCAGCATCGCGCCGGAGCCGCCCTGTGCGCACCCGTACGAGCGGTGGCGGCTGGACGACGTGTTCGAGCCCGGCGCCGTACCCGAGGTCTGCTTCCCTGAGGAGGGCCATGTCTGAGAGCACGATCTGCCTGACGTTCGACTTCGACGCCATCTCGCTCTGGCTGGCGCGCGGGATGACGTCGCCGGGGCCGGTCTCGCGCGGCGAGTTCGGCGTGCACGCGATGCCGCGCATCCTAAAAGCGCTGGCCAGGCGCGGGATCACCGCGACGTTCTTCGTTCCCGGCCACACCGTCGACACCTATCCGGCCGAGTGCGCCGCCATCGCCGAGGCCGGGCACGAGATCGCCCTGCACGGCTACGCGCACGAGCCGGTGTCGAAGCTCGACCGGGCCGGTGAGCTCGCGGCGGCCGTGCGGGCCCGCGACTCCATCAGGAGGGTCACCGGCTACGAGCCCACCGGCAACCGGACGCCGAGCTGGGACTTCACCGCCTCGACCGTGGACGTGCTGCTGGAGCTCGGCTGCGAGTACGACTCCAGCCTGATGGGCACCGACTACACGCCCTACTACGCCAGGCGCGGCGACGTGGCCGACGCCGACGGGCCGTACCGGTTCGGGGAGCTGACGCCGCTGGTCGAGCTGCCGGTCTCCTGGTCGCTGGACGACTACCCGCAGTTCGAGTATCTGCGGACGGACACGGCGATCATGCCGGGGCTGCGCGATCCGGGCACGGTGTTCGGCAACTTCCTGGACGATGTGGACTACATGATCCGGGAGGAGCCGGGCGGCGTGTGCGTGCTGACGTTCCACCCGCAGGTGATCGGCCGGGGGCACCGGATGATCGGGCTGGAGCGCTTCCTCGACGCCTGCCTGGAACGGCCGCTGGCCTTCCGCACCTGCCAGGAGGTCGCCCGCGCCTTCCGCGCCGGGGACGGCTCGTGAGGTTCGCCGGCCGTACGGTGCTCGTGCTGGGCGCGGCGGGCGGGATCGGCGCGGCGGCCTGCGCGGCGCTGTCGCGCGAGGGCGCGCGGGTGGTCACCGCCGACGCGCCCGGGGCCGGCGCCGAACTGGCCGCCGACCTGGCCGAGCCGGGCGCCGCCGCGGCCGTGGTGCGGGAGGCCTGGCGGTCCCACGGCCCGCTGGACGCGCTGCTGCACGTGGCGGGGCTGTTCCCGGCGCGGCGGGCGCTGGAGTCGACCGAGGAGCTGTTCGACCGGGTCATGGCCGTCAACACCCGCTCGGCGCTGATGGCCGCCACCACGCTGGCCGGCCTGTGCGCGGGCCGCCCGGCCGCCGTCGTGTTCACCAGCTCGGGCGGCGCGGGCCGCCCGCGCCCCGGCACCACCGTCTACGCCGCATCCAAGGCCGCGCTGGAGGCCGTGACCCGCGGCCTCGCGCTGGAGCTGGGCCCGCTGGGCGTCCGGGTCAACGCCGTCGCCCCGGGCTTCGTCGACGTGGGCTCCGCGCTGAACCCGGTCCCGGCCGCCTACGTCGAGGCCGTCGCCGCCGGCAGCCCGGCCGGCCGCGTCGCCGGGCCCGGCGACATCGTGCCCAGCCTGCTGTGGCTCTGCTCCGGCGAGTCGGCCTGGGTCAACGGGCACGTGCTGGCCGCCGACGGCGGCGCCGGGCTCGGCTCACCGGCCGCGCCGTCATGGCTGAGCTGACCCGGCGCCGTGAACCGGTGCTGTCACGGCCGGGCTGAGCCGGTGCTGTCATGGCCGGGCTGGGCCGGCGCGGAAGGCGTGCTGCGCCAGCTCCACCGGCGCGATCACCCGGCTGCGGCCGTCCTGCACCTGGTGGACGAGGTGCGCGTGGGCCAGCGAGGCGTCCCACGTGTCGTCCGGGTAGGCCAGCGCCCGCTGGCCGCGCCCGCCGAAGTAGTACGGGCCCGCCGCGCCCCGGTGCACGCCCTCGCGCAGCGAGCGCACCACCGCCCCGAAGTCCCACGGCCTGCCGACCTCCGACCAGGCCCCGGCCAGCATGTGGATCATGTCGTAGTGGATGGCCGCGCTGCCGCTGCCCGGCTCGTCCCCGTAGGCGTGCCGGTAGCGGCGCATGAACCTGGCGCTCACCGGGTCCCCGTACGTGCCGATGACCGTGGACCACAGCAGACCCTCGGCCAGCCCCTCCATCCGCTCCTCGAACCGGGGGATCGTCGGCGTCCACACCGTGTAGACCAGCGACCGGCTGCCCGACCCGCGCAGCTCCTCCAGGAACCGGCGCAGCTCGTCCTCCACGTACGTGCACACCAGCACGGCCGCAGGCTCGATCGCCTGGATGCCGGCCACCACCTCGGGCCACGGCACCCGCGTGTCGGCGATCGGCACCATCGCGGCCAGGTCCCAGCCGCGCGCCCCGGCCAGCTCGTCCAGCTCGGCGGCCCGGCGCGGGTCGTGGTCGTCCTCGCGCACCAGCGCCACCAGCCGCCGGTTGTCCGGCCGCCACTGCCCGGAGGTGTCGAGCAGATCCAACGTCCGGACGAACCCGGACAGGTACGCCGTCTCGGTGGCACACACCTGGAACGTCTGCCCGAGCATGCCGGGATTGTCGTGCACGTGCTCGGTGATCGACGGCGACACCATCGCGTGCATCAGCGGCGCCCGGTACTCGGCCGCCAGGGTGATCGCGCCCAGGTGGTAGCGCGGGCTCACGTTGCCCAGCGTGATGGCGTCCACGTCGTGCGAGCGCAGGTACTCCACCGCGCGCAGCAGGTCGCCGTCCGTGTCGCCGGACACCTCGATCGCCAGGTGGTCGATCCGCCGCCCGCCCACGCCGCCGCGCGCGTTGACCTCCTCCACCGCGATCGCCGCGCCCCGCCGCATCGCCAGCGCGTCGAACCGCCTCGGCCCGTCGAGCGGGTAGATCGCGCCCAGCCGGATCGGCCGCCTGACGGACCCGCCGCCCGGCCCCGGCCTCGGCGCTGGTTCGGCCCGGGTGCAGCCGCCGGTCACCCGGCCCACCGCCGTGACCGCGAACCCCTCCGGCCCGGAGAACGGCGCCAGCAGCGCCTCCTCGTCCACGGCCAGCGCCGCCGCCGCCGTCCGCGTCGGCGCGCCCAGCTTGACCAGGATCCGCTCGACATGCGTGGCCACGGTACGGGCCCCGCACCCGACGCGCTCGGCCGCCTCCGGGTTCGTCATGCCGACGGCCACGCAGGTCAGCACCTCGTGCTCGCGCTCCGTCAGCCCCCACGGCGCCTCGCACCGCCGCGCCTCCAGCCCGGTCACGGTGCCGCGCCCCGTGACGGACACCTCGACGCTCACCCGGTACAGCCGCCGGTCCGCGCCCCGCCAGTAGTAGCGCAGCACGCCCGGCCCCTCGCCGGCGGCCCGCATCGCATGCTGGACCAGAGGACGATTACGCGCGAAGAACCCGGCGGCGCCGGTCACGACCCGCTTCCCGGGTTCGACCACGAGCCTGGCCCGGAACTCCGGCTCCGCCTCCAGACGTCTCTCCATTTCGTGACGATACCGGCCAAATCCCACAAACCGCCACCGCCTGGGGCGCTACGGCGACGCTGTGACAGTGCCATGATGTCGAATCACACTTGCCCGACCACACTGTGTAAGGCACACTGGACAGTGCCGCATCCCCTGGGGTGCGGAAGTGAGGCCGGGCCTCCCGATGGAATCGGGCGTCCGGCCTTTGCGTTTCCCGCTCAGCCCACGCGGCTCACTGACCGAAGCCTGCCAGGTGACCGCAAGCTCCTTGGGAACGACCCGAGCAAGACGCAACCCCGTCAACAGACCTCGGTCGAGATGATCCTGTTCGGGCGAACGGGCCTCGATGACCACCGCAGCACAGCCGGCTCTGTCGATCTCGGTGAGAAGGCGTGAGCATCACGTGATCATAGAGTCACAGTTTGTGAAAGTTAGGTTTTCGTGCGACCGCCTCCTCAGGGTTGGAAGTCGGGGTCGACGCTCACCTGGATGTCCAGCAGCAGGGGGTCGGGGCGGGTGGGCAGGGCCGGGATCACCTCGTCCAGTGTCGCCGTCAGCGCGGCGTGGTCGTCGATCCGCCTGGCCTCGCAGCCGAGCGCCCTGGCCAGGCCGCTCACGTTCACCTCGTCGAAGGCCGGCCAGGGGGCCTTGCCGCCCTGCTTGTCGGCCAGCCGGTCCATGATCGCGTACCGGCCGTTGGCGAGCACCACGAACAGCGCGCCCACCCGGTAGTGGGCGGCGCTCCACAGGGCCTGCACGCCGTAGAGGGCCGACCCGTCGCCGGCGACCGCCACGACCGGCCGGTCCGGCAGCGCCATCCGCAGCCCGACGGCGGCGGGCAGCGCGAACCCGAGCCCGCCCATCGCCGCCGACACGAACCCGAGCGGGTTGCGCGCCGGCATCAGCCGGTGCAGGTCGGGCCGCGACGACGGGGTCTCCTCGACGAGCACCACGTCCCGGGGCAGCCGGGCGGCGAGCTCCGCCAGCACGTGGGCGGGCCGCAACGGCCGCCCGCCCGGGGGCGGCCCGGGCGCCTCGGCGCGCGGGCGGCGGACGGCCGTCACGGGCCGGGCGGGCACCAGGTCGAGCAGGGCGGCGCAGGCGGCGGCCGGTGCGGCTAGGCAGGCCAGGTCGGCCGGGCTGCGGTGCGCCTCCTCGGGGTCGTCGGTGACGAGCGCGACCAGGGTGCCCGGCTCCACCAGGGGCCCGGGCGCGTACGGGTACTGCCGGAACACCGGCGCCCCCACGGCGAGCACCACGTCGTGCCCGGCGAGCGCGGCCCGCAGGCGCGGCCGGTCGGCCGGCAGGACGCCCGCGTACTGCGGATGGTCCTGCGGGAACCCGGCCCGCGCGCCGAACGACTCCTGCCACACCGGGCACCCGAGCCGCTCCGCCAGCGCGACCAGCGGCTCCCAGGCGCGCACCCCCGCCCCTGCCACGATCGCGGGGGAGCGCGCCCCGGCCAGCAGCGCGGCCAGCGGCCCCACGTCCCCGGCCGCCTCCGCCCGCACCAGCCGCGCGGGCGCCGCGGGGGTCTCGCCCTCGTACGGCGCCGCCCAGTCGTCCATCGGCACCACGACCAGCGCCGGCCCCCGGTACGTGACGGCCCGGTGGCAGGCGGCGGCCACGGCCCCGGGCACGTCCTGCGCCCGGACCGGCTGGTCGACGTGCACCGGGTAGTCGCCGGCCAGTCCCGCCAGCCGCCCGGCCAGGAACGGCTCCAGCGCCAGGTGCCGCCGGTCCTGCTGCCCGACGAGGATGACGAGCGGCACCCGGTTGACCCGGGCGGTGGCGATGGCGCCGACGGCGTTGCCCAGCCCGGCCGTGGTGTGCAGCACGGCCAGCGCGGGCGCGTCGTGCCCGATGGCCCAGCCGGTGGCCATCCCGACCACCGACCCCTCGTGCAGCGCGAGCGTGAAGGTGAGGTCGTCGGGCAGCCCGGTCAGCAGCGACACCTCGGTCGAGCCCGGATTGCAGAAGATCGTCGTCAGCCCGGTGCGGCGCAGCACCTCGAACGTGGCGTCCCTGACCGTCGTCATCCCCGGGCCGCCTGGATCCGCGCGTAGACGTGCCCGCGCAGCTCGCCGAACCTGGGCAGCGACCGGGTGCTGAGCTGGTCCCGGTCGGGCGGCAGGTCGATCTTCAGGTCCTCGGTGACGACCGTCGGCGACGACGACAGCACGATCACCCGCTGTCCCAGGTAGACGGCCTCGTCGATGTCGTGCGTGACGAACAGCGTGGTCACCTCCAGGTCCCGCCACAGGCGCAGGATCAGGTCCTCCAGGTCCGCCCGGGTCTGCGCGTCGACGGCCGCGAACGGCTCGTCCATCAGCATCACCTGAGGCTCGTACGCCACCGCGCGGGCGATCGCCACCCGCTGCTGCATGCCGCCGGACAGCTGCCACGGGTGCGCCTGGGCGGCGTCGGCCAGCCCCACCGACTCCAGCGACCGCGTGACCAGCTCCCGGCGCCTCGGCGCGGGCACCTTCTTCTCCTTCAACGGCAACTCCACGTTCTGCCACACGGTCATCCACGGGAACAGGCTGCGGCCGTACTCCTGGAAGACCACCGCCATGCGCGGCGGCGGCCCGGTGACGGACACCCCGTCCAGCCGCACCTCGCCGGTGCTCGCCGGAAGCAGCCCGGCGACCATGCGCAGCAGCGTCGTCTTGCCGCACCCGGACGGCCCCACCACGCACACCAGCTCCCCGGCCGCCACCTCGAACGTCAGCGACCGGATCGCCTCGACGCTGCGTCCCGGGCTCTCGTACGTCTTTCCCAGCCGGTCGATCTCAAGCACGCGCGGCTCCGCTGCCGTAGTACCAGGACAGGACCCGCCGCTCCAGGCGGCGGAAGAGCAGCGAGAGGCCCAGCCCGAGCAGCCCGAGCAGCAGGATGCCGCTCCACATCTCGGCGATCTGGAACTGCCGCTGGAACAGCACGATCGTGAACCCGAGCCCGCTGGAGCTGGCGAACATCTCGCTGATGACCATGAGGATGATGCCGATCGACAGGGCCTGCCGCAGCCCGGCCATGATCTGCGGGCCGGCCCCGGGCAGCACGAACCTGCGCAGCCTCGACCCGCCGCGCACCCCGTACATCCGGCAGGTGTCGGCGAGCACCCCGTCCAGCGCGCGCACGCCCTCGACGGTGTTGAGCAGGACGGGCCACACGCAGCCGGAGACGATGACGAGCACCTTCATCGGCGTGTCGATGCCCGCCAGCAGCATGATCAACGGGACCAGCACCGGTGGCGGGATCGCCCGGAAGAACTCCAGCACCGGCTCCAGCGTGGCCCGCAGCCTGGGCGACAGCCCGATCGGCACGCCCAGCCCGATCCCCAGCAGCGCCGCCAGCGCGTAGCCCGCCAGCAGCCGTCCCACGCTGGGCAGCACGTCGCCGGTCAGCCGCTCGGAGAGCCACGTCTCGGCGAACGCCACCGCGACCCGGTCCGGGCTCGGCAGGTAGAACGACCCGCCGCTGACCGCCCACCAGAGCAGCACCAGCAGCGCGGGCACCCCGAGCAGCCTGACGACCCTCACCCGGCCACCTCCCCGCGCACGGCCGGATGCCAGGCGAGCACCCGGCGTTCCAGCAGCCGTACGGCGGTGTTGACGCCGATGCCGATCAGCCCGGCGACGACCACGAGCGCGTACACGGTGGAGACCGCGCCGCTGCTCTGCGCCACCTGGATCTGCGCGCCCAGCCCGGGGCTGCCGATCACCAGCTCCGCGGTGACCGCCAGGATGAACGCCACCGCCGCCGCCAGCCTGAGCCCCGTCATCACGTACGGCAGCGCGGTCGGCCACACCAGGTGCCGCACCCGCGACCAGGCCGACAGCCCGTAGGCGCGAGCGGTGTCGGCGGCGACCGCATCGACCGCCGCGACCCCGTACAGCACCTGGATGAGCACCTGCCAGAACGACGCGTACACCACCAGCAGCAACGTCGACCCGAGCGACGGCCCGAACAGCAGCGTCGCCAGCGGCACCAGCGCCACCGACGGGATCGGCCGCAGGAACTCCACGGTCGAGCTCGTCGCCGTCCGCAGCCCCGGCACCACGCCGATCACCACCCCGGCCGCCACCGCCAGCGCGAACGCCAGCGCCAGCCCCGCCGCCCAGCCGCGCATCGTCTCGCCCAGCGCCACCCACAGCCCGGCCGTGGCCAGCTCGCCGGCGAGCGTGCGCAGGATCTCCGAGGCCGGCGGCAGGAACCGCTCGTCGACCAGCCCGAGCCGGGGCGCCGCCTCCAGCACGGCCAGCAGCCCGGCCGGCCCGAGCAGCCCGAGCAGCCCGTGGTGCGGCCGGCTCACGGCACCAGCTCCGAGACGTCGATCTCGGCGTTCAGCACGCCGTCGGCCAGCGCCAGGTCCGCGATCGTCTGCACCGACGCGCGGTTCACCTCGGCGGGCCACTTCGGCAGGTAGATCTTCTCGATCACCTCGGGCGCGATCTTCGTGTACGTCGACAGCACCTGGCGCACCTCGTCCGGATGCGTGTCGGCGTACTCCAGCGACTTGCGCATCGCCGCGGTGAACCGCTTGGTCAGGTCAGGGTCGGTCCGGCTCGTGGTGAAGTACATGGCCACGGTCAGCGCGTCGGCGGCGTCGGCGAAGTTCCACGCCACCGGGCGGGCGCCCTGGCTGATCGCCTGGCTCACGAACGGCTCCACCACCCAGATGGCGTCCACCCTGTCGTTCTCCAGCGCGGCCGGGGCGTCGGGGAAGGGCAGCTCGACGAACTCGATGCCGTCCGGGTCGCCGCCGTCCTTGCGCACCGAGGCGCGGATCGTGGTGTCGCCGATGTTCTTCAACTGGTTGACCGAGACCTTCTTGCCCGCCAGGTCCTTGGCCGACCTGATCGGGCTGCCCGGCTTGACCAGCACCGCGCTGAAGTCCTTGCCCGGCTCGCCGGTAGAGGAGACGCCGTTGGCCACCACCCTGATGTCGAGCCCCTGCTGCTTGGCCGTCAGCAGCGAGGTGGTGTTGGCGAAGGCGAACTGGAACTGCCCGCTCACCGCGCCCGTGATGCTCGCCGCCCCGCCCTGGACCGGGGTGATCGTCAGGTCGATGTCCTGCTCGTCGAAGAACCCCTTGGCCTTGCCCAGGTGGATCGGCGCGGTGTCGACGATCGCGATGACACCGGCGTTGACCTTGTCCTTGCCCGTGCCCTCGCCCGTGCCCTCGCCCGGCGGGGCCTGGGGTCCGCCGCACGCGGCGGCCAGTAACAGGACGAGGGGGACCGCGAGAGCGAGACGCACGATGTTCTCCCGATTGTCTGTTCGCTATGCGCACATTTATTCTCTGGTCGAACACCCCCCGCTACGCGGGAACATACGCGCTCACCGCCCCCTGTCAAGGGATCTCCGATGGCTGATCACGTCCAGTCGCTGGCCCGTGGGCTCGCCGTCATCCGCGCCTTCAGCGCCGTCTCGCCCGCGCTGACCTTGAGCGACGTGGCGCGGGCCACCGGGCTCACGCGGGCGGCGGCCCGGCGCTTTTTGCTGACATTGACGGATTTGGGATACGTGCGGAACGACGGCCGGCTGTTCTCCCTCACCCCCCGCGTCCTGGAGCTCGGGTACGCGTACCTCTCCAGCCTGTCGCTCCCCGAAGTCGCCGCGCCCCATCTGGAACGCCTCGCCGCCGACGTCCACGAATCGGCGTCCGTGGCCGTGCTCGACGGCGAGGACGTCGTGTACGTGGCCCGCGTCGCCACCGCCCGCATCATGCGCGTCACCATCAGCATCGGGACCCGCTTCCCCGCCTACTGCACCTCCATGGGCCGCGTCCTCCTCGCCGCCCTGCCCCCGGCCGCCCTCGACGCCTACCTCACCCGCGCCCGCCTGCGCCCCCTCACCGCCCGTACCATCACCCAGCCACCGGCCCTCCGCGCCGAACTCGACCTCGTACGCGCCCAGGGCTGGGCCATGGTCGACCAGGAACTGGAGGAAGGGCTCCGCTCCCTGGCCGTCCCCATCCGCGTCCGATCGGGCACGACGGTGGCGGCGGTGAACGTGTCCACCCACGCCAGCCGGATGACCCTGGCCCAGGCCCGCCGCGACCTCCTGCCCCGCCTCCAGGCCACCGCCACCCACATCGAAGCCGACCTCACCCCGTCCTGACCCCCTGACCACAAGGTCCTCGCCCGGGAGCGCGCTTCGCGCGGGGCGGCTCGGGCTGTGTCGCCGGGGGAGCCGAGCTCCCCCCGCGCCCCCCTTGCCGGTGGCCTCCGGCCCCCGGACCCCCGAGCGTGGCGCGGCGACCGAGCACGAGGGAGGCCAAGCCGGTCGTTCGTCGAACACACCCCCAACTACCTCGCGTGGACGCCACCGTCACCTGGACGTGAGCGCCGAGCACCTGGATCGGCTCCTGCACGGTCGGGCCCCGCTCACCACCGAGATCGCCCAGCGCCTTGAGCCGGTGACCGGCATGCCCGCCCGGCCGTGGATCCGGCCGGAGGCCGACTACCGGCGGATTCTCGGCTGACGGCGGGGGCGTCAGCTCCAGGTGGCCGTGTCGGGGTCGATGCCGCAGGCTCGCGCGTTGGCGTCGATGATGTCGCGCAGCCAGCAGGCCAGGCCCGGCTCGAGGTCGTCGTAGTAGTCCGCGAACCCCGGCTCCTCGGCCTGCTTCCTGCCCAGGCAGACCTGCATCGCGTGCGTGCAGTCGAAGTACGCGCCGATGGACGCCCGGTGCCGTTCGGCCAGGGCGTTGGCCTCGGCGCTTCCCGGTGTGACGCCGGCGCGTTTGGCGGCGGCCAGGTCGTGCTCCAGCGCCGCCTTGGAGTCGGCGACCTGTTGCCAGTCCTCGGGGGTCCTGCCGGCGGCGCGTTCGGCGTACTGGACCCATTGGGGTGTGTCGCCCCAGCGGTCGCGGGCGCCGGCGATCCAGGACGGCTCCCAGCGCCGGCCGAAGATCGCGACCTGCTCCTCCGCGGAGAGCAGGATGCCGGCGTTCGCGGCTTCGATCATGCGGTCGACCGCGTCGACCATCGTCCGGAGGCGGGAGATGCGGTCCAGGAGCTGGGCGCGCTGCTGTTTCAGCGGCACGGTCATGTCGGCCGAGGGGGCGTCGAGGAGTTCGCCGATGTCTTCGAGGGGCAGGCCGAGCTCGCGGTAGATGAGCACGCGGTGGATGCGGGCGATGTCGGCCGCCGAGTAGAGCCGGTAGCCGCCGGAGGTGCGCCCGGACGGGCTGACGAGCCCGATCGCGTCCCAGTGGTGCAGGGTGCGGACGGTGACTCCCGCGTGGGAGGCCGTGGCCCCGACGGTCAGCCCGTCGGCTCCCGCGGCTTCGTCCGTCGCGCTGCTGGTCACGCCGTCGAGTCTGCCATGCGTGCCCGGCCGGCGTGCCTCCCGGGGGCACGCTCAGCGTGGCTCGGCGTTGCGGGCGCGCCACTGGTCCATGGCCTGCCGGTGGGCGTCGGTGACGAGGTGGAGGAAGTCGGCGGAGGCCTCGAACCGGGCGCCCGCCGGGGTGGTGGTCCCGAGGATCGCGCCCCCGCGCCGTGACGCGGCGATCAGGATCTCGTTCATCTCCAGGGCCGCCTGGATGGACCGCAGCCACATGTCCTCGTCCATGACGTAGCGCTCGCGCCGCCCGCCGGGGTCGCGTTCGCGCCTGAGCATGCCCTGCTGTTCGAGGAAGGTGACGGCGTGCGAGATCGACGCGGGGCTGACGCGCAGCCGCTGGACCAGGTCGGCGGCGGTGAGGCTGCCCGAGTCGGTGACGTACAGGCTGGCCAGCACCCTGGCCGCCATCTTCGGCAGCCCCTGCTGGGCGAGCAGGTCGGTGAAGGAGCGGGTGAAGTCCTCGACCGCCTGCGGGTCGCGTCCGTGGCCGCTTTGGGGGACGGGCGGCGGGGGAGGCGGGGTCCGCTTGCGCCGGCGGGCGCGCACCTGGGCGGCCTCCTGCGCCCGGTCGGCCCCGTAGCCGTCGGGGCCGCCGTTGCGGGTGACCTCGCGCATGATCGTCGAGGCGGGCCGCCCCAGCCGCCGGCCGATCTCCGCGTATCCGAGCCCTTCGGCCAGCCATGCGGCGATGTTCTCCCGGTCCTGGCCGGTCAGTCTGCCTCCGGGCATCGGTGTTCGGCTCCCCTCGGTCGGCGTGCGCGTGACTCTGCTGCACAGTATGCGTTCACCCGCACATCATTGCAATAGCAGCGTACCTTCCTCCTTTGCGTTCAGCGTCATACTCATTGCAAAGAAGACTCGCTAGCTCCAGGCTACCAGCGAGAAAGGCGCGATTTTGCATGTTGACGAAACTCTGAACGCAATGTACTGTCGCAGTCGTTCAGAGATTCCCGAACACAAACTGAGAGCGAGAACCATCATGGAGAACGGCACCCGAGGCTTCACCAAGACGGGGCTGAGCAGGCTGCACGACGTGCTGGCGCGGCATGTCGAGTCCGGGCGGATCCCCGGCCTCGTCGCCCTCGTCAGCCGTGGTGACGAGACGCATGTCGAGACGATCGGGACGATGCGTCACGACGGCGGCGCGCCGATGCGCCGCGACACGATCTTCCGGATGGCGTCCACGTCCAAGCCGGTCTCGATGGCGGCGGCGATGATCCTGATCGACGAGTGCAGGCTGCGTTTCGACGACCCGGTGCAGGAGTGGCTGCCCGAGCTGGCCGACCGTCAGGTGCTGAGGCGCTACGACAGCCCGCTGGACGACACCGTGCCGGCGCGGCGGCCGATCACCGTACGGGACGTGCTGACGTCCACGTTCGGGCTCGGCATGGACATGACGTCGCTGGGCACGCCGATCATGAACGAGATCTTCAGCCGGGGCCTCACGCCCAACCTGCCGGAGCCGATGCCCGAGCCCGACGAGTTCATGCGCCGCCTGGGCGAGCTGCCGCTGATGCACCAGCCCGGCGAGCGCTGGCAGTACCACATCAGCAACGACCTGATCGGCGTGCTCGTGGCCAGGGTCACCGGTCAGCCGTTCGAGACGTTCCTGCGCGAGCGCCTCTTCGGGCCGCTGGGCATGACCGACACCGGGTTCCACGTCCCCGCCGACCAGATCGACCGCCTGCCCACCCTGTACGCGCCCGATCCCCAGTCGGGCGAGTTCCTGGTGTGGGACGAGGCCGAAGGCGGGCGCTGGAGCCAGCCGCCGGCGTTCCCGAGCGGCGGCGGCGGGCTCGTCTCGACCGTCGACGACTACCACGCCTACTTCCGCATGCTGCTCAACGGCGGCACCCACCGCGGCGAGCGGATCCTGTCGCGGCCCGCCGTGGAGCTGATGACCACCAACCGCCTCACGCCCGAGCAGCAGGCCGCCCGCCACGCCATGGCGACCGACAACGTCCACATCTCCCACGGCCAGGGCCAGCACGGCGGCTGGGGCCTCGGGATGGCGGTGCGCACCTTCCGCGGCGACTACGCGCCCGTCGGCCAGTTCGGCTGGGACGGCGGCAGCGGCACCTCCAGCTACGCCGACCCCGCCAACCAGCTCACCGGCCTGCTCCTCACGCAGGTCGGCGCGTCGGTCCCGGACCCGATGCGGCTCATGCACGACTTCTGGACCACGCTCTACCAGGCCCTCGACAACTGACCAGCGGATCGGAGACGACCACCATGTCCATCACCCTCGCCGAACAGGACCAGCTCACCCTGCGCACCGCCGCCTACGGCGCCGTCTCGCTGATGGCCGCCGCCTCCGGCAAGCCGCACAAGGCCGCCACCCAGGGCTCCGTCGCCCTGTCCTCGGCCACCGGCCTGGTCGGCCACGTGCTCGCCGACACCTCCACGGCCGTCAACCTGTACGGCAAGTCCGTGGCCGCGCTCGCCGACCACGTGCTGCCCGCCCTGACGGAGGCCATGGCCCTGCTCAAGCGGCAGGCCCCGGCCGAGGCCGGCAACTTCCGCACCACCGTCCTCCTCGCCGTCGACACGGCCGCCCGCGCCCACAACGGCGACCCCAGCCCCATCAGCGCCGACATGGCCCGCAAGATCACCGAAGCCCTCGACGCCGCGTGACCTCGCGCCGGTCCGCGCGGCATCGGCGAAAGTACTGTGGAGATCGTGGTGTCCTTTACTACCTAACCGGATATGGGGGTAAGGATGAACGATCGTCACGATTGGCTGGGCAGCACCGCGCGCTACGTGGCGCCGCGCACGCCGGGGGAGCCTGACGCCTGGACTGAAGAGCTGGCCGAGCACGGCCGGCGCGGCTCCCAGAGGCTCCGCGAAGCGGGCGAGACCGAGCCTCCCGGCTTCGTGGCCGCCGCACTCGGCCTCGCCGACGGTGAGCGGGCGGTGGTACGGCGGCGCGTCATGCTGGAGGAGGACCGGCCGGTCGAGCTCACCGACTCCTACTACCCCCGGTCCGTCGCGGCGGGCACGGGGCTCGCGGAGCCCCGGAAGATCCGGGGCGGCGCCCCGACGCTGCTGGCCGAGCTCGGTTACGTGGCCGACGAGGTGGTCGAGGACCTTTCCGTGAGGCGGGCGGAGCAGGACGAGGCGCACGAGCTGGCGCTGCCGGCCGGCGCCCTGGTCATCCAGCTCGTCCGGGTCAGCTCGACCGCGGACGGCGTGCCGTACGAGGTCTCCGTGATGACGATGCGGCCCGAGGGGCGTCACTTCCGCTACCGGCTGAAGGCGGGCTGAGCGGTGGCGACCAAGGAGGACGGGCGTCCGAGGCATCAGCAGATCGCGGCGGAGATCCGGGCGCGGGTCATGTCAGGGGACCTGGCGCCCGGCACCCGTCTGCCGACGACGCAACAGCTCATGTCCACCTACGACGTCACGAACCAGACGGTTCAGCGGGCGTTGAGCGTGCTCAAGGACGAGGGGTTCCTGATAGGTCGTGCCGGAGTCGGGGTGTACGTGCGGGACGATTCGGTCCTCGCCCTCGAACCCGCCGCCTACCACCGGCCGCCCGCCGACGGCATGCCGTACCCCTGGACGAGCGAGGCCGAGGCGCGAGGCCGGCGCGGCGCGATCCGGATCCTGGAGGTGGCGACCGTGCGGCCGCCGGTCGAGGTGGCCCGGCTGTGGGGCGAGCGGGTGTCGATGCGGCGCCTGCTGTTGCTGCTCGATCAGCAGCCGACCGAGCTGGCCTGGATCTACCATCCGCTGGAGATCGCCGACGGGACTCCCCTCGTCGGGCGGCGCAAGATCCCCGGGGGCACCGCACGGGTCCTCGCCGACCTGGGGCTGCCGCCGGTCGAGTGGGCGGACCGGGTCTCGGCGCGGCTGCCCACGACCGAGGAGCTGGAACTGCTGCACCTGCCCGACGACGTGCCCGTGCTGCGGACGTTCCGGACGGTGTACGCGGACGGCGGGCGGCCGGTCGAGGTGCAGGTGCTCGTCAAGGGCGGCCACCGGTACGAGCTGGCTTACCGAAATGCTTACCCCCTTAGGGAGTAAAGAAGTATGGTGGGGCTCCCCCGCGGATGATCGGAGAAGCGCCATGCGCCGTTCGTACGTCCCCTGGGGAGTGAGCCGGATGGCTCCCTTCCCAGTGATCGAGGCCGCCAAGCACGGGTCCAACGTCGAGCGGCCGACGGCCACCGCGCCGCCCATGCCCGACGGCGACGGCAGCGGCGGTGGCCACGGCAAGCAGGACTCCACGACCGACTGGGTGTCCGACTGATGCCGGTGCTGGTGGTGTCCTGCGTGGACGACCCCACGGCCGACCTGGTGCTGGCCGAGCTGCGCGACCGGGAGGTCCCGGTGGTGCGGTTCGACCCCGGCGCCGACTTCCCCCACGAGCTGACCCTCTCGGCCTCGGTCGGCGACACCGGCCTGGCCGGCTCGATCGAGACCGCGACGCGCAGGCTCGACCTGCTCGGCGTGCAGGCGGTCTACTGGCGTCACCCCACGCCCTACCGGCCGCCGCGACATCTGGACGAGCACACCGGCCGATGGGTGGCCGACCAGTCACGCTTCGGGCTGGGCGGCGTCCTCGCCGCGCTGCCGGGGGCCCGCTACCTCAACCACCCCTGGCGCAACCGGGACGCCGAGCACAAGCCGGTCCAGCTCGCCACCGCCGTGACCGCCGGGCTCAGGGTGCCGCGGACGCTGGTGACCAACAGTCTCGACAGCGTCCGGTCGTTCGCGTCCGCCGTGGGCGACGTGGTCTACAAGCCGCTGTGGTCGACCCCGTACCGGAATGCGGATGGTGAGGCGCGGACCATCTGGGCGGACGTGATCGACCCCGGGACGCTCGACGAGCGGGTGGGCGGCGCCGCGCACCTGTTCCAGGAGCGGGTGCGCAAGGTCGCCGACGTCCGGGTGACGATGGTGGGCGAGAGGGCGTTCGCCGTTCGCATCGACGGTGCGCCCCGGCTCGACTGGCGCCAGGACTACCCGTCCCTGACCTACACGCCGGTGGACGCGCCGCCCACGATCGTGCGGGGGATGCGCGCCTACCTCGACGCGTTCCGGCTGGACTTCGGCGCGTTCGACTTCTCCCTGACGCCTGACGGCGACTGGGTGTTCCTGGAGTGCAATCCGAACGGCCAATGGGGCTGGTTCGGCCCGGACATCTCGCGGCCGATAGCTCACGCGATAGCCGATCACCTCACGACAGCGGAAGCGCGACGATGAGCTCATCCGCGGCGCGGCACAGGCAGGAGCTGGCCGGACTCCTGGCCTCGGAGAAGGGCGTCACGGATCGGCGCTGGATCGAGGCGGTCGCCGCCGTGCCGCGTGAGCTGTTCCTCGGCGACGCCGTCTTCCACCCGGACGACGGCGCGCAGGGCACGCTCTGGCGTCCGGTCCGGCGCGACCGGACGGATCCCGAGACCTGGTCGCGCATGGCCTATGCGGATCGGAGCTGGGTGACGCAGGTCGACGGCGTCCTGGCCGAGGACGCCACGCGGGCGCTGCCCGGGGCGCCGACCTCCTCTTCGACGCTGCCCAGCCTGGTGGTGAAGATGCTGGAACGGGCCGAGATCGCCGAGGGGGACCGGGTGCTGGAGATCGGCACCGGCACGGGCTACTCCACCGGCCTGCTGTGTGAGCGCCTCGGCGCAGGTCAGGTGACGTCGGTCGAGTTCGACCCGGCGGTGGCGGCCCGTGCCAGGGCGGCCCTCGAATCCGCCGGGCACGCGCCGGCTCTGATCGTCGGTGACGGGCTGACGGCCTACGACAGGGACGCCGAGTACGACCGCCTGATCGCCACCTGCTCGGTGCGCTACATCCCCGCGCCCTGGATCTGGCAGGTACGGGACGGCGGCACCATTACGACCCCGTTGTCCGGATGGCTGGGAGGCACGGTCCTGGCGCATCTCACGGTGGAGCCCGGCGGGGCCGGCGGGCGGTTCCTGCCTGATGAGCTGTCGTTCATGTTCGCCAGGCCGCACGACCGGCCCTCACGCGCCCACTACCTGCTCCGCCTCGGCGAGCAGCGCGAGACGCGGATCGCCCCGGCCGTGCTGGACGACCCGGCCGCCCGGTTCGTGGCCCAGCTGGGAGTTCCGTCCGCGGAGCTGCTGGGCGCCGGGGACCACGTCGTGCTCCTGGACGTGGCGACCGGCTCCCAGGCCACGACCGAGCCCGCGCCCGGAGGCGGCTGGAGGGTGCGCCAGCACGGCCCCCTGCGCCTGTGGGACGCCGCCGAGGACGCGATCGAGACCTGGCGGGAGGCGGGGAGCCCGCCCGTCTCGGCGTTCGGGCTCACCGTCGCCCCGCAGGGCCAGCGGGTGTGGCTCGGTGATCCGGGCGGGCCGTCGTGGAGCCTGCCGGCGTGAGCCGCCGGAAAAGGCCGAAGCCGCTGTCCTTTACTCAGGGAGTCAGGTGAATATCAGGCGTCCGAATGGTGGGAGAGAAAGGTGCGGGCCGCCTGGCGGATGGCGGCGACGACCGGGCGGTCGCGTTCGGTCTGCAACCAGGCCAGCGCGGACGTACTCGGAGAAAGATCCACCACGTCGAGATAACGCACCCCGGGCCGTGGATAGAAATCGCGTGCGGCGGCGGGCAGAAAGCCGGCGGCCTCGCCGCGGGCGACGGAGAGAAGCAGCGCCTCCATGTCGGGGACGACGGGCCCGAAGCGCACCGGGCGGCCGTCGGGGCGCGGGTTCACCGCCCAGAAGTCGCGCCAGACGCGCGGCACCTCGGCCGGCATGTCGACGAAGGTGTGCTCGCCGAGCTGGGCGAGGGTGAGCCAGGGCTCGGCGGCCAGCGGGTCGTCGGCGGGCAGGCAGACCACGCGGGGTTCGGTGGCCAGGACCTGGAGGCCGATGCCGGGCGGCGCGGGCGGCCGGGAGAAGACGACGTCGACGTCGCCGCGGATGAGCGCGCCGAGGTGGTCGGCGAAGTTGAGGGTGGAAAGCCGCACGTCGATGCCCGGGTAGTGGTCATGGAGGCGGTCGAGGATGGCGCGGGTGTGGGGCATCGCGGCCTCCGCGCCGACGGTGCCGATGGCCAGCCGCCCGGTGACGGTCGCGGCGTGCTCGCCGGCCTCCCGGCGCAGCGCGTCCAGGGCGGTGACGGCGGCCCGGATCGCCGGCAGCAGGCTCCTCCCGGTGGTGGTGAGCTCGACGCTGCGGCTGGTGCGCTCGATCAGCCGGACTCGCAGCCGGTGTTCGAGGGCCTTGATCTGCTTGCTGAACGCGGGCTGTGTCATGAACAGCCGTGCCGCCGCCCTGCCGAAGTGCAGCTCTTCGGCGAGGACGAGCAGTAATCGCAGCTGGTGCGGGCTCGGGTCGCCGCCACTCGTTCCGGTGGACGGCTCCTTGTGCGCCTCTCTGGAACGGGCAATCCCCCGGGGCTTCCCCCGGCACGGCGAAACCGCGCTCGGTGAAGAATCCATATACCGGATGCTATCAATGAAAATTCGATGGGAATCGAATTTTCCTTTGCCGTCAGGGCCTGCCGGACGAGCATGGAACCCGGCTCGTCCGGAGCCAGTTGTCAAACGATCGGCAAGGAGCGCAATGAGGATCTGGAACAGGCTCGCCGTCGTGATCACCCTGCTGGCGGCGGGGCTCGTCGGCGCGCAGGGCGCGGCCCTGGCCACACCCACGCCGGCCGACACGGGGAAGGCGGGGAAGACGCAGTACTGCAACATCGTCGTGGGCAAGGCGCCCAAGGGGGAGCTGTCGCCGATCCTGTCGAGGTCGTGCGGCACCGACCCGGAGGCGGCCCGGACCGACGTCAGCATCCAGGCGCGCACGCTGCTGATGGAGTGGAACGAGCACGCCTTCAACGACCCGCCCACGACGGTCGGCCGCATCTACGGCGACTACGGCCCGTGTGACTCCGACGGTTACCGGGTGCGGGCGGAGGGCTTCTGGGCCAACCGCATCTCCGGGTTCGTCACCTGGAACCGGTGCAGCGTCGCCACGGGCTACGACCTGGTGAACGTCTCGGGTGACCAGCAGACCTGGAACGGCACCGCCAACGCCTGCGAGTGCGTGGACGTCGGCTTCGTCGGCTACTACATGAACGACCGCATCGAGTCGTTCTGGA
Source organism: Nonomuraea sp. NPDC049725 (assembly GCF_040674795.1). Classification (NCBI taxonomy): domain Bacteria; kingdom Bacillati; phylum Actinomycetota; class Actinomycetes; order Streptosporangiales; family Streptosporangiaceae; genus Nonomuraea; species Nonomuraea sp. NPDC049725. The sequence goes on along the minus strand of NZ_JBFANJ010000006.1, from coordinate 319,232 downwards.
TCCGCCGGGGCTGACCCGACGGGCCCCGGGGCGTCCGCCTGCCAGGCGGGCGCCCTAGGAGCGGTGGCGGTAGCGGTCCGTGGCTTCGCGGGTGGCGCGGATGGCCGCGTCTGCCCGGTCGTAGGTCCGCTGGGCCAGTCCCACGAAGATGCAGTCCACGATCAGGAGCTGGCTGATGCGGCTGGCCAGGGCGCCGGGCCGGAACGCCGTCTCGCGTCCGGCCGACACCAGCGTGTGGTCGGCCACCCCGGCCAGCGAGGAGCGCGGGTTGTTGGTGATCGCGACCACCAGCGCCCCCGCGTCGGCCGCCGTGCGGGCCGGCACGAGGACGTCGGGCGTCTCCCCGCTGCAACTGATGGCCACCACCACGTCCCCGCCGCGCAGCAGCGCGGCGCTGGTCAGCGCCAGGTGCGCGTCGCTGAACGGGTGGCTGGACAGCCCGATCCGCAGCAGCTTCTGCGACATGTCGGCGGCCACCAGCCCGGAGGCGGCGACGCCGTACACGTCGACGCGGCGCGCGCCGGCGATGGCCGTGACGACCTCGCCGAGGCCGTCCGGGTCGAGCTGGGCGGCGGTGTCGGCGAGCGCCTCCGACTCGGCGCGGGCGACCTTGGCGATCACGTCGGTCAGCGGGTCGTCGGGGCCGAGGTCGCCGGGGACGAGCCGTTCGGGCTCCTTGGCGACGGCGGCGGCCAGGGCGAAGCGCATCTGGGAGTAGCCGCTGAAGCCCAGGGCGCGGGCGGTCCGGACGATGGTGGCCTCGCTCGTCCCCGACACCACGCTGAACTCGGTGATCGTGCTCCTGACGACCAGGCCGGGGTCGTCGAGGATGATGCGGGCGATCGACTGGGCGGCGGGGGTGAGTGAGGGCAGCACGGCCCGTACGGCCGCGACCGGGCTGGCCGGCTCGCCGTCGACGGTGCCGGTCACGAGGTGAGCCATTCGGCCGCCGCCTGGGCCGAGACGCGGGAGATGCCGTGGGTGGCCAGGTGGACGGCGCCGGCGGGGGCGTCGGGGATGCCGGTGTCGACCACGATCACGTCGGGGCGCTCCTGGACGGCCTGGGCGATGCGGTCGCGGACCCACGGGTGGCGGGCGGCGTCGTGCACGACGAGGACGACGGGGCGCCGGTCGGCGCTGGAGCCGAGGCCGACCTTGGCGGCGAGCCCGGCGCCGAGGCGGGGGAGCGGGCCGTCGGGCTCCATCTGGACCCGGGTGGTGCCGGGGAGCAGGGCGGTCAGGGCGGCGGTGATGCCGGTGGGGGTGGCCGGGTCGACGGCCTGGTTGAAGCGCGTGTTGACCTCCACGACCAGGGGCGGGCTGGTGAGGGTGACGGTTCCGGTCGGGGTCAGCGCCGCCCGGGCGGCCTCCAGTCCGGCGTCGGTGGCCGGTTCGGCGAGCGCGGCCTGGCGGGCGGGGGCCTGGGCGGCGTACCAGCCGGACAGGGCGGCGACCCGGCCGGCGGCCTCGGCGAGCCGTTCCTCGGCCAGTTGCCCGGTCTTGACGGCCTCGACGATGGCGTCGCGGAGCTCGTACAGGCTGTCCTCGGTGACGTGGCCGGCGCAGATGGCGTCGACGCCGGCGGCGAGGGAGCGGACGGCGATCTCGCCGGGGGTGAAGCGCGCGGCCACGGCCTTCATCTCGATGGCGTCGGTGACGAGCAGGCCGTCGAAGCCGAGCTCGCCCCGCAGCAGGTCGGTGAGGACGGCGCGGCTGAGCGTGGCGGGCAGGTCGGGGTCGAGCGCGGGGATCAGCAGGTGGCCGCACATGATCGAGCGCACCCCGGCGGCCACGGCGGCGCGGAACGGCGGCAGGTCGCGTTCGGCGAGCTCGTCGCGCGTGGCGTGCACGGTGGGCAGGGCCAGGTGGGAGTCGGTGGTGGTGTCGCCGTGGCCGGGGAAGTGCTTGGCGCAGGCGGCGACGCCGGCGCCCTGCACGCCGTTGACGTAGGCGACGGTGTGGCGGGCGACCAGGTCGGGGTCGGGGCCGAAGGATCGGATGCCGATGACCGGATTGGCCGGGTTGGCGTTCACGTCGGCGGCGGGGGCGTAGTCGAGCGTGACGTCGGACCGGGCCAGCAGGCGGCCGATCTCGCGGCCGACCCGCTCGGTGAGCGCCACGTCGTCGGCGACGCCGAGCGCGCGGTTGCCGGGGAAGGAGCTGCCGGTGGCGACCTCGAACCGGGTCACGGCGCCGCCTTCCTCGTCGACGGCGACGACGGCGGCCGGATTCGCGGCGCGGATCTCGGCGACGACCTGCGGTCGCGGGTCGTTGCGCGCGAACAGCACGACGCCGCCGAGGCCCTGGCCCAGCGCTCGGCGCATCCAGTCGGGAACGGTGGTTCCCTCGTAGCCGGGCTGAAGCACTGCCATGGCCAGTCGGTACAGGTCAGCGGTCATGCGGCATTTTCCTTCACAGTTGTTGATCTGAAGGTAATTTTCTGTCATCGTCGCCCCAGACACAACCACTTCCGAGAGGCCACCCCCCATGCCCAGCAGACGGACTCTCCTGAAGGGCCTCGCCCTCGCCGCCGCCGCTTCCGCCGTGCCGCTGCCCGCGTTCGCGGCCACGGACTACGTGCCACCGCTGCGCCAGATGCGCGGCATGTGGATCGCCTCCGTGGTCAACATCAACTGGCCCTCCAAGCAGGGCCTGAGCGTCGAGGAGCAGAAGGCCGAATACCTCGCCTGGCTCGACCTGGCCGTCGAGCGCAAGCTCAACTCGGTGTTCGTGCAGATCAGGCCGACCGCCGACGCGTTCTGGCCGTCGCCGTTCGAGCCGTGGTCGCACTGGCTGACCGGCACCCAGGGACAGGACCCCGGCTACGACCCGCTCGGCTTCGCCGTCGAGGAGACGCACAAGCGCGGCCTGGCCTTCCACGCCTGGTTCAACCCGTACCGGGTGTCGATGCAGGCCGACCCGGCCAAACTGCACCCCGACCACCCCGGCCGCAAGCACCCCGACTGGATCCTGCCGTTCGGCGGCAAGCTCTACTACAACCCGGGCATGCCCGAGGTGCGCAAGTTCTGCCAGGACGCGATGCTCGACGCGCTGGCCCGCTACGACATCGACGGCCTGCACTTCGACGACTACTTCTACCCCACCAACAGCACGGCCTTCGACGACAGCGCCGCGTTCGCCCAGTACGGCGGCGGCTTCCCCGACCTGGCGAGCTGGCGGCGGCACAACGTCGACCTCATGGTCTCGGAGATGCAGCAGCGGGTCCGCGAGGTCAAGCCGGAGGTCGCCTGGGGCATCAGCCCGTCGGGCATCTGGCGCAACAAGGGCACCGACCCGCTCGGCTCGGAGACCAGCGGCGGCCAGTCGTACGACAACCTGCACGCCGACACCCGCGGCTGGGTGAAGAAGGGCTGGCTCGACTACATCGCGCCGCAGCTCTACTGGTACATCGGCCAGCCCCCGGCCGACTACTCCAAGCTGGTGCCGTGGTGGTCCGACGTGGCGAGCGGGACCGGCACGCTGCTGTGGATCGGCCAGGCCGCCTACAAGGCCGGCGACCCCGCGCAGGCGCCCGAGTGGCAGGACCCGAAGGAGCTGTCCGACCACCTCACGCTCAACCGGAACCACCCGGAGATCAGCGGCGACATCTGGTACAACGCCAACGACCTGCGCGCCGACCGGGTCACCTCGATCAGCACCGCCGTGACCGACCACTACACGCGCCCCGCGCTCGCCCCGGTCCTGCCGAGGCTGGCCGACGGCGCCGCGCCGCGCCGCCCGGTGGTGGCCTACGCGCTGCGCCGCCACGGCGGGGTCGAGGTGCGGGCGGTGGCGACGGGCCGGGACGAGCCGTTCCAGTTCGCCATCTTCCGGTTCCCGGAGCGGGCCTCCGCCTCGGCGTTCGGCGACGCCCGCCACCTGGTGGCCGTCGTGCCGGGCGACCGGCAGGTGCGCTGGGTCGACCCCGAGGGCAAGCGCGGCGACCACTACTACGCGGTGGCGGTCGACCGGGCCAACCGGACCAGCGAGCCCAGCCGCGGCTTCCGGGTGGTCTGACGCCATGCGGGTTCTCGGCCTCATCTCGGGCACGTCCCACGACGGCATCGACAGCGCCCTCGTGGACTGGTCGCTCGACGGCGGCGTGCTCACCGGCGCCCTCGTCGAGCTCGGGGAGAGGCCGTACCCGCCCGAACTGAGAGCGCGCATCACGGCCGCGCTGCCGCCCGGCCGCGTCGACTTCGGCGAGGTCTGCGCGCTCGACACGCTCATCGGCCAGGCGTTCGCCGAGGTGGCCGCCGGCGCGCCGGCGGCCGACCTGGTCTGCTCGCACGGCCAGACGCTCTTCCACTGGGTGGAGGACGGCCGCGTGCGCGGCACGCTCCAGCTCGGCCAGCCCGCCTGGATCGCCGAGCGCACCGGCGTGCCGGTGGTCTCGGACGTACGGGCGCGCGACGTGGCGGCAGGCGGCCAGGGCGCGCCCCTGGTGTCGTACCTGGACCTGCTGCTCATGGCCGGGCTGCCGGGCCGCACCGGGGCGCTGAACCTGGGCGGCATCGCCAACCTGACCGTGCGCGACCCGGCCATCGCCTACGACACCGGCCCCGCCTGCGCGCTCATCGACGCCGCCGCGCCCCCGTACGACAGGGACGGGAAGCTGGGGGCGACGGGCACGGTGGACGAGAACCTGCTGCGCGAGCTGCTCGCCGAGCCGTACTACCGGCTGGAACCGCCCAAGTCCACCGGCAAGGAGCTGTTCACCCCCGGCTACGTCAAGGCCGCGCTGCCGCAGGCGGACCTGGTGGCGACGCTGACCGCGCTGACCGCCGAGACGGTGGCGGCCGAGGTGCGCCGGCACCGGCTCGACACCGTGATCGTCTCCGGCGGCGGAGCACGCAACCCCACGCTCATGGGCATGCTCCGCGCCCGCGCGTCGCAGGCCGAGTTCGTCACCAGCGACGAGCTCGGCGTGCCGGCCGACGGCAAGGAGGCGATCGCCTTCTCGCTGTTCGGCTGGCTCACCGCGCACGGCCTGCCCGCCACCGTGCCCAGCTGCACCGGCGCCACTGGCGCGCGGGTGCTGGGCACGATCACGCCGGGTTCCGATCCGCTGACGCTGCCGGAACCCCTCGCCGAAGCCCCGGTCGCGATCCGGTTCTCAGGAAGCCCTGCGCCCCGCCGCTGACGGCTCGGTGGCGGCGCCCGACCGCTGTGGTGGCACCACAGGGGTCGGCCGCACCAGACCCAGCGCCACGACCTCGTTGGCGAGGCGGGTGCGCCGGTTGGTGCCTTCGGGGATCCTGAACTTCTGATACAGCCGCAGCAGGTGCTGCTTGACCGCGGCTTCGGTCACGACCAGGTCGTCGGCGATCTCCCGTGCGGTGGCCGGGGCGACGAACGCCTCGTCCGACAGCGCCGGCCGGCAGAGCGAGGTCAGCACGTCGACCTCGCGCCTGGTCAGCTCGGGCGCCGCGGCCCTGCGCAGCTCGACCTCGGGGGCGAAGTCCTCACGGGGGACTCCGCCGATGCGCCCGCGCGCCGCGCCGAAGGAGACGACGTCGCCGTCGTCGAGCACCCTCCGGGCGATCGGCCTGCCGTTCACCCGCGTGCCGTTGCGGGACAGGCCCAGGTCAACGACATACAGGTAGGGTCCTCGCCTGACGAACTCGGCATGGAGCCGAGACACGCTGGGGTCGCTGAGCCGGATGTCCACACCCCGGCCCCTCCCCACGGTCGTGATCTCGGGGCGCAACGGGACCACCTCGCCGGTGTCCTCGATGCGTATGAACGGCCCCTCCACGGCAGTTCCTCCCCAGGTAGCCCGCCGTAACTATTACTACAGCTCCGGCTTACCCATACGTGGCGATGCGGAATCTCCTTTGCCGAAAGGAGAATCGCGCGTGAAATTGGTCTGGACCTCTGCGGACGGTTTTGCCTGCTCACGGGTAGACTTCGAGCGGAGATAAGCGGAGGAAACACTCATGGCGGACAAGCCCACCAAAGGTCTTGCCGATGTCGTCGCCGCGTCCACAGCGCTCAGCGACATCGACGGGAAGGCCGGTCGCCTCTTCTATCGCGGATACGACATCCACGACCTGGCCGGCCGCGCGATGTTCGAAGAGACCGCACATCTGCTGCAACGCGGCAAGCTGCCCACCCGGGCCGAGCTCGACGCGTACACGGCGGAGCTGGTGCGGGGCCGCGAGCTGGGCGGCCTGGTCTCGGCGAACATCTCCGAGATCGCCGAGAAGCAGAAACCGATGGAGGCGCTGCGCACCCTCGTCTCGCTCGCCGGGGCCGACGACCCCGACAAGGACTCCAGCAGCCCCGAGGCGAACCTGCGCAAGGCCGCCCGCCTCACCGCGCAGCAGGGCCTGCTCATCGCCCGCTACCACGCGGCGCGCACCGGCGCCCAGGCGATCGAGGCCGATCCTTCGCTCAGCATCGCCGCGAACTTCCTGCTCCAGGTCACCGGCCGCACCCCCGACCAGCGCGCGGTCGAGATCTTCGACGAGTGCCTGGTGCTGCACGCCGACCACACCATGAACGCCTCGACGTTCGCCGCCCGGGTGTGCGCCGCGACACTGTCGGACATGCACTCCGCCATCGTCGCCGCCATCGGCACGCTCAAGGGCCCGCTGCACGGCGGCGCCAACGAGCAGGTCATGAAGACGCTGGAGTCCATCGAGCCGTCCGGCGTCGCCCAGGCCGTCCGCGACAAGCTCGCCGCCGGCGAGAAGATCATGGGCTTCGGGCACCGCGTCTACAAGACGGAGGACCCGCGGGCGACCCACCTGCGGCGGATGTCGGAAGAACTGGCCGCCTCGACCGGCGACGACACTTACTATCGGATGTCCAAGGAGATGGAAGAGGTCGTCTTCGAGTCGAAGGGGCTCTACCCCAACGTCGACTTCTACGCCGCCTCGGTCTACCACTACCTTGGGATCCCGACCGACCTGTTCACCCCCGTCTTCTCGATCAGCCGCATGTCCGGCTGGACGGCGCACGTCATCGAGCAGCATGCCGACAACCGCCTGATCCGCCCGGACAGCGAATACATCGGCGAGACGGACCAGAAATGGAAGCCGATCGACGAGCGATGAGCGACGTCAGTTGAGCGACACGAGGCGCGAGAACTGGGGGCCGTACCCGCTGATCCTGGCGGGTGCGGCCGTCGGCGTGGGGCTGGTCTTCCTCGTGGACCCGCGGTGGGGCGGGTTCGCGCTGGGCGCCGTCGTCATGGTCGGCGCCGCGCTGCGGTTCGCCGGCTACGGCGGGCCGCTGGCCGTGCGCAGCAAGAAGACCGACGTGATCACACTGGGGCTGTTCGGGTTCGTCCTCGTGCTGACCTCGCTGTTGCTCTACAACAACGAGCTCAAGGCGTTGATCCTGTCCCTTTTCGCACGTTGACGAGGCCGTCCGATAGCCTCAACGCATCCATTCATTGAAGGGGAACCATTCGCATGCCCAAGATCAAGGTGGAGGGCCCCGTCGTCGAGCTTGACGGCGACGAGATGACCCGGATCATCTGGCAGTTCATCAAGGACCAGCTGATCCTTCCCTATCTCGATGTCGACCTGAAGTACTACGACCTCGGCATCGAGCACCGCGACGCCACGGACGACCAGGTCACGATCGACGCGGCCAACGCCATCAACAAGTACGGCGTCGGCGTGAAGTGCGCCACCATCACCCCCGACGAGGCTCGGGTGGAGGAGTTCGGGCTCAAGAAGATGTGGAAGTCCCCGAACGGGACCATCCGCAACATCCTCGGCGGCGTCATCTTCCGCGAGCCGATCATCATGTCCAACGTGCCGCGGCTCGTCCCCGGCTGGACCAAGCCGATCGTCGTCGGCCGTCACGCCTTCGGCGACCAGTATCGCGCCACCGACCTCAAGATCCCCGGCGAGGGCACGCTGACCCTCACCTACACGCCGAAGGACGGCTCCGAGCCGATCGAGCTCGACGTGTACGACTTCCCGGGCGGCGGCGTCGCCATGGCCATGTACAACCTGGACGAGTCGATCCGCGACTTCGCCCGCGCCTCCATGCGCTACGGCCTGGCCCGCAACTACCCGGTCTACCTGTCGACCAAGAACACCATCCTCAAGGCGTACGACGGCCGCTTCAAGGACATCTTCGCCGAGGTCTACGAGAGCGAGTTCAAGGCCGACTTCGAGAAGGCCGGGCTCACCTACGAGCACCGCCTCATCGACGACATGGTCGCCGCCTCGCTCAAGTGGGAGGGCGGCTACGTCTGGGCGTGCAAGAACTACGACGGCGACGTCCAGTCCGACACGGTCGCGCAGGGCTTCGGCTCGCTCGGCCTGATGACCTCGGTCCTGATGTCCCCCGACGGCCGCACCGTCGAGGCCGAGGCCGCGCACGGCACCGTCACCCGGCACTACCGCCAGCACCAGCAGGGCAAGCCCACCTCCACGAACCCGATCGCCTCGATCTTCGCGTGGACCCGTGGCCTGGCCCACCGCGGCAAGCTGGACAACACCCCGGCGGTGACGGAGTTCGCGAACAAGCTGGAGCAGGTCTGCATCGAGACCGTCGAGGGCGGCCAGATGACCAAGGACCTCGCGCTCCTCGTCGGCGGCGACGCCAAGTGGCTGACCACCCAGGACTTCCTGGCGGCGCTGGACGAGAACCTGAAGAAGAAGATGGCCTGACCATCGCACGTGAAGGGGCCGCCTCCGGGCGGCCCTTTTCGCATGTCGAGACCATCTCTTGGCGCAGTGCAGGGTACGAGCCTCCCGTAACAGTCGTGCACGCATCGGGGGGTTCGAATGCGACTGCGTTTCATCAGTGGCGTGGGTGTGGTCGCAGTCGCTGCGATCGTGGCCGGATGCGGCTCGGAGCCCGTCGCCCAGGTCAAGGACACCAAGGCGGAGGCCGCCGCCAAGCTGCAGAAGACCAAGGCGGCCAAGGTCGCCGCCGCCGCGAAGGCCAAGGCCAACGAGCTCGGCCAGATCCCGGTCCTCATGTGGCACCGCATCGTCGACAAGCCCGCCACCACCGACGACCGCACCCCGGCGCAGTTCCGCGCCGACCTCGAACGGCTGGTCAAGGACGGGTACGTGCCCATCACCGCGGCCGAGATGGTCACCGGGAAGATCGACATCCCGGCGGGCAAGCACCCGGTGGTGCTCACGTTCGACGACTCCTCGCCCTCCCAGCTCACGCTGGACGGCACCGGCGCGCCCAAGCCCGGCACCGCGGTCGCGATCCTCCAGGAGGTCGCCGCCAAGCACCCCGGCTTCCGCCCCGTCGCCACCTTCTACGTCACCCGCGACATGTTCGGCAAGACCGGCCGCGAGGAGCAGGCCCAGATGCTCCTGTGGCTGAAGAACAACGGCTTCGACATCGGCAACCACACCCGCGACCACCACAACCTGCGCGGGCGCACGCACAAGCAGGTCGAGGAGCAGATCGGCTCCATCGGCAAGGAGATCACCGCGCTGGCGCAGGTCAAGCCGGTCACGATCGCCCTGCCGTACGGCAACCAGCCGAACAAGAAGGAGTGGGCCGCGCGCGGCGACGGCTACAAGCACGCGGGCGTCTTCCTGGCCGGCTACACGCCTTCCGCCTCGCCGTTCAGCCGCTCGTTCGAGCCGCTGGGCATCCCGCGCATCAGGGCCATGGACAAGAAGGGCGACTGCGCCCAGTTCTGCTCGACGGCCTGGCTCGACTGGCTCAAGGCCAACCCGGACATGCGTTACACCTCGGACGGCGACGTGTCGACCGTGGCGTACCCCAAGTTCAAGGCGCCGTTCCTGCGCCAGCTGTTCAAGACGTACGCCCTGCCGTACTGACGTCGCCGATCTCGACGATCAGGTTCGCCGGGTTCAGGAGCTCGTCGGTGACGCCCGGCACGGTGATGCCGAGGCGGCGGGCGTCACCGGTGGCCAGGTCGAGCACGTGGTAGGCGTCCTCCTGCCAGGGGCCGGTCGCCCGGATGACGAGGGTGTCCTCGTCCTCCCAGCGCACGATCTCCTCGGCCCGCCATCCGGCGGGCAGGCGCGGCGTCACGGTCCGGGTGGCCGCGCGCGTCGCCGGGTCGATCAGCACCACGGCGCGGGCGGCCCTGCCGTGCCGCGTCACCTCGTCCGGGACCACCGCCAGCGCGCGCCCGGACGGGGACGGCGCGGCGCCGTCCAGGTTGCCGGGCAGCTCGGCCCGCCGCACCGCCTCGCCTTCCGGCGAGTGGACGGTGTACGTGACGGCCGTGAGATGACCGGGCGCGCGGCTGCTCCTCGACGTGGCCAGCACGACGCCCTCGGCGGTCCGGCCGGCCACCCGGCCTGAGCCCTTCAGCCGACGCGTGCTGCCGCGCTCGACGTCGACGATCAGTGAGGCGTCCCGGACGAGCAGGTGGCGGCTGTCGCGGAAGAAGGCCGGGTAGCCCTCCTTCCCGACGCGGATCCGCTTGACGGTCCCGGCGGTCAGATCCCTGAGGGTCAGGTGACGGTCCCGCAGGTACGCCAGCCGCCTGCCGTCCCGGCTGAGCGTGATCCCGTCGTCGCCGGCGCCGGCGCCGGGCACCCACCAGCGCTCGCCGGTCGTGGTCACCAGGGTCCAGTGCCGGCAGGCCGCCGTGGGCTCGTCGCAGACGGGCCGGTACGCGTACCGCACGGGCGCGGGCAGCGGGCCGCGCAGCTCCTGCACCGGGCGGACGTCCCGCCCGGACTCCGGCCGGAGGAACGTGACGGGGGCCTCGGGGCCACAGCGGCGTGAGCAGCCAGGCCACGGCCAGGACGGCGGCGGCGACCACCGCGGCGAGCCTCATGCGATCCTGCCCGGGACCGAGCCGGCGGGCAGGTCCTCGACGGGTTCGCTCCTGCCGGTGTCCAGGGCCACCAGGAAGTGGCCGGCGTCGGCGAGCTCGATCAGCAGGCGCCCGTCCTCGGCCCAGCCCAGCGGGACCGGCGGCTCCTCGTGCTCGGGGAGGCGCAGCGGGGCCCGGTCGCGGACCAGGCCGGTGCGCGGGTTCATGGTCAGCACCTCGTCGTCGGTCACGAGCGCCAGCCTCCGCCCGTCGGGGGAGGCCAGCGGCCGCAGCGTGGGGTCGAAAGGCGCCCGGGTGCGGACCTCGCCCCGCGGGCCGAGCGTCAGCAGCTCGGTGTCGGGGGCGACGGTGAACGCGCGGCGGCCGGTGGTGGCGATCATCCCGTAGGGGCCGAGCCCCAGCACGCGGCGGACCTCCGGCAGGTGGACCCGCTCTCCGGTGGCCGAGTCGACGACCTCCGTCCCGCCGCCGTCGGTCGTCAGGCTCACGTAGCGGCCGTCGCGGGACAGCATCGGCTCGGGGAGGTCCCTCGGCGACACCGGCTCCGTGAGCGGGTCCAGCAGGTCGCCCCGCAGCCCGGCGAGCATCATCCGGCCGGTGTCGCGGTCCAGGTAGACGGCGCGGCTCCCGTCACCGCTGAGCGCGAACGGCGCCCCCTCGTCGTCGCGCGCCTCGGGCAGCAGGATGCCGTCGCCGTTCGCGTCGTACAGGTGCCAGCCGGGGGCGCCCTGCGCGGAGGTCGCGAAGACGGCGTGTGCGAGTACGTCCCGGGACCCTCCACCGGTGAACGGAACCGGCGGGCCCGGGATCCCGTACGGCAGGAGGGCGAGGCCGCCGGCGAGCAGCAGCGCCGTCACCGCCGGCCAGGGGCGGGCGCGCGGGCGCGGCGCCGCCGCCGAGGTGTCCACCGCGGCCAGGACCACCGTCAGGAGCGGCAGGCCGTACATGATCGCGAGCCGCACCACCTCCGCCGAGGCGAACAGGCGGGGCAGGCCGCTGCCCGGCGCGGTCCACAGCGCCACGGCGACGCCGGACGCGGCCAGGTGACGCGCGGCGCCGGCGCGCAGCGCCGCCCCGGTCCGGTCGCCGGGCCGCGCCCGCAGCCGCGTGAGGAGCACGTGGACGGCGAGCACGACGGCGAGCGTGACGACCGCCCAGAGCCGCTGCTCGATCGGCACCTCGTGCCGGAACGAGCGCAGCACGGCCGCCACGGCGACCGCCGAGGCGATCACGGCGGCGGCCCGCCACATGAGCGTGAGCGACTCCGGCAGGACCTCCAGCACGCCGCCGCCGTCGCGCGCCAGGAACGCGGCGGCGGCGAGCATGCCGACGAACCAGCCGGCTGCCAGCGAAGGGAGAACGCTGAGAAAGGAGTTTTCGCCGGCGAAAGCGAAGATTATGCACGCGCCGATCCCCGCCACCGTGTAACGGTCGCGTACGGCGAGGTAATGGCCGATCCGACTGAGGTCGGCCGGATTCGCCTCGATCGCGGCGTGACGTGCGAAGAATTCGGCCCGCTCCCCGGAAACGCGGGGATTCCGCATGGCCAGCGCGCCCCCGACCGCCGTCGCCAGAAGAAATGTCGTCAGCAACTGCCGTTCACCACCCGGGAAAAGTAGCAGAATGCACATTCGGCTGACAGGGGGATCAATAATGAGCAAACGGGTCAGGTGGGCGGGAATCTGGGTGCCGCTCGCGGCGGTGGCGGTTGGCGCGATCTGGTTCAGCGGGCTGGTGACGCCGCTCCTGGTCCAGAAGGCGAGCAGCGTGAGCGGAGTGGGCAGCGCCTTGTCGACCCTCGACGACCACGGCCGGCGGTTCCGCTCCGGCATCGACGCGTCGCCGACCATCGTCAACGAGGGCTGGCTGCCCGTCACGATCACCGGCGTCGGGCTGCGGGGCCCTGGACTGGACCTCCTCGCGATCAAGGAAGGGGAGGGCCGCCCGTTCCCGTACACCGTCCCGGGGCGCGGCAGCGTGCGGCTGGATCTCAAGCTGGAGGTGACCGACTGCGCGGCCGCCGTCGCCGCCGAGGAGCCGGCCGCGATCGTGTTCCGGGTCGAGCACTGGTGGGGAAGCGTGACCACCGACGTGGTGCCGCAGGGGAACTCGCTCGGCGAGCCCTGGCAACTCAGCGCTTTGCATCTGGCCTGCTGATAACCATATGTAGCAGTATGGATACTATGGGCGACATGGAGTTGTTTCCGGCTATGCCGCTTGAGGAGTGGGCCGACACCAAGGAGACCATCCACCGCTTCGCCCAGATCGTGGGCAAGGTGCGGCTGGTCTCGGCGACCCGGCGTAACCACTGGTGGTCGATCCCGTTCCACCTGACCGGGCGGGGGCTCACCACCCGGCCGATGGGCGGGATGGGGGAGCTGCCGCTGTTCTGCATCGACTTCGACTTCGTCAGGCACCGGCTCGTTGTGGACGTGCTCGACGGGCGCAGCGCCGAGTTCAGCCTGGTCGGGCAGTCCGTGGCGTCGTTCTACGAGGAGCTGTTCGCGACGCTGGACCGGTTCGGCGTCCGGCCCGACATCCTGGCGGTGCCGTTCGACCTGGGCGACAGCACGCCGTTCGCCGAGGACACCGCGCACGCCGCCTACGACCCCGCGCTCGCCAACCGCTACTGGCGCGTCCTGTCACAGGTCGCCCAGGTGCTCGACCGCTTCGCCGCCGGGTTCTGCGGCAAGACCAGCCCGGTGCACCACTTCTGGCACACCTTCGACATCGCGGTCACCCGGTTCACCGGCAAGATCGTGGGCGCCTCGCCCGACGTCGACCCCGTCACCCGGGAGGCGTACAGCTGGGAGGTCATCAGCTCCGGCTTCTGGTTCGGCGACGACGAGCGGCCCTGGCCGGCGTTCTACTCCTACACCGCGCCCGAGCCCGACGGGCTGGAACGGGAGCCGCTGCGGCCGGAGCGGGCCGAATGGCTCCCGGCGCGGGGCAGCCACCTGGCGGTGCTGCGCTACGACGACGTCCGGGCCGCCGACGACCCGGTGTCGACCGTGCTGGACTTCCTCGAAAGCGCCTACCAGGCAGGGGCGAAGCTGACCCGCCTGCCCGAGGACGAGCTGGCCAGCCCCGGCGGCGTCACCGACCCGTGCCTCGACACGCCGTGAGGATCTCCCGGCCCCGCTCCGGCGTGATCAGCGGCGCGATGCGCGGATCGGCCAGCAGGCTCACCGGGGCGACGTGGTCGTCCGTCAGCGGCCGCCACAGCGCCGGCGCCTCCTTCAGCCGGGGCCAGGCGTCGGCCGCCGACCAGTCGACGGCCCGCACCGCCGCGTCGAACTCCGGCACGCCGTAGCGGAGCGGGGCCTGGCCCGCCGCCCCGATCAGCTCCTTGACCGGGCCGGCGCCCCGCTGGCGGAGGCCGTCGAGCGTGGAGCTCCGCCACTGCGGCGTCCGCGCGTGCTCGGCACGCAACAGCGGCAGGATCTCGCCGCTCAGCAGGACGGGGTCGGGCTCCCAGCCGGCCGAGCTCGACAGCGGCCGCTCCACATGGTGGCTCACGTCGTCATGAGGGTCGCCCAGCATGATCCGGAGCTGGTAGAGCAGCAGATCGGCCCGGTCACGGCCGAAGCGCACGGCCTCCTCCAGCACCGCCAGGGGCTCGTCCAGCTCCCCGGCCAGGATCGCCAGCCGGGCCCGCTCGACGCTGGCGTCCCACTCGCGCCGGGTCTCGCAGTCGGGCCGGTCCAGGCTGTGGAAGCCCGCGTAGAAGTCGTACATCTTCGCGTGGAAGGACGCGTGCCGCACCGGGCCCATCGCCGTCCACGAGAACTCGTCGTAGGCCGCCCACTCGCCGTGCTCGTCGACGTCGTCCGGATCGAGGAAGACGACGCCGGCGTCGGCCTCCAGCGACACCAGCAGCGACCGCGCGAGCAGGTCGTCCTCGTCCTCGTTCTCGTCCTCGCCGATCAGGTGCGGCTCCAGGTCGCGCAGCCAGCCGATCTCCCTGGTGCCGCGCAGCCGCCAGACGAACGGGCCGGCGTGCGTCCAGCCGTCGGTGACCAGAAGGAACTCCCGGTACGACGGCGGCAGCGTGCGCCCCAGCCGGGCCTCCAGGGCGGCGACCTCGGCCTCGGAGGCCGGGCCGAACCCCAGCCAGGAGGGCGTGGCGGGGTCGGCGGGAGGGTTGGCGATCCGCCATTCGTCGCTCCACCGCTCCAGGAAGGGCTTCCAGGCGTGACGGTCCATGAGCGGCATCCCAGCAGATGGCGCCGACATTCCTGACGTCACGAAGCCTTAACAGTTCTCTGGAAACTTCCTGGGCGTCGTAAAGTTTGCGTCGTCGGGCTTTGTGCACACGTGGGGAAGACGAATGCCGCAGATGTCGCCGCTGGTCGCCGGTGATCCCACCCAGCTGGGATCGTTCCGGCTGTCCGGGCGCATCGGCGAAGGCGGCCAGGGCATCGTCTACCTGGGCGTCAACGACGCGGGGGAGCAGGCGGCGGTCAAGCTGCTGCACGTGAAGTTCAGCGGCGACACGGTCGCCAGGTCGCGCTTCGCGCGGGAGCTGAAGGCGGCGCAGCGCGTGGCGTCGTTCTGCACGGCGCGGGTGATGGAGGCCGACCTCGACGGCGACACCCCCTACATCGCCAGCGAGTACATCGACGGGCGGCCGCTGCGCGAGCTCGTCGAGAGCGACGGGCCGCTGCGCGGGACCGTGCTGGACCGGCTGGCCATCGGCACCGCGACCGCGCTGGTCGCGATCCACCACGCCTCGATCGTGCACCGCGACCTCAAGCCCGACAACGTGCTGATCGCCTCCGACGGGCCGCGCGTGGTCGACTTCGGCATCGCGCGGATCATCGACTCGACGGGGACCATCACCAGCCGGGCCATCGGGACCCCCGCCTACATGGCGCCCGAGCAGATCGCCGGCGACGACGTCGGGCCTTACACGGACGTGTTCGCCTGGGGGGCGACGATCGCGTTCGCGGCCACCGGGCAGTCGGTGTTCGACGGCAACTCCATCGCGACGGTGCTCAACAAGATCCTCAACCACGAGGTGGACGTGGGGATGCTGCCCGAGCCGCTGCGCGGGGTGGTGCGGTCGGCGCTGGCCAAGTCGCCGGGTGAGCGGCCGTCGGCGGACCAGATCCTGCTGCGGCTGCTCGGGCAGCCGGAGCACGTGGGGGCGTCCACGGACGTGCTCAACCGGGGTGTGCAGGTGGCCAGCGACGACACGACGCCGTTCATGCGCGTGTCACGCACCACGGGCGCCACGGCCGCGCCCGCGAGCGCGGTGCGGACATCCGGTACGAGCCACGCCGGCGCCTCCGCGGCGCCGTCGGGGGAGGTCGCCTACCACGGGGCCGAGAGTGCCGGGGTGGCCGAGAGCCCGCCGCGCCCGGAGGGCGGGGGGACGGGCAGTGGCGCGTTCCAGCTCCCCGTGGACGGCGGGGCGCCGGCGCGGGGCGGGCGCGGGGCCCGGTGGGCGGTGCTGGCCGGTGCGCTGGTGCTGGTGGCGGCGGCCGTCGCGGCGATGGTGTGGAAGGGCTGGCCGGTGGCGCTGGGCGAGCTGGGCCCCGACCCGGCCGAGGGCAGCGGCAAGCCGCCGGAGGCGTACGCGTCGGTGATGGACAAGGTCGGCAGGACCGGCAAGATCGTGATCGGGGTGAAGGCCGACCTGCCGGGGATCGGGCTGCTGCGTGACGGCGGGTTCGAGGGGTTCGACGTGGACCTGGCCAAGGAGATCGCGGCCAAGCTCGGCGCGAAGCAGACGGAGTTCGTGGCGGTCTCGCGGGGGAGCAGGGCGCGGGAGCTGGCCGAGGGCGGGGTGGACCTGGTGGTGGCGACCTATTCGATCTCCGATGCCGACGACGTGACGTTCGCCGGGCCGTACTACCTGGCCTACCAGGACGTGCTGGTGCGCAAGGGGCGGATCGCCGCCCTGTCCGACCTGAAGGGCAAGAGGGTCTGCGGGATCAACAGCCCGACGGTCGGCCTGGTGCAGGACAGGGTGGAGGTCGAGTCGGTGCCGGCGGGCAACTACGCCGAGTGCATGGACCTGCTGCGCAGCGGCGCGATCGACGCGGTGCCCGGCGAGGACCTGATCCTGGCCGGGTTCGCCGCGCGCGAGAGCCAGCGCTACAAGGTGCTGGGCGCGCGGCTCGACGACCCGGAGCGCTACGCGGTCGGCCTCAGGAAGGGCGACGTCAGGACGTGCAAGGCGATCAACGGAGTGATCGCCGACATGTACCGGACCAAGGCGATCCACCAGCTGCTGGGCCGCCATTTCGGCACTGTGGACTTCGCCACGCAGTCGAAGGTGCCCGCGATGAATGACTGCGGATGACGACCGGGTAGAGTCCGAAAGTCAACGAATCGACCCGGGAGTTAGGGGAAGGCCATGGCCACGCCCGTCAAGGTGACCGTCACCGGAGCAGCCGGTCAGATCGGCTACGCGCTGCTGTTCCGCATCGCGTCGGGCCAGCTGCTGGGCCCTGACGTCCCGGTGAAGCTGAGCCTGCTGGAGATCCCGCAGGCGGTCAAGGCGGCCGAGGGCACCGCCATGGAGCTCGACGACTGCGCGTTCCCGCTGCTGTCGGGCATCGAGATCAGCGACGACCCCAACGTGGCGTTCGCCGGCGCCAACGTCGCGCTGCTGGTCGGCGCCATGCCGCGTAAGGCGGGCATGGAGCGCGGCGACCTGCTCGGCGCCAACGGCGGCATCTTCGGCCCGCAGGGCAAGGCGATCAACGACCACGCCGCCGACGACATCAAGGTGCTGGTGGTCGGCAACCCGGCCAACACCAACGCGCTCATCGCCCAGCAGAACGCTCCCGACGTGCCGGCCGAGCGCTTCACGGCGATGACCCGCCTCGACCACAACCGCGCGCTGTCGCAGCTCGCGGCCAAGCTGCAGGTGCCGGTCTCCGACATCCGCAACATGACGATCTGGGGCAACCACTCCGCGACGCAGTACCCCGACCTCTTCCACGCCGAGGTGGGCGGCAAGGTCGCGGCGGAGCAGGTCGACGGCGAGTGGCTGCGCGAGACGTTCATCCCGACGGTGGCCAAGCGCGGTGCGGCGATCATCGAGGCGCGCGGCGCCTCGTCGGCGGCGTCGGCCGCCAACGCCGCGATCGACCACGTGCACGACTGGGTCAACGGCACCGAGTGGACGTCGGCGGCCGTGGTGTCCGACGGCTCCTACGGGGTGCCGGAGGGGCTCATCTCGTCGTTCCCGGTGCGTTCGGCGGGCGGGCGTTACGAGATCATCCAGGGGCTGGAGATCGACGCGTTCTCGCGTGAGCGGATCGACGCCTCGGTGCGCGAGCTGGCCGAGGAGCGCGACGCGGTGCGCGAGCTGGGCCTGATCTGAGCAGCCCGGCCTGACCTGATCTGTCGCGAAGGCGCGCGCCCCGGATGACGGGGTGCGCGCCTTTGCCGTGCTCGTGCTGCTCGTGCTCGTGCCGGTCGTGCTCGTGCGGTCAGGGTGGCGCGTGACAGGGGGACGGCGAACCGGCCTTGACGGGCTCGGGCGTGGCGAAGACCACGCCCGCGGCGGCGGCCAGGCTGCCCAGCATGACGAGGACGACCGCGAGCGCCTTCGTCACCCTTGGTGAAATGCTCCTCACATTTCGGTATCACAGCACATATTGCGCCGCGACAGGAGTCATTTGCCGGAAAGCGCCGCCCAGGCGTCGGCGACCATCTCGCGCAGCGTCGTGTGCTCGGGCTTCCAGCCCAGCTCGCCCTGGATCTTGTCCGACGAGGCGACCAGCACCGCCGGGTCGCCGGCCCGCCGCGGCCCGACGACGGCCGGGATCTCGTGGCCGGTGACCTCGCGGCAGACCTCGATCACCTCGTTCACCGTGAACCCGGTGCCGCTGCCCAGGTTGTAGATCTTGTGCTCGCCCTCCGCGCAGGCGTCGAGCGCCAGCAGGTGGGCCCGCGCCAGGTCGCGGACGTGCACGTAGTCGCGCACGCCGGTGCCGTCGGCCGTCGGGTAGTCGTCGCCGAACACGGTGATCGACTCGCGCTCGCCCGTCGCCACCTTGAGCACGTTGGGGATGAGGTGCGTCTCGATCGCGTGGCGCTCGCGGAAGCGGCCGTAGGCGCCGGCGACGTTGAAGTAGCGCAGGCTCACCGCGCCCAGCCCGCGCAGCGCGGCGAACGCGGTCAGCGTCGTGTCGACGGCCAGCTTGGAGGCCCCGTACGGGTTGGTGGGCCGCGTCGGCGCGCTCTCCACGATCGGCGAGCGCTCCGGCTCCCCGTAGGTCGCCGCCGTCGAGGAGAACACGATCTTGCGCACGTCGCGCTCGCGCATGGCCTCCAGCAGCGCCAGCGTGCCGCCCAGGTTGTGCGCCCAGTAGAGCCCCGGCTTCTCCACCGACTCGCCGACCAGCGACTTGGCGGCGAAGTGGAGCACCGCGTCCGCCCCGTCGAGCGCGTCGCCGGCCTCGGTGATCGACGCGCGGACGAACCGCGCCCCGTCGGGCACCGCGTCCTCGTGCCCGGTGGACAGGTCGTCGAGCACGGTCACCTCGTGTCCCGCCTCGACGAGCTGGGCCGCGACGACGCTGCCGACGTATCCGGCGCCTCCGGTGACCAGCAGCCTCATGTTCACTCCCGTTGAAATATGTTTGATTTTGTACGGCTTGCCGTTCAGCATACGCGGGAAAGCCGCCGAGTACGCTGCCAAACACCATGTTTGACACCGTCGCGGCGAACATCGCCCTGGTCCTGCTCTTCATCCTGGTGGGCGGGTTCTTCGCCGCAGCCGAGATGGCCATGGTCTCCCTGCGCGAGAGCCAGGTCCGCAAGCTGTCGCACAAGGGCCGCCGCGGCGAGCGCGTCGCCAAGCTCGCCCGCGACCCCAACCGCTTCCTGTCCGCCGTGCAGATCGGCGTGACCGTCGCCACCATGCTGTCGGCCGCGTTCGGCGCCGACCGGCTCGGCATGCAGCTCACCCCCGTGCTCAAGGGCTGGGGCGTGCCCGCCGCCATCGCCCCCGTGCTCGCGCTGGTGCTGGTGACGCTGGCCATCTCGTACGTGTCCCTAGTGCTCGGAGAGCTGGCTCCCAAACGCCTGGCCCTGCAACGCGCCGAGGGCCTGTCGCTCGTCGTCGCGCCGTTCCTGGACCGCATCGCGGCGCTGTCGAGGCCCGTCATCTGGATGCTGTCGAAGTCCACCGACGGCGTCGTCCGGCTGCTCGGCGGCAACCCGAAGGCCGACCGGGAGGAGGTCACCACCGAGGAGCTGCGCGACATGGTGGTCGGGCACGCCGAGCTGACCCCCGACGAGCGCAAGCTGATCGCCGAGGTGTTCGCCGCGGGCAAGAGGCAGCTGCGCGAGGTCATGCTGCCGCGCACCGAGGTGGAGTTCATGGAGGCCGACACCCCGCTGGCCGAGGCCGCGGTGCTGGCCGCCGGGCTGCCGCACTCCCGCTTCCCGGTCTACCGCGAGTCCTACGACGAGGTGATCGGGTTCGTGCACGTCAGGGACCTGCTGGACCCGGTGCTCACCGGCCGCACCGAGCCTCTGAGCGAGCTGGTGCCGATCCGGCCGGCCAAGTTCGTGCCCGCCTCCAAGCGGCTGCTCACCACGCTGGGCGAGATGCGCGACGAGGGGCAGCACATGGTCATCGTCATCGACGAGTACGGCGGCACGGCGGGCATCGTCACGATGGAGGACCTGGTCGAGGAGCTGATCGGCGACATCAGGGACGAGTACGACGTCGAGGACGACACGGTCGTGCTGCCCGCCGGGGAGATCGAGATCGACGGCCTGACCAACCTGAACGACTTCGGCACCGAGACGGGCATCAGGCTGCCCGACGGCCCGTACGAGACGCTGGGCGGGTTCGTCATGGCGATGCTGGGCCACGTGCCGGAGCTGGGCGAGCTGGTCGAGGTGCACGGTTTCGAACTGACGGTCACGGAACTCGACGGCAGGCGTATCGCGCGGGTAAGGGTGAAGCGCCGCTCGCTGGTCGAGTCGCCGCCCGAACCTGATTCCTGACACAATTGCCTGCTATGGCCAGACCTCGTGTACTCTCCGGCATCCAGCCCACCGCGGACTCCTTCCACCTGGGCAACTACCTGGGTGCGGTCCGGCAGTGGGTCACCTTGCAGGAGACCCACGACGCCTTCTACTGCGTGGTTGACCTCCACGCCATCACCGTGCAGACCGAGCCCGCCGCGCTGCGCCGCCGCACCCGCGTCGCGGCCGCCCAGCTCCTCGCCGCCGGGCTCGACCCCGAGCGCGCCACGGTCTTCGTGCAGTCGCACGTCCGCGAGCACAGTGAGCTCGCCTGGATCCTCAACTGCCAGACGGGCATGGGCGAGGCCGCCCGCATGACGCAGTTCAAGGACAAGTCGGCCAAGTACGGCGAGAGCGCGGCCAGCGTCGGGCTGTTCACCTACCCGATCCTCCAGGCGGCCGACATCCTGCTCTACCAGGCCAACAGCGTGCCGGTGGGCGCCGACCAGAAGCAGCACCTGGAGCTCACCCGCGACCTGGGCCAGCGCTTCAACCACCGCTTCGGCGACACGTTCACGATCCCGGAGCCGTACATCCTCAAGGAGGTCGAGAAGATCACCGACCTCCAGGACCCGTCGGCGAAGATGTCGAAGTCCTCCTCCAGCCCGGCCGGCATCCTGGACGTGCTGGAGCAGCCGGGGCCGCTGCGCAAGAAGGTCATGCGCGCGGTCACCGACACCGGGTCGGAGGTGCTGTTCGACGAGGAGAACAAGCCGGGCATCTCCAACCTGCTGCGGATCCAGTCGGCGCTGACCGGCGTGCCGATCCCCGACCTGGTGGCCCGCTACGAGGGGCAGGGCTACGGGACGTTCAAGAAGGACGTCGCCGAGGCCGTGGTCGAGGCGTTCACCCCGATCCGCGAGCGCACCGAGAAGCTGCTGGGCGACGAGGCCGAGCTGGACAAGCTGCTGGCGGCCGGCGCCGAGCGGGCCCGCGCGGTGGCCCGCCGGACGATGGCCGAGGTCCGCGACCGGGTGGGCTTCCTGCCGACGCTCTGAGCCGACGGCCGCGCCGAGGCCGACCGCTCACCACGCTCACCACGCTCACCGGCTGAGCCGGGTCGCCGCGTAAGCGGGGGCCGCCTGGGCAGGAGTGCAGGGTGATCGTGAGTGAGCGGGTGGCGGCCGCCAAGGCGCGCGGGCGGCGCACGGTGGAGAGCTGGCGGGTGCGGCGGCCGTCGGTCGACCACCTGATCAGGACCGTCCAGCGCTACCAGGCCACGTTCGGCGACCGGCTGGCCGGGGCGGTGACGTACTTCGCGTTCCTGTCGTTCTTCCCGCTGATCGCGCTGGCGTTCGCGCTGCTCGGGTACGTGATGTCCGTCGACGAGGCGGTGACCCAGGCGCTGGAGGCGGCGATCGCCGAGCGGCTGCCCGGCGTGTCGGAGGAGCTCGACCTGTCGGGCATCGGGGAGGCCAGGGCGACCGCCGGGATCATCGGCCTGCTGGGCCTGCTCTATGCCGGGCTGGGGGCGGTGGACGCGCTGCGGGGGGCGCTGCGCGAGGTGACGATGGCGACCTCGCCGCCGCTGAACTTCTTCCTCGGCAAGCTGCGCGACCTGGTCTCGCTGCTCATGCTCGGGGTGACGCTGATCGTGTCGGTGCTGGCGGGCGGGCTGGCCACGCAGGCGACGCGGAACGTGGCCAACTTCCTGTTCGGCGACAGCTCCCCGGTGGTGACGGCGGCGACCGGCGTGGTGGGCGTGCTGGGCAGCGTGGCCGCCGACTGGGTGCTGTTCGTGATCGTGCTCGGCTGGGTGGCGCGGCCCGTCCAGCCGTTCCGGGTGATCGCCCGGGGCGCGCTGCTCGGCGCGATCGGGTTCGGCCTGCTCAAGCAGCTCGCCTCGCTGCTGCTCGCGCAGACGCTGAGCAACCCGCTGTACGGCGCGTTCGCGGTCATGGTCGGGCTGCTGATCTGGATCAACTTCTCGGCCCGGCTCGTCCTGTACGTGGCCGCGTGGACGGCCACGGCGGGAGGCGCCCCGCCGCCCGAGCCGACGCCGATGCCGTTCAGGACGGGCCGGACGTCACAGGCGTGAGCGCCGCCTGCGCCGGATGCCGTAGCCGAGCCAGAGCAGCCCGAACAGCAGCCCGCCGCCGATCACCAGCGAGCCGACCGTGCGCGTGGTGCCGGTCTGCTTGGCGGCGGCGTTGTCCAGCAGCGGCGGCGGTGGCGCGGCGCTGGGCGTGGCGCTCGGGGTGGTCACCGGGGCGGCCTGGGCCGGCGGCTGGTCGGGCAGCGGGTCGACGAGCTGCCCCACCGGGCTGACCTTGCCCCGGGCGGCGAACCCCCAGTCGAGCAGGCCGGCCACCTCGTCCCAGAAGTAGCCCTTGTGCCGCATGACGACCACGATGATCGTGTGGCCGTCGCGGGTGGCCGCGCCGACGAAGCTGCCGTGGGCCTTGGAGGTCCAGCCGTTCTTGACGCCGATCATGCCCTTGTAGCGCCAGAGCAGCTTGTTGTGGTTGCTGATCTGGTAGGGCTTCTTCGGCGCGGGGAACGTGGCGGTCTTTGTGCTGATATATCGCCGGAAGTCAGCGTTCGCCAGCCCGGCCCGCGCGATGAGCGCCAGATCGTACGCCGAGCTGCTCTGCCCCGGCTTGTCCAGCCCGCTGGGCGTCATGGCGACCGTGTCGTTCGCCTGGAGGCGCTTGGCCTCGGCGTTCATGTCGGCCATGGTCTTGGCCAGGCCGCCGTTGGTCTCGGCCAGCGCCATCGCCGCGTCGTTGCCCGAGGACATCATCAGCGCCCTGAACAGGTCCTCGACCTCGTAGATCGGCTTGGGTTGCAGGCCGACCGCGCTGCCCTCCTGGTTGACGGCGTTGCGGCTGGGCTTGACCTTGAGGTCCTTGTCCAGCTTGGGGATGAGCGTGACCGCGGTGAGGATCTTGAGCGTGCTGGCCGGCAGGAAGCGGCCGTGGGCGTTCCTGGCCGCGAGCACCTGGCCGGTCTCCTGGTCGGCGATGAGGAACGAGGTCGCCTTGGTCTTGGGCGGCGCCCGGAAATCGCCCGGCCTGACCAGCCCCTTGGCGCCCAGCGCGTCACCGCCCACCGGTGAGGTGGTCGGGTCGGCCTGGGCGGGACCTGCGAGGATGACCCCGAGACCGACCGCTGCGATGAGTGCCGTGACAGGCATCCGTTTCGTCCACATGGCGGTCTCAGCGTAGCTTCGAGTTGTATCCCATGTGCCGACACATCCCCCGAAGATCGGCCCACGACGCTAGAGAGATGGTCATGTCACGAAAGATCGCCGGATTCCTCGTCGCGCTCGCCGCGTTCATGGTCTTCGAGTGGATCAACCTGGGATTCAACCTTCAGGACGGCCACGACACCGGCTTCTACGTGGTGCACGGCATCCTGATCGCGGTCAACATCATCCTGGCGGTCGTGCTGGGGATCATCGGCCTGCGGGGGCTCGGCAAAGTGCCGTCCTGGTGGCGGCGTGCAGCTCGTCGGCCTCACGACGGGAGCCGGCGATCGTCGTGAAGCCCATCTTGCCGTGCTCGGGGATGGCGCCGAGCAGGTGGAAGACGTTCCCGGTGCCGGTCGCGGCGTCGAAGCCGAGGCCGAGCCGTTCGGCGGTGCGCAGCACCTCGCCGGGGGAGCGGCCGCGCAGGCAGTCGGCCGAGCAGTTGTCGGTGGCCGTGTAGTACGTGGGCCGGTCGCCGGCCATCAGCAGGCCGGTGCCCGGGTCGTACCGGGCTCCGGTGACGAGCTGGGCCGCCCCGTACGGATGGGTGGTGCCGCCGATCCGCAGGTTGATCTCGCACAGCAGGGCCGCGTAGCCGGCGTCGGTCTTCATGGCGAAGAAGTCCATGCCGAACAGCCCGACCGCGCCCTTGCTCGCCAGGATGGCGGCGATCCGGTCGGCCGAGGCGCCCACCTCGGCGCGGTACTCCGGCGCGGCCGGGAACGTGCAGCCCTGGTAGACGTCGTTGTTGGCGCCGCCGAGCACCTGGTCGTGGGTGGCCAGCACCTCGTGGTGCCCGCCGGGCGAGATGCGGGCCAGCGCGCTGGGGAAGTACAGCGGCCGGTGCTCGATGAACTCCTCGACCACGGCGCCGCGCTCGGCGACCTTGGCGGTGAACGTCTCCCAGGTCTCGCCCGCGGCGGAGAAGCTGGTCGCGGCGCGGTCGCCTTTGGGCAGGATGGCGTTGCCGAGCCCCGAGTAGCCGTCGTTCAGCTTGAGGATGACGCGCTCGCCGGGCAGCGACTCGATGGCGTCCTCCAGCTCGGCGAGCGTGTGCAGGTCGCCGAAGCCGCGCGCCATGGGCACGCCCGCCATCGAGCCGAGCTCGCGCGAGCCGCTCTTGGAGCCGTAGTAGGCCAGCGCCGTGGCCGGGCCGTAGAGGGGCACGTTGAGTGACGAGGCGAGCTCCTCCTCCAGCTCGCTCAGCACGAACGGCACGATGAAGGCGTCGCCGTCGATCGCGGACCGCAGCTGGTCCATGACGTCGGGACGCGACAGTAGCGTCCTGGTGAGCGGTTGCGCGTGCGGCTCGTCGAGGGTGATGAGCTCCAGCCGCTTGGCGGCCTCCTCCGGGTCGGGCAGGAAGCCGAGGTAGTAGGCGACGATCTCCGGGTCGATCGGCGCGGACGACAGGTAGACCACCTTGACCCCGGGCTCGCGCAGGGTCAGCAGCAGGAAGAGCAGGCGCTCCTCGTAGCACCGCGCTCCCGTGATGCGGCGGAGCTCGTCCTGCGGCAGGGAGAGCGAGGGTACGACCACCAGGGTCCCCTCGCCCGGCTCGAAGATGCTCAACCTGGCATACTTCTCCCCGAACGGGATATTAGTGATCATATTGCGAGTGAAACACGCATTCTTCTCAAATGCAGCAATCGCCGGAGTGTCATGACCATGACAGAAGGTGACAGCATTCGTCATGGCGGAGCACGTTTGGGATGCCCGGCTCGGGGTCAGGATTTAATGATCCCTTGTGACTATTTTCGGGCCACGCCGGATGGTCACAGTCCGTGACGACCCGTGGTTACGGGCATGCAGGCGGCTAACTTTTGGTGTAGTTGTCGGCGCGAACGCTCACGAGAGCGATAAAGTCGAAGCATCGCCGGGCCCGTGGCTGACCGCCGTGTTCCCGGCTGAAGCCGCCCTCTTCGGGAGACGGCGGAGAGTCGCGCCCCCGTGTCGATGAGCTGCTCGGAACGGACAGCCGCCACTGAGGGACAAATGACGAAAGACGGCGCTATTAGGCCGTGCGGCGTTGGGCAGTGGTGATCGCACGGCATGGGACGGGATGGTGACTGATGCAGGGACGTGAGCTTCGAGGGGAACTCGACGCGTTCCTGGCGGGGATCGAGCAGGACCTGGTGGCCTTCCGCCGTGATCTGCACATGCACCCCGAGCTGGCCTTCGCCGAATACCGCACGACGCAGCGGATCGCCGAGCGGCTCAGCGCCGCCGGGCTGGTCCCCTCGGTGCTGCCCCGCGGCACCGGGCTGATCTGCGACGTGGGCCGGGGCGACGGCCCGACAGTGGCACTGCGCGCCGACATCGACGCGCTCCCGCTCCAGGACGAGAAGGAGCTGCCCTACCGCTCCACCGTGCCCGGCTCCTGCCACGCGTGCGGGCACGACGTGCACACCACGGTTCTGCTCGGCACCTCGCTCTTCCTGGCCCAGCAGGCCGCCGCCGGGCTGCTGCCCGGCCGGGTGCGCCTGATCTTCCAGCCCGCCGAGGAGCTGCCCGGCGGCGCCCTGGAGGTCATGGCGCAGGGCGGCATCAGCGGCGTCGACCGCATCTTCGGCCTGCACTGCGACCCGCGCGTGGACGTCGGCCAGATCGGCCTCAAGTCGGGCCCGATCACCTCGGCCTGCGACAAGCTGACGATCCGGGTCTCCGGCCCCGGCGGCCACACCGCCAGGCCGCACCTCACCGCCGACCTGGTCTTCGCGCTCGCCAAGATCCTCACCGAGCTGCCCGCCGCGCTGTCGCGCCGGGTCGACCCGCGCTCCTCGCTCAGCCTCGTGTGGGGCCGCGTGTCGGCGGGCTCGGCCGCCAACGCCATCCCCGACGACGGCGTGGCCGAGGGCACCGTGCGCTGCCTCGACGAGAACGCCTGGCACGCCGCCCCCGACCTGATCAAGTCCCTGCTGGAGTCGGTCGCCGGCGCCTACGGCGTCGAGGCGACGATGGACTACACGCGCGGCGTGCCGCCCGTGGTCAACGACGACGGCTGCGTGGAGATGCTGACCGAGGCGGCCCAGCGGGCGCTCGGCCCGGGCGCGGTGGTGCCCACCCAGCAGTCGCTCGGCGGCGAGGACTTCGCCTGGTACCTGGAGTCGATCCCCGGCGCGTTCGCCAGG
Source organism: Nonomuraea sp. NPDC049725 (assembly GCF_040674795.1). Lineage (NCBI taxonomy): Bacteria > Bacillati > Actinomycetota > Actinomycetes > Streptosporangiales > Streptosporangiaceae > Nonomuraea > Nonomuraea sp. NPDC049725. The sequence goes on along the minus strand of NZ_JBFANJ010000006.1, from coordinate 292,156 downwards.
CTCGGCACCCGCTCCCCGGAGTCCGGCATCACCTACGACATCCACCAGGGCACGTTCGACGTGGACGAGCGGGCCATCGCCATGGGCGTGCGCCTCATGGCGACGACCGCGCTCACCGCCCTGTTCGAGGGCACCCGCCTCCCGGCCGCGGACGAGATCACCTCCGCCCTGGCCTGAGGCGGGCCGTCACGGCAGCCGGCCGAAGACCACCGGCAGCTTCACCGACGAGCGGCCCGGCGACACCGTGACTTCGGTGCCCGCCGGGTAACGCAGCGTGTAGTCGTGGTCCGTCGAGATGATCACCACGCCGATCCGGTGCCCCTTCTTGAACAGGTGATCCTGCGGCTGGAGATCCCACGTGAAGCCGTACTCGCGGCCCGGCCTGACGGGCTCGCTGCGGTCCTCCCGGTGCCGGTTGCGCACGTCCAGCCAGCCCCGCGTGACGATCTTGTACGGGGTCACCGCCGTGCCCAGCGTGCGCAGGGCGGTGCAGCCGGTGTCACCCGGGACGCCCTGGCCGTAGCAGAGCGTCTCGCCGGTCGGCACCAGCCTGCCGTCGGGCCGCGTGTCCGTCCCGTAGTCGACCAGCAGGGCGGTCAGGTACGGCGTGGCGCCGTCGCGCATCGAGGCCCGCACCGAGATCGTCGGCGTGCCCGAGATCCGCACGTCGGCGGGCAGCGGGGCCGTCAGGTAGGCCAGCCGGTTCGGGTCCGCCGCGGGCGCGGTCCCGGCCAGGTCCTCGGCCGTGCGGGTCTTCTGGTCGGTGTACGACTCGCGCGCCGACCAGGGGCGGGGCAGCAGGCCGAGCTTGCCGCCCGAGCCCATCCACAGCCGCACCGGATGGGCGCCCGGCAGCGGCCAGGAGGCGTGCCGCCCCCACTGCCCGGCGGCGATCTCCACGTCGGCCTGCGGCTCACGCATGACGCCGCTGTCGAGCCCGTACAGCCAGTGGTCGAACCAGCCGTGGAGCTGGCGCAGCCACTCGGCGGTGCGCAGGCTGAACGGGTTCATGTGGGTGCCCTGGTGCAGCCAGATCTTGCGCGGCACGTTCCGCTCGGCCAGGGCCTGCCACCACTGGGCGGCCTGCTTGGTCTTGACGTTCCAGTCGTTGAGCCCGTGCACCAGGAAGACGCTGGCCCGGACCTTGTCCACGTCGTTGAGGTAGTTGCGGGCGTCCCAGAACGGGCTGTAGTCGCCGCTGACGCGGTCCTGGGCCGCCGCCAGGCCGTCGATCACCGGGCCGCACACCGCCTGGCCGTCCTGCCTGGTCAGCACGAACTTGGCGAGCACGTCGGCGTCCTCGCCCTGGAAGCCGCCGGGGGCGAGCACGCCGCCGTTGGCCCGGTAGTAGTCGTACCAGGAGGAGATCGCGGCGATGGGCACGATCGTCTCCAGGCCCTCGACGCCGGTCGCGGCGACGGCGTTGGGCAGGGTGCCGTTGTAGGAGACGCCGATCATGCCGACCTTGCCGGTGGACCAGGTGGCCTCGACCGGGGCGCCGTTCGCGTCGAAGCCCTTGGCGCGGCCGTTGAGCCAGTCGATGGCGGCCTTCGGCCCGGCGGTCTCGTTGCGGTCGCCGGTGGTCGGGCAGCCGGTGGCCCGGCCGCTGCCGACGTTCTCGACCAGGGCTATGGCGTAGCCGCGGGGCAGGAAGTAGTTGTCGTAGTAGCCGGCGAACGGCTCACTGGCGAGCTTGTCCGCGTGCGAGCGCAGCGTGGGCAGCGGGTTGCCGTCCTCGTCCACGTCGACGGGGTGGTTGGGGACGTCGTTGACGCCGGAGAAGTACGGGCTGGCCTCCATGATCACGGGGACTTTGAGCCCCTGGTCGGTCTCCTTGGGGCGCAGGATGTCGACGGCGACCCGGTCGGGCCGGCCGTCGTGGTCACTGTCGGTGCCTTCGACCTCGACGAAGACGGTCTGTTTGACGGCGTCCGCGCGGGAGAAGACCGGTTGGGTGGCGTTCCCCTCCACGCTGATGGCGGGGGTGTCCGCCGCGACGGGCCCGCTGGTCAGTCCCAGGACGAGGACCGCGGCCAGCGGCACGGCGATGGCCTTCCAAGGGTGCATGGCAGAGCTCCAGACGACTTTTCCGCCGGTTGGCGGGAATCCCTGCCATGATCGATCGGCGGTCACCGGCTGGCGAGGCCCAAAATTCGGCAAAGCTTGCCGGCCGCCACCTGAGCGGACGGGCCCGGAAATCAGGTCACGGACGCGCTTGATGTCGATAACGGAGCGGTTGCGACCCTGTGTGCTGGTTTGGTATGCCCTGGTCAACCAACTATCTTCCGTGCAGGGTTGCCGTACGTTTCTTCGCGCCTGCGATGAAGTTCGACGGCGGGGAAATGGAAGGGAGTCGCCTTGCTCAGCAAGCGATTCGGCAGGTTGGCGACCGGCACGCTGGCCGGTGCCATGCTCATGGCGGCCGCGGCTTGTGGTGGTGGCAGCACGGGCGGGGAGACCACGGCGAGCACGTCGCCCGGCACGGAGACCAACGCTCCGGCGGCGAGCGGCCTGAAGGTCGGCCTCGCGTTCGACATCGGCGGTCGCGGTGACAAGTCGTTCAACGACGCCGCCTACGCCGGCCTGGAGAAGGCCAAGGCCGAGCTCGGCGCCGACATCAAGGAACTGAGCCCCGCCGCCGACGGCTCCAACCGCGCCGAGCTGCTGACCCAGCTCGTCGACGCGGGCTACAACCCGATCATCGGCGTGGGCTTCGCCTACGGCGAGGACATCAAGAAGGCCGCCGAGGAGAACCCGGACGTGCAGTTCGCGGTCGTCGACTCGGCCTCGAACGCGGCCAACGTCACCGGCCTGCTGTTCGCCGAGGAGCAGGGCTCCTACCTGGCGGGCGTCGCCGCGGCGACCAAGGCCAAGAGCGGCCACGTCGGCTTCGTCGGCGGCGTCGAGAACGACCTGATCAAGAAGTTCGAGGCGGGCTTCGTGGCCGGCGTCAAGTCGGTCAAGGCCGACGCCAAGATCGACGTCAAGTACCTGACGCCCGACGGCGACTTCACCGGCTTCCGCGCCCCCGACAAGGGCAAGGTCGCGGCCGAGAAGATGTTCCAGGACGGCGCCGAGGTCGTCTACCACGCCGCCGGTGACTCCGGCCTGGGCGTGTTCCAGGCGGCTGCCGCGGCCAAGAAGAAGGCCATCGGCGTCGACTCCGACCAGCGCCAGACCGTCACCGAGCCCGAGCTGCAGGAGGTCATCATGACCTCGATGCTCAAGCGCGTGGACGTCGGCGTCTTCGAGTACATCAAGGCGTTCCAGGGCGGCGCCAAGGGCGGCAGCGACATCGTCTACGACCTCAAGGTCGACGGCGTGGGCCTGTCCACCACCGGCGGCGAGATCGACGACATCCAGGACAAGATCGACGCTGCCAAGAAGGACATCGTCGACGGCAAGATCACGGTTCCGGCCAAGCCGTAACCTGGGTAGGAACCATCGACCGAGGGCCCGAGTCCCGAGACCCGGGCCCTCGGGCATATCTGCCAGGCTCTAGGAGAAACCGAATGAGCGGCCGATGAACGCCGAGACGCCCGCCGTACAACTGGAGGGCATCACCAAGCGCTTCCCCGGCGTGGTGGCCAACCACGACATCTGCATCACCGTCCAACCCGGCACGGTGCACGCGATCGTCGGGGAGAACGGCGCCGGCAAGTCGACCCTGATGAAGATCCTGTACGGGATGCAGAAGCCGGACGAGGGCACCATCAAGGTCAACGGCCGGGAGGTGGCCTTCCGCACCCCGAGCGACGCCATCGACGCCGGCATCGGCATGGTGCACCAGCACTTCATGCTGGCCGACAACTTCACCGTGCTGGAGAACATCGTCCTGGGCGCCGAGCCGCGCAAGGGCGGCGTCATGCTCGACACGGGCCGGGCGCGGGCGCGGATCAACCAGCTCGCCGAGAGCCACGGGCTGCGCGTCGACCCCGACCGGCTGGTCGAGGACCTCGGCGTCGGCGACCGCCAGCGGGTGGAGATCCTCAAGGTCCTCTACCGGGGCGCGCGCATCCTCATCCTCGACGAGCCGACCGCGGTGCTCGTGCCGCAGGAGGTCGAGGAGCTCTTCGAGAACCTGCGCGAGCTCACGGCCGGCGGCCTCACCGTCATCTTCATCTCCCACAAGCTCGACGAGGTGCTCAGCATCGCCGACGCGATCACCGTGATCCGGCGCGGCACCACCGTCGCCAGCGTCGACCCGGCCGACGTGACCGCCCGGCAGCTCGCCGAGCTCATGGTCGGCAGCGAGCTGCCCACGCCCGAGACGCGCGAGTCCACCGTGACCGACACGGTCGCCCTGCGCGTGTCCCACCTGACCCTGGAGGCCGACGGGCGGGCGCTCCTGGACGACGTGTCGTTCGACATCCGCAAGGGCGAGATCCTCGGCATCGCCGGGGTCGAGGGCAACGGCCAGTCCGAGCTCATCGAGGCCATCATGGGCATGCGCCCGGTGAGCGGCGCCGTCGAGCTCGCCGAGCAGGACATCTCCGCCTGGTCCACGCTCAGGCGGCGCGAGGCCGGCATCGGCTACATCCCGGAGGACCGCCACCGGCAGGGCCTGCTGCTGGAGGCGTCACTCTGGGAGAACCGGGTGCTCGGCCACCAGACCAGGCGGCCGTCCCGCTCCGGCATCTGGATCAACCGGCGGGCCGCCAGGTCCGACACCCAGCGCATCGTCGACACGTACGACGTCCGCACGCCCGGCGTCGACACGCTGGCGCTCGCGCTGTCGGGCGGCAACCAGCAGAAGCTCATCGTCGGCCGCGAGATGAGCGGCGAGCCGAAGTTCCTCATCGCCGCCCACCCCACCCGCGGCGTCGACGTGGGCGCGCAGGCCGCCATCTGGGACCACCTGCGCGAGGCCCGCGCGGCCGGGCTGGCCGTGCTGCTCATCTCGGCGGACCTCGACGAGCTGATCGGGCTGTCCGACACGCTGCAGGTCATCTACCGGGGACGGCTCGTGGCCCGCCTCGACCCGTCCGACGTGACCCCGGAACGGCTGGGCGGATACATGACCGGCGCCATCACCGGCACGAAGGAGACGTGATGCCCGCAGGGCTCTATCGGGCATTGCTCACCGTGGCGGGCGCGATCATCGCCATCCTGGTGGCCATCGGCATCAGCAGCGTGGCGATCGTCGCGGCCGGGGCGAACCCCGGCGACGCGCTCGCCGCGTTCTTCGACTTCGGCGCGCGGGAAAGCTCGGTGTCCAACAGCATCGCCCGGATGCTGAACCGGGCCGTGCCGCTGTTCCTGGCCGGTCTGGCGGTGGCCGTCGGCTTCCGCATGAACCTCTTCAACATCGGCGTCGAGGGCCAGTACCGGATCGCGGCCGTCTGCGCCGCCTACGTCGGCTCGACGTTCGTGGCTCCCGCCCCGATCCAGATCACGGTGATCATCGTGGTGGCGGCGGCCGTCGGCGGCTTCTACGCGCTGATCCCGGCCGTGATGAAGGTGACCCGGGGGGTGAACGAGGTCATCTCCACGATCATGCTGAACTACATCGCGATCAACCTGGCGGCCTTTCTCGTCCGCGGCCCCTTCGCCGGCGAGCGCGCCAAGGGGCAGCTCACCACGACCACCCCGGTCCTGCCCGAGTCGGCCTGGTTCCCGAACATGAACTGGCTGCTGGAGGCGATCGGCCTGCCCGCGCCACGCGGTGGCGGCGTGTGGGGCTTCCTGCTCGTGGCCGTCGTCGTCGGCGTGGCCCTCTGGGTGGTGCTGGAGCGGACCAAGTTCGGCTTCGACGTCAAGGCCAGCGGCCTGAACCCGACGGCCGCGTTCGCCTCCGGCATCGGCCCGAAGCGCATGGTCATCTCCGCCATGGTGCTCTCCGGCGGCATCGCCGGACTGATCGGCCTGCCCGAGATCCTCGGCGACCAGCACGCCTTCGGCACCAACTTCACCCCCGGCCTCGGCTACCTCGGCATCGCGGTCGCGCTGCTGGGCCGTAACAGCCCCTGGGGCATCGCGGTGGCCGCGCTCCTGTTCGCCTTCCTGGACCGGGCCCAGGGGCCGCTGCAGTTCGCCGAGGTGCCGCCCTCCGTGATCACGATCATGCAGGGCACCATCGTGCTCCTCGTGGTCATCGCCAACGAGATCACCAGCAGGATCGCGCTGCGGCGCGAGGAACGGCGCGCGGCGCGAGAGCTCGGAAAGGTGAGCGCATGACCACCCTCGCCGGATCGAGCAGGATCCGCAAATACCACCTGGCGCTGATCGGCGTCGCGCTGCTGCTCATGCTGATGTCGCTGGTCCGGATCATCGCCGGGACCGACGACATCACCTCCTCCGGCGTGATCGGGGCGGCGCTGCTGTTCTCGGTGCCGATCGGGCTGGCCGGGCTCGGCGGCCTCTGGGCCGAGCGGGCGGGCGTGGTCAACATCGGCCTCGAAGGCATGATGGTGCTCGGCACCTGGTTCGCCGGCTGGGCCGGCTACCAGTGGGGTCCGGTGGCCGCGCTGCTGGCCGGGCTGATCGCGGGCGCGCTCGGCGGCCTGCTGCACGCCATCGCGACCGTCACGTTCGGCGTCGACCACATCATCAGCGGCGTCGCCATCAACCTGCTCGGGCCGGGCGTCACCCGCTTCCTGTCGGAGGTCCTCTACAAGGAGGGCTCCCCGGCCAACCAGGCGGGCGCCGGCATCACCACCTCGCCGCCGGTCTCGGGGGAGGCGTGGGAGTTCAGCCTGCCCCTGCTGTCCGACGGGCCCGACTGGCTGGGCTCGCTGGAGAAGACGCACTGGTTCCTGCTCTCCGACGTGGCCGGCATCCTGCGCGGGCTCACCCACGACGTCAACGTGCTGGTGATCCTGGCCGTGCTGATGCTGCCGCTGACGTTCTTCGTGCTCTGGCGCACCGCGTTCGGGCTGCGGCTGCGCTCGGCGGGCGAGAACCCGTGGGCGGCCGAGTCGCTGGGCGTGAACGTCCTGCGGATCAAGTACCTGGCCGTGGTCATCTCCGGCGCGTTCGCCGGGCTGGGCGGCGTGTTCCTGGTGTTCGTCAGCGACAAGTACGTCGAGGGCCAGTCGGCCGGCCGTGGCTTCATCGGCCTGGCCGCCATGATCTTCGGCAACTGGCGGCCGGGCGGGCTGGCCACGGGCGCGGCCCTGTTCGGCTACGCCGACGCCCTCCAGCTCCGCAGCCAGGGCGCGGTCACCTCGTTCCTGCTGTTCGGCGCGATCCTGCTGCTGATCTACCTGATCGTCAGGGCCCGCCGGATGCTGACGGCCGGGCAGTCCGCCCGCGAGTACACGACGATGGCGGCCGCCGCGGCCGGCATGGTCGTGCTGATCTGGCTGTGGCTGACCGTCGACAAGCTGCCGAACGAGTTCGTGTTCATCACGCCGCACGTGCTCACCCTGCTCGTGCTCCTGGTGGCGTCGCAGCGGCTGCGCATGCCCAAGGCCGACGGCGTGATCTATCGACGGGGGGAGCAGCATTGAGCATCGACTGGGAGGCGCTGCGCGCGGAGGCCTCGGAGGCCATGCGCCACGCCTACGCGCCCTACTCCAAGTTCCCCGTGGGCGCCGCCGCCCTGGTGGACGACGGGCGGATCGTCACGGGCTGCAACGTGGAGAACGCCTCCTACGGGGTGGGCCTGTGCGCGGAGTGCGGGCTGGTGTCGGCGCTCCAGGCGTCCGGCGGGGGCAGGCTGGTGGCCTTCACCTGCGTGGACGGCCACGGCGAGCTGCTCATGCCGTGCGGGCGCTGCCGGCAGCTCCTGTACGAGTTCGGCGGTGACGACCTGCTGGTCGAGACCGTCGACGGGCCGCTGCCGATGGCGCGGATCCTGCCGTACGCGTTCGGCCCCGTCGACCTGTCCAGGATGGCGTGATGGACGCGATCGAGGTTATCGTCGCCAAGCGCGACGGCGGCGAGCTGAGCGCGGCCCAGATCGACTGGGTGATCGACGCCTACGTGCGCGGTGAGGTCGCCGACGAGCAGATGTCGGCGCTGGCCATGGCGATCCTGCTCAACGGCATGAACCGGCGCGAGATCGCCGGCTGGACGCAGGCCATGATCCGCTCCGGCGAGCGCATGGACTGGTCGGAACTCGACCGGCCGACGGCCGACAAGCACTCCACGGGCGGCGTCGGCGACAAGATCACGCTGCCGCTGGCGCCGCTGGTCGCCGCCTGCGGCGCGTACGTCCCGCAGCTGTCGGGCCGCGGCCTCGGCCACACCGGCGGCACGCTGGACAAGCTGGAGTCGATCCCGGGCTGGCGGGCGTCGCTGTCCAACGACGAGATGCTCGGCGTGCTGCGCGCGGCCGGCGCGGTGATCTGCGCCGCCGGCTCCGGGCTGGCCCCCGCCGACAAGAAGCTGTACGCGCTGCGTGACGTCACCGGCACGGTCGAGTCCATCCCGCTCATCGCCTCGTCGATCATGTCGAAGAAGATCGCCGAGGGCACCGGGTCGCTGGTGCTCGACGTCAAGGTGGGCTCGGGCGCGTTCATGAAGACGCCGGAGCGGGCCCGCGAGCTGGCCGAGACCATGGTGGCGCTGGGCACCGACGCGGGCGTGCGCACGGTCGCGCTGCTGACCGCGATGGACCGGCCGCTGGGCCGGGCCGTGGGCAACGCCCTGGAGGTCGAGGAGTCGGTCGAGGTCCTGGCGGGCGGCGGGCCGTCCGACGTCGTGGAGCTGACCGTACGGCTGGCCAGGGAGATGCTGGAGGCCGCCGGCGTGTCGGGCAAGGACCCTGCCGACGCGCTGCGTGACGGGTCGGCCATGGACGCCTGGCGGACGATGGTCGGCGCCCAGGGCGGCGACCCGGACGCGCTGCTGCCGCGTGCGGCCGAGACGATGACGGTGGACGCCCCGGAGTCGGGGGTGCTCACCCGGCTCGACGCCTACGCGGTCGGGCTGGCGGCCTGGCGGCTCGGCGCGGGCCGGGCGCGCAAGGAGGACCCGGTGTCGGCGGGCGCAGGCATCACGCTGCACGCCAAGCCGGGCGACCTGGTCAGGGCGGGGCAGCCGCTGCTCACGCTGCACGCCGACGAGACGAGCCGCTTCGAGCGGGCGCTGGAGGCGCTGCGCGGCGGCTACGAGGTCGGACCGGCCGCGGGGGAGACCCTGCCGCTGATCATCGACCGGATCACCGCCTAGACGGACACCGCGGGCGCGTCGTCGAAGATCGAGGAGAGGACGGCGCGCTGGGTGGGGAGGGCTGCCGCGTGCCGGGCGCGGCCCTCCTCGGTGATGCACACGAACACGCCGCGCCGGTCGGAGTCGCACGCGCCGCGGCTGACGAGCGCGGACTTCTCCAGCCTGGCCACCACGCGCGAGAGCGCGCTCTGGCTCAGGTGGACCTCGTCGCACAGCTCCTGGATGCGCAGCTTTCTGTCGTGGTGGACCATCCGGTCGAGCACCTCGAACTCGCTGGGCCCCAGGCCGTGCTTGTCGCCCAGCTCCCGCTCCAGCATGCACATCGCCTTGGCGTGTTTCGCCAGGACGTAATGCCAGGTGCCGACCACGTGCGCCTCGTCCATGACGCGGAGGTTACCACTAGGCGAAAAATCATGCAATGGAATTAAATGCGCTTGCATTAGATGCGAGTGCATGTAATCTTTCCGTCCATGTCCTCTTCCTCCACCCGGTGGAGCGCGCTCGCCGTGCTCTGCGCAGTGATCTTCCTTGACGCCCTGGACGTGTCGATGGTCGGCGTGGCGCTGCCCTCCATCCAGCACGAGCTGGGGCTTTCCACCTCTTCTCTGCAGTGGGTTGTCAGCGGCTACGTGCTCGGATACGGCGGTCTTCTACTGCTCGGGGGCAGGACCGCCGATCTGCTGGGGCGGCGCAGGGTGTTCCTGGTCGCACTGGCGGTCTTCGCCGTGGCGTCGCTGCTGGGTGGCCTGGTGAACGACGGGGCGCTGCTCATCGCCGCCCGCTTCATCAAGGGCGTCGGCGCGGCCTTCACCGCCCCGGCCGCGTTGTCGATCATCACCACCACGTTCCCGGAAGGACCGCTGCGCAACAAGGCACTGAGCATCTTCACCGCCTGCGGCGCCAGCGGCTACTCGCTCGGCCTGGTGTTCTCCGGACTGCTCACCCAGCTCGACTGGCGCCTCACGATGCTGATGCCGGTGCCCGTCGCCGTCATCGCGCTGATCGCCGCGATCAAGGTGCTGCCGCGCAACGCCGAGGAGCGCGCCGACGGCGGCCACGACCTCATCGGCGCCGTGCTGATCACCGCCTCGATGCTGCTGCTCGTCTTCACCGTGGTCCAGGCGCCGGAAGCCGGCTGGTCCTCCGTCCGCACGATCGGCTCGCTGGTCGCCGTCGCCGCCCTGCTCGGCCTGTTCGTGCTCACCGAGCTCAGGCTCAAGCACCCGCTCGTCCGCCTCGGCATCCTCCGCTCCGGGCCGCTCGTGCGGGCCAACCTCGGGCTCGTCGTCCTCATGGGCTCGTACGTGGCCTTCCAGTTCGTCGCCATGCAGTACTTCCAGAACCTGCTCGGCTGGTCCGCGCTCGGCACCGCGCTGGCGTTCCTGCCGGCGGGCCTGCTCGTGGCGGTCACCTCGACCAAGATGGGCGACTTCGCCGACCGGTTCGGCACCGGCAAGCTCATCGTCGTCGGCGCGGCCGCGCTGGCCGGCGGCTACGCGATGTTCCTCGGCATCTCCCGCACGCCCGGCCTCTTCACCCTGGTCATCCCCGGCATGCTGCTGCTCGGCATCGCGTTCGCGCTGTCGTTCCCGGCCCTCAACATCCAGGCCACCAACGGCGTCTCCGACGACGAGCAGGGTCTCGCCTCCGGGCTGCTCAACACCTCCGGCCAGGTCGGCGGCGCGATCGTGCTCGCCGTGGTGACCGCGGTGCTCACCTCCGGCGGCGGCGAGATCTCCATCGGCTCGCTGCGCGCGGCCATCCTCGTCTCCCTGGTGCTCGCCGTCGCCGGACTGGCCCTCTCGGCCGCCGGACTGCGCGACCGCAAGCGGGCCGCCGCCGTGCCCGAGGCGAAAGCGTACGAGGTGGTGTGACCCGGACATTCGCCTGACGTCGGCCCATGCCGATCCGTTATCGGTGCGAGCTTCGCGCGGCCGTCCCCGGGAATCTTGGTGGCATGAACGCGTCACCGGGATTGAGGGCGGCCGCGGCGTGCGTGTGCGGGCTGATGCTCGTGGCGTGCGGCGCGCGGGGCACGGGCACAGGCACGGCCACCGTGGAGCCGCCGTCGAGCCAGGGGAGCTCGGCGACGGCCACGTCCGCCGCGGCCGACCTGCCGACCAGCACCTCCGAGGTGGCCGTCGACCGCGCCGGGGCCCAGCCCGCGCTCGTCACCGGGGTGCGCGCCGGGCGCCACGACGGGTTCGACCGGGTGGTCGTCGACTTCGCCGGCTCGCTGCCCGGCTACACCGCCCAGTGGGCCGACGAGCTCGTCCAGGACGGCTCCGGCACCCCCATCGACCTGGGCGGCGGGCTGGCCCTGCACCTGCTGCTCACCCCCGCCGACGCGCACACCGAGGACGGCACGCCCACCTGGACCGACGGGCCCGACGCCGGGTCGCTGGAGGCCGTCACCCGCATCGTCAAGACCGGCGACTTCGAAGGCCGCGTCGGCATCGCGCTGATCATGCCGGGGCGCACGGCGTTCCGCGTGAAGGAATACTCCGGGCCCAGCCGCCTGGTCGTGGACGTGCGACACTGACCTCGTGGTGAGAAAGATCGAAGGACCCACCCGGATCCCGGTGCCCGGCGGCAAGACCATCGACGAGCACGTCGGCCGCGTCAACAGCGGCGACGAGGCCGTCTCCATCGCGCACATGGTCGCCCCGCCCGGCTGGGACGAGCCCGCCCAGACGCCCGCCTTCACCGAATACACCGTCGTCCTGCGCGGCAGCGTCCGCGTCGAGCACGACGGCGGCGTCACCGAGGTGACGGCCGGGCAGACGCTCGTGACCGAGCCGGGCGAGAGGATCCGCTACAGCACGGGCGACGAGGGCGCCGAATACATCGCGGTCTGTCTGCCCGCCTTCAGCCCCGAGTCCGTCAACCGCGACTCCTAGCCCCATATCATGGGCGGATGAGCCCCACGTACGAGGAGATCCGGCGCGCGCCCAAGGTGCTGCTGCACGACCATCTCGACGGTGGTCTCCGGGCTGAGACCATCGTGGAGCTGGCGCGCGAGAGCGGTTACGACCGGCTGCCGGCCGACGACCCTGACGAGCTGCGGCGCTGGTTCGAGGAGGCGGCCGACTCCGGGTCGCTGGAGCGCTACCTGGAGACGTTCGCCCACACCGTCGGTGTCATGCAGACCCGCGAGTCGCTGGTGCGCGTGGCCGCCGAGTGCGCGGCCGACCTGGCCGACGACGGCGTCGTCTACGCCGAGGTGCGCTTCGCGCCCGAGCAGCACACCACCCGCGGGCTGAGCCTCGACCAGGTCGTCCAGGCCGTCCTGGACGGGTTCCGGCAGGGCTCCGAAGGGCGCGGCATCCGCATCGGCACGCTGCTGACCGCGATGCGCCACCAGGCCCGCTCGATGGAGATCGCCGAGCTGGCCGTGCGCTACCGCGACGTGGGCGTGGCCGGGTTCGACATCGCCGGCGCCGAGGCGGGCTACCCGCCCACGCGCCACCTCGACGCGTTCGAATACCTCCAGCGGGAGAACGCGCACTTCACCATCCACGCAGGCGAGGCGTTCGGGCTGCCGTCGATCTGGCAGGCCATCCAGTGGTGCGGCGCCGACCGGCTCGGCCACGGAGTGCGCATCATCGACGACATCACCGTGGCCGGCGACGGCTCCGCCAAGCTCGGCAGGCTCGCCGCCTACGTGCGCGACAAGCGCATCCCGCTGGAGATGTGCCCCACCTCCAACCTGCAGACCGGGGCCGCCGACTCCATCGCCGAACACCCGATCGGGCTGCTGCGCCGGCTCCACTTCCGCGTCACGGTCAACACCGACAACCGGCTGATGAGCTCCACGACCGTCTCGCGGGAGTTCGCCAAGCTGGTCGAGGCGTTCGACTACGGGTGGGACGACCTGCAGTGGTTCACGGTCAACGCGATGAAGTCCGCGTTCCTGCCGTTCGACGAGCGGCTGGCGCTGATCAACGGCGTGATCAAGCCCGGGTTCGCGCGGCTGAAGTGGCAGCCGTGAAAGAGGTCTTCCGGTCCAAGACCGCGTTCGTGCTCGGCTGGGTGTGGGTGGCGTTCGTCGCCTTCAACGTGTGGGACCTGACCGCCCGCTACAACGGCAAGGCGTCGATGGTGGCGCTGGCCGTGCTGGGCGTGCTCACCGCGCTCGTCTACGTCGTCGCCATCCGGCCCGCCACCGTGTTCACCGAGCAGGGGCTGGTCGGGCGCAACCCGCTGCGCACGACGGTGGTGCCGTGGGCGTCGGTGCGGGAGGTCACGGTCTCCCACTCGATCAACGTCGACCACGGCGAGGGCCGCGTGCTGCGGCTGTGGACCCCGATGAGCTCGGCCCGCGAGCGCGCCAGGGCCCAGCGCCGTGGCCAGGCGGTCAAGCAGCGCGGCCGGTTCAGGACCGAGCCGACGCTGACCAAGGGCGAGCAGGCCGCCGCCCAGGCATTCTCCGGCAAGACGCACGCCGACTGGGTGGGCGAGCAGATCAGCGACCGCGCCGACAAGGCCAGGATCCGCAACGAGGAGCCCGGCCCCGCCCGCGCCACCTGGGCCTACGACTCGCTGGCGATCGGCGTCGTGGCCCTGGTGCTGGTGGTCGCCGCCCTGCTCGTGCCCTGACCGGCCGCGCTCACCGCCTGCGCCGGTTGACGAAGCGTTCCATGCCCGCCCGGGCGATCCCGGAGTCCTCGACCTGGCGGGCGGCCCGCGTCTCGGCGGCGAAGGCGCGCTCGACCTCCTCCAGCGACGGGCGCAGCAGCCTGAGGTGCACCTCGGTGGCCGTGCCGGGCAGCGTCCAGCGGTGCACCAGGCCGATCGCCGTGCCGACCAGCGTGTCCGCCTCGACGACCTGGTCCAGCAGGCCGAGCGAGTGGGCCTCGGTGGCGCTCAGCCGCGCCGAGCCGAGCACCAGCCCCAGCGCCCGGCCGCCGACCAGGCGGCGCAGCAGACAGCTGGCGCCGTTGGAGATCGACAGCCCGATGTGGTTCTCCGGCAGGAAGAACTCGGCCGACGGCGTGCCCAGCCGGGCATCGAAGCAGAGCGTCCACTCCGCCGCGCCGCCCACGGCCAGCCCGTTGACGGCTGCCACCACCGGCACCCTGGTCTCCAGCACGGCCCTGGTGAGGTCGTGGAAGAGCTCGACTTCGTCGATCAGCGACAGCCCGACGGCCTGGTCGATGTCCTCGCCCGCCGAGAACGCCCGCCCGGCGCCGGTGACGACGACGCCCCGGGCCGCCTTGCCGTCGCCGTGCTCGCGCACCGCCGCGGCGAGCTGCCGCCGCATGCCGGCGGTCAGCGCGTTGAGCTTCCCGGGCCGCTGGAGGGTGATCACCGCCACCTCGTCCCGTACGGTCACGTCGATCATGCTCGCTCCTTGTCCGCCGGCAGGGTTACGCGGAACGCGCCCGTCCGCTGGTCGGGGCGCATCAGGTGGCGCTTCTCGATCCGCGCCGAAGGGGTCAGCCGGAAGCCGTCGACGAACTCGACGAACGCCGGCACCTTGAACGGGGCCAGCCGCCGCGCGGCGTGCTCGGCCACGCTCGCCGCGGTCGGCCCGCTCGCCTCATAGCCCGGCCTGAGCTGGACGAACGCCTTGGGCAGCTCGCCGAACAGCTCGTCCGGCACCGGCACCAGGGCGACGTTCAGCACCGCCGGATGCTCGCCCAGCACCCGCTCGACCTCGGCGCAGGAGATGTTCTCGCCGCCCCGGCGCACCATGTCCTTCAGCCGCCCGGCGTGCCGGATCTGCCCGTCGGGATTGCGTACGCCCAGGTCGCCGGTGTGGTACCAGCCGCCGCGGAAGGCGTGCGCGGTGGCCTCCGGGTGGTTCCAGTAGCCGGTCATCATCGGCTCGCCGCGCACCAGGATCTCGCCCGTCTCCTCGTCGAGCGTGACCTCCTTGCCGGGCGGCGGCAGGCCCATCGAGCCGGTGCCGACCTGGTCGCGGGCGTCCGGGGCGGACAGCAGGTCCGGGCCGCTCTCGGTGGACCCGTACAGCTCCCGCCAGGGCGCGCCCCAGCGCTCCTCGAAGGCGGCGTGCAGGCGCGGGGCGATGCCCGAGCACAGCACGAGGCGCATCCTGTTGTGCCGGTCCAGCGGGTCCGGCGGCTGCTTGTACATGAGCAGGGGCATCGTGCCCAGCACGTACGTGAGCGTCGCGCCGTGCTCGCGGGCCGAGCGCCAGAAGCCGGAGGCGGAGAAGCGGGGGAGGACGACCTGCGGGATGCCGCCCATCAGGCACAGCAGGGTCGTCCACTGGGGATCCATGTAGGAGTACGCCTGGGCGATCAGCATCACGTCGTCGTCGCGCAGGTCGACCAGGTCGGCGACGACCCGGGCGGTGCGTAACCAGTAGGCGTGGGTGAGCATGCAGGCTTTGGGGAAGCCGGTGGTCCCCGACGTGTACTGAAAATTCGCCACATCGTTCGGGCTGGGCGATATTTCGGGGGCGGGGTGGGAGCCGGTGAGCGCGTCCAGGGTGTGCACCACGTGGCCGCCGCGCGGGACGTGCCCGGCGTGCTCAGCGCTGGTCACGGTGGCGACGGCGCCCGAGTCGCGCAGCACGTGCTCCAGGTCGGCCGCCCGGTAGCGGACGTTGACCGGGACGGTGACGGCCCCGGCCTTGAGGACGGCCAGCCAGCTCAGCGGCCAGCCCGGGACGTTGTCCAGCATGACGGCGACCCGGTCGCCGGGCCGTACGCCGGTGGCCGCCAGGGCCCCGGCCAGCCGGTCGCTCTCCGCGTCCGCCTGGGCGAAGCTCAGCGAGACGTCGGGGAAGCGGAGGAACTCACGGTCACCGAAGCGGGCGGCGGCCCACCGGACCAGGGCGGGGACGGTGTCGGGAACATCGGAGCGACGGTCAGCCATGCGGCGGCTCCCAGGGGAAGTCGGGCAGCAGGGAGAAGTCGGGCAGCAGGGACAGTCCGGGTGCGCGGACGGCGGCCAGGCCGATCGCCACGAACTCGGCGCACACCTGCTCCAGCGTGGAGTCGCCGTCGGGGCGGTACCACTCGCTGGTGCCCGTGCACATCGACATCAGGGCCAGGCGGGTCAGCTTCTGGTCGGCGACCCGGAACACGCCCGTCGCGACGCCGTCGGCCAGCGCCTGCCGCCAGAAGTCCTCGTACGCGTCGCGGAGGGCGATGATCTCGTCGTGGGCGGCGCCGCCGGGGGTGAGCGAGCGCAGTTCGCCGTCCATGACCCGGGTCGTCATGGGGTTGAGCGCGTGGATGGCGGTCAGGGAGCCGATGAGCAGCGCCAGCCGTTCGGCCGGGCCGCCGACGCCGGCCAGGAGGCGGCGGGTGGCGTCGATGAGACCCCGGTGCCCGGCCTCCATCAGGTCGGCGAGCAGGGCTTCCTTGCTGGAGACGTGGTGGTAGACGCCGGCGTTGGTGAGGTTGACGGCCCTGGCCAGGTCCCTGACGCTCGTGGCGGCGTAGCCCTGCTCGGCGAACAGCCGCACGGCCGCCGCCCTGATCCGCAGGCCGGCGTCGACATCCCGGGCAGTCTTCATGGGACCTACCGAACGTTCGGTTACGGTGATATTTCGCAGCATAACCTGTAGGGGTGGACTCTGACACCGTGTGAGGCCGTACATCTGGAGAGGTCATGTTCAGCATCGGAGACTTCGCCAGGCTCGGGCTCGTGTCGGTGCGCATGCTGCGGCACTACGACGCGATCGGGCTGCTGCGGCCCGCGCACGTGGACCCGGCCACCGGATACCGCTCCTACCAGGCCGCCCAGCTCGCGCGGCTCAACCGGCTCGTCGCGCTCAAGGACCTCGGCTTCACGCTGGAGCAGGTCAAGTCGATCCTCGACGACAAGGTGAGCACCGAGGAGCTGCACGGGATGGTCCGGCTGCGCCGCGCCGAGCTGGAGGCGCGCATCAGCGCCGACCTGGCCAGGCTGCGCGGCGTCGAGTCGAGACTGCGCAGCATCGAGACCGAGGGCCGCATGGGGAGCGTCGAGGTCATCGTCAAGGAGGTGGCCCCGGTCCGGGTCGCCCAGCTCAGCGGCGTGGCCGCCAGTTACGGGCCCGAGCACGTCGGGCCCGTCATCCAGCCGCTCTACCACGAGCTCTGCGACCGGCTGGAGGCCGCCGGGCTGCCGATCGCCGGGCCGGGCATCGCCCACTACCAGGCCCGCGAGGACGGGACGGTGCTGACGCACGCCGCCTTCCCCGTCGCGGCCGGGCCCGGCACGCACGACGGGCTCCAGGTCGTGGACCTGCCCCGGCTGCCGGCCGCCGCGACGGTCATCCATCATGGTTCGATGGACCAGGTCGGCACCACCTACCAGGAGCTGGCCCACTGGATCGAGGACAACGGCCACCGCGCGCTCGACCTGGGCCGCGAGGTCTACCTGCACTGCCCGGACGACCTGGCCGAGTGGGTGACGGAACTGCAGATCGGGATCGAACCACATGGACCTGGACGGCCACCGCGCTGAGCTGACCGGCTACTGCTACCGGATGCTCGGCTCGGTGTACGAGGCCGAGGACGCGGTGCAGGAGACGCTGGCCAAGGCGTGGCGCGGCCGTGACCGGTTCGACCCGCTCCGGGGGCCGCTGCGGGCATGGCTGTTCCGCATCGCCACGAACGTCTGCCTCGACATGCTGCGCGGCAGCCGGCGCCGGGCCCTCGCCGCCGGCCTGGGCCCGGCCGCCGAGCCCGGCGCGCCCCTGGGGGAGCCGCTGCCGATCGAGTCGTGGGTCTACCCGGTGCCCGACCGGCTGCTGGACCCGGCCGAGCTGGCGGTGTCGCGGGAGAGCGTGCGGCTGGCGTTCGTGGCGGCGTTGCAGCACCTGCCGCCCCGGCAGCGGGCCGTGCTGATCCTGCGCGACGTGCTGGGCTGGTCGGCGGCCGAAGTGGCCGGCCTGCTCGGCGCCGGCGTCGCGGCGGTCAACAGCGCCCTCCAGCGGGCCCGCGCCGCGCTGCCCCTCACCGAGCCGGGTGACGACGCCGTGGACGAGAAGCTGCTCGCCCGCTACGTCGACGCCTTCGAGCGCTACGACGTCGAGACGCTGGTCGCGCTGCTGCACGAGGACGCCACCTCGTCGATGCCGCCGTTCGCCTGGTGGCTGCGCGGGCGCGAGGACGTCCGCCGGGTGCTGGCCGCCGCCGGGGCGCCCTGCGAGGGCTCGCGCCTGGTGCGCACCGCCGCCAACGGGCGGCCCGCGTACGGGCAGTATCTGGAGGGCCGGCCGTTCGCGCTCGTGCTCGTCGAGACGTCGGGCGGCCTGATCACCGGCATCACCACGTACCTGGACCCGGGGCTGTTCCCCTTCTTCGGACTCGCCGATGAGTTCCGGGGCGCCGATTCGTAGTAATGGGTGAAGGAGGAAAACATGCCAGAGATCATCGAGTGTCCCGAGCGTCACTACCTCGGGATCCGCAAGACCATCACCATGACGACCTTCCACCTGGTCGCCGACCGGATCGGCGAGCTGTACGGCCGGCTGGCCGAGCGGGGCACGCCGCCCGCCGGCGGGCCGTTCTTCCGCTACCTGGTCATCGACCTGGACGGCGACCTGGTGGTGGAGGCCGGGGTGCCGGTGCACGAGCCGGTGGCGGGCGAGGGCGAGTTCGTCGCCGGGGTGCTCCCGGCGGGCCGTTACGTCCGGAGCACCCACGTCGGCCACCCCGACGGCCTCATGGCCGTCACCGGCGAGCTGCTCGACTGGGCGCGTGAGCGGGGGCTGCGCTTCGCCATGAGCGAGGAGCCGGACGGCGAGCACTGGGACAGCCGCCTGGAGCTCTACCACACGAACCCGGAGGAGCAGCCCGACATGAACAAGTGGGAGACCGAGCTGCAGTTCAAACTGGCCTGACGGCTTCCAGGCCCTAGGCCGCAAAATTCTCTTTGCAAAATTTGCTTTGCGGTCTAGGGTGACGGCATGGACGACGTGTGCCGCCGTTACGCCCTCGTCAGCTTCCTCACCTGGCTGCCCGCCGGGCTGATGATCGCGCCGCTGGTGCTGCTCATGCTGGACCGGGGCCTGACCATCGTGCAGGTCGGCGTGGTCATGACCGTCTACTCCCTGGTCATCGCCGGGCTGGAGCTGCCCACCGGCGGCCTGGCCGACGTGGTGGGGCGCCGGGTGGTGCTCGCCGCCTCCGCCGCCTGCACCGCCCTCGCGCTGGTGCTGCTCGCGGTGGCGGGCACCTGGTGGGCGTTCACGGTGGCCGGCGCGGTGCTGGGAGTGGCGCGGGCGCTGTCCAGCGGGCCCGCGGAGGCGTGGTTCGTGGACACGCTGCACGCCGTCGAGGGGCCCGGCGCCGACCTGCGGCCCGGCCTGTCACGCGGGCACGTCATGGAGGACGTCGCGCTCGGCGTCGGCGTGCTGGCGGGCGGCTTCCTCCCGCTCGCAGCCGAAGCCGCCGGGATGGACAGCGGCGTGGGGACCGGCGTGGGGACCGGCATGGAGGCTGGCATGGGGACCGGTATGGGGACCGGCATGGCGGGGGCCGGGTGGCTCGACCCGCTGGCGTTGCCCGCGCTGCTCGGGGCGGTCGCCGCGCTGGTGTGGCTGGTGGTCGTGCTGATCGCCATGCCGGAGCCGCCCCGGCCGCCTGCCTCGGTGGCGGTGGTGCTGCGCGGCGTGCCGGTCACGGTGGCAGCCGGGGTGCGGGTCGCGGTGCATGACGGGCCGCTGCGGCGGCTGGTGCTGGTCGCGGCGGTGGTCGGGATGGCGCTCACCTGCATCGAGCTGCTGGTGCCCGGCCACCTGGCCGAGCTCACCGGCTCGGGTGAAGGGGGAGCCACCGCCTACGCGATCGTGTCCGCCCTGGGCTTCGCCGGCAGCGCCCTGGGCAGCGCCCTCGCTCCCACCCTGGCCCGCCACCTCACCCCCACCCGCCCAGCTACGACCGCCCTCCCCGCTACGACCGGCCTCCCCGCTACGGTCCCCGATCCCGCTACGGCAGCCGACGCCGCTACGGCCCCCGGCCCCGTTACGGCGGCCCACTGCCCTGCGGGTGGCCCCGCCTCTGCGACTGCCGACCCCGCTTCGGCGGTCCGGAGGGGTACGGAGGCCGGGGACGGCACGGCAGCCCAGGACAGCGCGGCCACCCGGAGCGCCGAACTGGCGGGAGACGGTGGGGCTGCCCAGGACAGCGCGGTCACCCGGCGCGCCGAACTGGCCGGGGGCGGCGCGGCAGCCCAGGACAGCGCGGCCACCCGGAGCGCCGAACTGGCCGGGGATGGTGGGGCTGCTCGGGGCGGAGCGGCGGCTCCGGACGGTGGGGAAACCCGGGAGGGTGAGCCGGCCGGGAAGGGCGGCGCGGCCCCGGAGGGCGGGACTGTCCGGGGCGGGGACATGGGACGGGGGACGTCGCAGGGGACGGTGCGGGGGTCGGTGCGGGGGGCGGTGGGTGGGTTGCTGGTTGCGGCGGTCGCGCTGGGTGGGCTGGGCGGGGCGGCGGCCGTCGGCATGGGGGGCGTGGCGGGGGTGGTGCTGGCGGGTGTGCCCTACGTGGGGTTCTTCGTGGGGTTGGGAGCGTACGGCGTGCTCAGGGCGGAGCTGGCTCACCATCGAGTCGGCTCGGACGAGCGGGCCACCGTGGCCTCGGCCTCGTCGTTGGCCGGGTCCGGGGGTGCGGCTCTGGCGAATCTGACGCTGGCGCCGCTGGCCATGGGCCTCGGGGCCGGGGCGGCGTGGTGGGTGGTGGCGGCTGTGGTGCTGGCCGCTGCCGCGGGGTTCGCCCGGCTGCCTGGGCGGGCGCCGAAGGCGTGAGCATGGGAGCCCGGGAGGGGGCGTTCACCAGTGCCGGTGCACGGCCGCCTTGGCGCCGGTCACCAGGGTGGCCGGTGGCACGTCGTCGGCCACGACGGCGCCGGCGGCCACCACGGCGTCGCGGCCGATGCTGACGCCGGGCAGGATGGTGGCGCCGGCGCCGATCCACACGTTGTCCGCCACGTCGATGGGGCCGCCGGTCAGCCAGTGCCGCCGCTCCTCGGGGTCGACGGGGTGGCCGACGGTGATGAGCGTGGCCCTGGGGCCGATCATCACGCCGTGGCCGAGCCTGATGCCGGCGTAGTCGAGGAACGTGCAGTTCTGGTTGATGAACACGCGTTCGGCGAGGTCGAGGTTGAGGCCGTGGTCGGTGTAGAAAGGCGGATAAATCGTGACCCGCTCCGGCAGGGGCTTGCCCAGAAGCCGTTCAAACAGCTCCGCCTTGCCCGCCTCGTCCTCGAAGGGCAGCACGTTCAGCCGGGAGGTCAGCTCGGTGGCGCGCCGGACCCGCTCGGCCATCGCCAGGAACTCGGGGCTGTGGACGCGCATCAGCCGGTCACCGGGCATGGCCCACCTCCCCGTGTGTCGCAGCGGCCCAGGACGGCAGCCAGGCGGGCTCGGGCGGCCCCGGCAGGCTCGCGAGGTGGGCGATGATCCCGTGCAGTCCCGGGTGCGGATTGGCCCGGGGGAGGATGAGCGAGAGCGGATACACGAGGGCCGGGCCGGCGATGGGGATGCGGCGCAGGTCGTGGCCCGCCGGCCACACGTACCGGTCGCGCTCCCCGACGAGGGTGGCGACGTCGGCGGAGTCGGCGAGGGCGTCGAGCAGCACCTCGTCGCCGAAGTGCGGGCCCGCCGCGTCGATCCGCAGGTCGAACGCGGTGGCGAGCTCGTCGTAGAACTCCGACCACTCGCTGCGGGGCGCGATGCCGGGCATCCAGATCCGGTGCTTGCGCAGTTGCGCCGGCGTGAGCCGGCGGGCGGCGGCGAGCGGGTGGCGCGGACCGGTGAGGAGCTGCAGGGGTGAGGAGAACGCGTGGATCATGCGCAGGTCGCGTGGCAGCGCGGCCGGGTCGGTGACGGCGCGGAACGAGGCGTCCACCTCGCCGGCCTCGACGGCGGCGGCGGCCGCGCGCGGGTCGTCGACCCGGAGCGTCACCACGTCGAGGTCGGTCCCGGGGCGGGCGCGCCAGTAGTCGTGCAGGACGACGGCCTGCGCGCTGCGCCGGCCGAGGACGTCGATCCGCAGGGCGCGCGAGCCCGGCCTGACCGCGGCGACGGCGCGGTCGATCCCGGCGACGACGCCGCGCGCGTGCGGGAGGAACGCCTGGCCGTCGAGTGTCAGCTCGACCCCGCGCGGGGTGCGGGCGAACAGCCGGACCCCCAGCTCGCGCTCCAGGGCGGCGATCCGTTTGGAGACCGCCTGCTGGCTCACGCCCAGCTCGTCGGCGGCCTGCTGCACCTGCCCGAGCTCGGCCGCCCGGACGAACGATCGCCATGCCTCGGTGTCCACGCGGACACCCTAGGGGCGCACAACCGATGGTTGTGTCCGGCTGGGCACCGGTTGTGCGCGCCCCGGGGTCAGAGGCCCAGCGCCTCCGCCACGTCGGTCTTCAGCGCGGCGAGCTCGCGGTCGGCCTCGGCGCGGGCCTCGGCGACCTCGCCGGTCACCGGGACCACCACCTCCAGGTAGCACTTGAGCTTCGGCTCGGTGCCCGACGGGCGGACCACCACGCGGGCGTCGCCCGACAGCGTGAACCGGAGCCCGTCCGTGGGCGGCAGCCCGCCGTCGCCCCGGCTCAGGTCGTCGACCCGCGTCACCGTACGGCCGCCGAGCTCGGACGGGGGCGCGGCGCGCAGGCGGGACATGGCGCCGGCGATCAGCGACAGGTCGTCCACCCGGACGGAGAGCTGCGAGGTGGCGTGCAGCCCGTAGCGGCGGGCCTGGTCGTCGAGCAGGTCCAGCAGCGTGCGGCCGGCGCGCTTGGCCTCGGCGGCGACGGCGGCGACGGTGAGGGCGGCGCCGATGCCGTCCTTGTCGCGCACCGGCAGCCCCTCGGCCGAGCCGACGCTGTAGCCGATCGCCTCCTCGTAGCCGAAGACCAGGCCGGGACCCGCCTTGATGATCCACTTGAAGCCCGTCAGCGTCTCGCCGTAGCGGACGCCGTGGGCGTGGGCGATCTTGGACAGCAGGGTCGAGGAGACGATCGTGGTCGCCACCATGCGGTCGCCGGTGGTGTGGGTGATGACGTGTTCGGCGAGCAGGCCGCCCACCTCGTCGCCGGTCAGCATGCGGAACGCGCCGTCGCCGAGCGGCACGGCCACGGCGCAGCGGTCGGCGTCGGGGTCGTTGGCCAGCACCAGGTCGGAGCCCAGCTTGCGGGCCAGGGCGACGGCCAGGTCCATCGCGCCCGGCTCCTCCGGGTTGGGGAACGCCACGGTGGGGAAGTCCGGGTCGGGGTTGCGCTGCTCCTCCACGGCCATCGGGGTCTCGAACCCGGCCGCGAGGAAGGCGCCGGTCAGCGTGGCGGAGCCGACGCCGTGCAGCGGCGTGTAGGCCACGCGCAGGTCGCGGGCGTCGCCGAGCGGCAGCGCCACGACCGCGTCGATGTAGTCGTCGACGATGGAGTCGCCCAGCTCCGTCAGCGAGCCGGGGCCGTGCAGCGGCAGCTCGTCCACCGGGCCCACGGCGTCGATGGCGGCGGAGATCTCGCTGTCGATCGGCGGCACGATCTGGGAGCCGTCGCCCCAGTAGACCTTGTAGCCGTTGTCGCGCGGCGGGTTGTGGCTGGCGGTGACGGTGACGCCGGCGTCGGCGTCGAGGTGGCGCACGGCGAAGGCGAGCACCGGCGTGGGCAGCGGGCCGGGCAGCAGCGAGGCGTGCAGCCCGGCGCCGGTGAGCACGGCCGCCGTGTCACGGGCGAACACGTCGGACTTGTGGCGGGCGTCGTAGCCGATCACCACGTGCTTGCCGGGGCCGAGCACCCGGGCGAGCCCGGCGGCGGCGCGCATGACCGTGACCCGGTTCATCCGGTTGGGGCCGGCGCCGAGCTCGCCGCGCAGCCCGGCGGTGCCGAACTCCAGCTTGGCGTCGAACCGGTCGCGCAGGGCCGCGGTGTCGCCGCGCTCCAGCAGGGCCGACAGCTCGGCGCGCGTGTCGGGGTCGGGGTCCTGCGCCAGCCAGGCGCGGGCCCGATCGGTGAGGCTCACAGCCGGTCGACCACCTTGGCCAGCAGCTCGCCCATCCGGGTGGCGGTGGCGCGGCCGACCTCCAGGACCTCCTCGTGGTCGAGCGGGTCGCCCGCCAGCCCGGCCCCGGGGTTGGTGACCAGCGAGACGCCGAGCACGTCCAGCCCGGCCTCGCGGGCCGCGATGGCCTCCAGCACGGTGGACATGCCGATCATGTCGCCGCCCAGCGTGCGCAGCATGCGGATCTCGGCGGGCGTCTCGTAGGTGGGGCCGCGGAAGGCCACGTAGACGCCCTCGTCCAGGCTCGGGTCGATCTCGCGGACCAGCTCGCGCAGCCGCTTGGAGTAGACCTCGGTCAGGTCGAGGAACGTGGTGCCGGTGATCGGGTTGACGCCGGTCAGGTTGATGTGGTCGCTGATCAGGACGGGGTCGCCGACCTTCTGCGTCTCGGGCCGCAGGCCGCCCGCCGCGTTGGTCAGCACGACCGTGCGCACCCCGGCCGCCGCGGCGGTGCGGACGCCGTGCACGACGGAGTCGACGCCGCGGCCCTCGTACAGGTGGCTGCGGCCGAGGAAGACCAGCGCGTGGCGGCCGCCGTCGGTGCGGATGACGCGGATCTTGCCGCCGTGCCCGGCCACGGCGGGCGCCGAGAAGCCGGGCAGGTCGGTGAACGGGATCTCGGCGACCGTCGCGCCGATCGCGTCGGCGGCCGGCACCCAGCCGGAGCCCATCACGAGGGCCACGTCGAAGGTGTCGAGACCGGCCGCGGCCTTCAGCGCCGCGGCGGCCTCCCCGGCCAGGGTGTACGGGTCGTTAGTCACCCTTAGTAGTTTAGGAGGAGCCTGTCCAGGACCCGCACCCCGAACTGCAGGGCCTCGACCGGGACCCGCTCGTCCACGCCGTGGAACATCGAGGCGAAGTCCATGTCCGCGGGCAGCCGCAGCGGCACGAAGCCGAACCCGCGCACCCCCAGGTCGGCGAAGAACGTCTTGTTGTCGGTGCCGCCCGACATGCAGTAGGGCACCGCGCGGGCGGTCGGGTCCTCGGCCTTGAGCGCCTCGATCATCGACTCGACCAGGGCGCCGTCGAACGTGGTCTCCAGCGCGATGTCGTGGTGCACGAACTCGCGGCGCACCTTCGGCCCGATGAGCGTGTCGATGGTCTTGAAGAAGTCGTCCTCGTGGCCCGGCAGGAAGCGCCCGTCGACCACGGCGGTGGCCTGGCCGGGGATGACGTTCGACTTGTAGCCGGCGTCGAGCTGGGTCGGGTTGGCGGTGTGGTTGAGCGTGGCGCCGACGAACCGGACGAGCGGCCCGATCTTGTCCAGGATGGGCGCCGGGTCCGTCTCGTCGAACGGCAGCCCGAACGCGTCGGCGACCTCGGTGAGGAAGCGGCGCACGGTCGGCGTGAGCGTGATCGGCCAGTCGTGGGCGCCGATCCTGGCCACGGCCTTGGCGATCTCGGTGACCGCGTTGTCGGAGTTGAGCATGGAGCCGTGCCCGGCGGTGCCGTCGGCGATCAGCTTCATCCAGGCCAGGCCCTTCTGGGCGGTCTCGATGAGGTAGAGCCGCAGCGACGGGTCGACCTCCAGCGAGTAGCCGCCGACCTCGCTGATCGCCTCGGTGACGCCCTCGAACAGCTCGGGGTGGTGCTTCGTCAGGTGCTTGGCGCCGTAGACGCCGCCGGCCTCCTCGTCGGCGACCCAGGCGAACACCAGGTCGCGGCGCGGCTTGCGGCCCTCGCGCTTGAGCTGGCGCAGCACGGCCAGCATCATCGCGTCCATGTCCTTCATGTCGACCGCGCCCCGGCCCCAGATGTAGCCGTCGCGCACCTCGCCGGCGAACGGGTCGACGGTCCAGTCGGCCGCGTTGGCGGGGACCACGTCGAGGTGGCCGTGCACGAGCAGGGCCGGGAGCGACGGGTCGGAGCCCTCGACGCGGGTGATCACGTTGCCCCGGCCGGGGGCGCTCTCGATGTAGGTGGCCTCGACGCCGACCTCGGCCAGCCTCGCCATCACCACCTCGGCCGCGGCCCGCTCGCCGGGGCCGGAGCCGTCCCCGTAGTTGCTGCTGTCGACGCGGATGAGCTCCACGCAGAGGTCGGCTACCTCGTGCTCGGCAGGGGTCATGGTGTTCTCTCCAAGGTGAGCAGGCCGGACTTGTGCAGATGCCCGCGCTTGTAGGCGCGGGTTATGAGAGTGACATTGACGTCGGTGACCTCGTCGAGCAACCCGACGACGCCCGACAGGAACCGGTACAGGTCGGCCTCGTGTGCGGTGGCGACCTGGACGATCAGCGCGTGCGTCCCGGTGGTGGCGGCGCAGTAGCGCACGTTGGGGTGCGCGGCCAGCGTCTGCCCGACCCGGTCCAGCCCGTACGGGCGGACCTTGAGCCAGAGCTGGGCCTCGACGGCCAGGCCGATCAGCGCCGGCTCGACCTCGGCCCGGGGGAGCAGCACCCGCCGTTCGAGCAGGGAGGCGACGCGGCGCCGGGCGGTCGGCACGGACAGGTCGAGCCGGTCGGCGATCGTGGTGAACGCGATCCGCCCGTCGGCGGCCAGCAGTTCGGCGATCTCCTGCTCCAGCGGGGACAGGCCGTCCTCGTCGGGCAGGCACTCGGCGGGCGGCGGGGGCCGCAGCTCGGCGACCTCCTGCTCGGTGAGGTAGGGCGCGTGCCATTCGGCGACGGTGCGGAAGGTGTGCAGGACGACCTGGGTCTGCGTCTGGGCGACGCCGTCGATGGCGCTGATCTGCGCGGACAGGATGTCGTGCAGGTCCTCGCGGGAGGGGGCGACGAGCTCGCTGCCGACGTCGGTTGCGCCGGTCAGGGAGTAGACGGACCGGGTGTCGGGCCGGGCGGCGAGGGCTTCGGCGACCTTGCGCGCCATGCCGGGGCGCACCTGGGCGTGCAGGTGGACGGGACGGCCGTGACCCGAGCGCAGGTCGTCGTAGATGGCGGTGACGCGCACCACGCCCTCGGCCAGGAGCCGTTGCAGGCGGCG
This sequence comes from Nonomuraea sp. NPDC049725, assembly GCF_040674795.1. Classification (NCBI taxonomy): domain Bacteria; kingdom Bacillati; phylum Actinomycetota; class Actinomycetes; order Streptosporangiales; family Streptosporangiaceae; genus Nonomuraea; species Nonomuraea sp. NPDC049725. The sequence goes on along the minus strand of NZ_JBFANJ010000006.1, from coordinate 265,137 downwards.
GGCGACGGTCCGTTCGTGCTCGCCGATCGCCCGGCCGATCTCGCCCCAGGGGGCGCGGGGGCTGACCTGGAGTGCGGCGATCAGCCGCCGGTCGAGAACATCCACAGAGAGCCTTATCTGTGTCGGGTTCGTAAATATATGGCGAGATATTTGACTGTTTCGGTCGTCCGAATGCACAGTAGGCCATCTCCGCTCTGTTCAGCAAAGGAGCCCACGTGGCGACCTCCCCCCTTGCCTCATCGCCCATCGGCATTCCGAAGAGCCGCGTCCGCCAGTTGTTCGCCGCCAGCGTCGGCAACGTCGTCGAGTGGTACGACTGGTACGCGTACTCGTTCCTGGCGGTGTACTTCTCGCAACAGATCTTCCCCGACAGCGGCAACCCCCTGGTCCCGGTGCTCAGCGCGTTCGCCGTGTTCGCGGTCGGCTTCTTCATGCGCCCGCTGGGCGGCCTGCTGGTGGGCGCGTTCGCCGACCGGTTCGGCCGCAAGGCGGCGATGACGTTCACGATCATCCTGATGGGCGTCGGGTCGCTGATCCTCGCCGTGACGCCCACGTACGCGCAGGCCGGCGTGCTCGCGCCGATCATCCTCACGCTGGCGCGGCTGATCCAGGGCCTGTCGGTGGGCGGCGAGTTCGCCGCCGCCACCACGTTCCTCGTCGAGTCGGCGCCGCCCGGCCGCCGCGGCCTGTTCTCCAGCTTCCAGTACGTGAGCACCACCATCGGCCAGCTCCTCGCCTCCGGCCTGGCCGCGCTGCTCGCCACGCTGCTCGCCGAATCGGCCATGGACTCCTACGGCTGGCGCATCCCGTTCCTGTTCGGCGCGCTGATCAGCCTCGTCGGCCTGTGGATCCGCAAGGGCGCCGAGGAGACCAGCACCGTCGCCACCGACATCCAGGAAGGCCGGGCCGAGCGGCCCAAGCTCTTCGAGTTCCTGGTGCGCTACCCGACCAAGGCCGCGCTCATCGTCGGCATCACGATCGCCGGAACCGTCGCCTACTACACGTGGACCACGTTCCTGCCGACCTACGCCCAGCAGAACGTGAACTTCGACAAGGCCGACTCGCTCACCGTGGGCACGATCTCGCTGGTCTTCTTCATGGTGCTGCAGCCGCTGCTCGGCATGCTGTCGGACAAGGTCGGGCGCAAGCCGATGCTGATCACCTTCGGCCTCGGGTTCACGATCCTGCCGGTGCCGCTGCTCGGCCTGCTGACCGACGCGTTCGCCAGCCTGCTGGTCATCCAGCTCATCGGCATGGTCTTCCTCGGCTGCTTCACCTCGATCTCGGCCGCGGTGAACTCCGAGCTGTTCCCGACCCGGGTCCGGGCGGCCGGCGCGGGCTTCCCGTACTCGCTGACCGTGGCGATCTTCGGCGGCACGGCGCCGCTGATCGGCACCGCGATGAAGGACGCCGACGCCTCCTACCTGTTCCCCTGGTACATGTCCGCGCTCGCGCTGATCTCCACGCTGGTGTACGTGTTCGCGCTGAAGGAGACGAAGGACCAGCCGCTCAGCTAGGCGAGCTCTTGCAGGGCCGGCCGCGCAGCTCTTTGACGTAGTCGTCGGGCGCGCCGGCCCGCTCGGCGGCGTCGGCCAGCACGCCGAGGTAGCGCGCCGACGGCAGGCCGCCCTCGTAGCCGTCGAGCACGTAGACCCAGGCCACGACCTCGCCGTCGAGCGTCTGCACCCGCAGCCGCACCTTGTGGAACAGGCCCCGCGAGGCGCCCTCCCACTGGTCGAGCGAGGTCTCGTCGAACTCAGGCACGTCATAGAGGACGACGAAGACGTGGTCTTCCGGGTCCTCCACGATGGTGGCGATCGCGCCTTCCCAGCCGAAGATCTCCCCGCCGAAGGTCAGACGCCAGCCGGGCAGCCAGCCCACGCCCCGCACCGGGGAGTGAGGGGCGCGCATGGCCATCTGCTCCGGGTCCATGTTGCTGCCGTAGGCGGCGTAAACAGGCACAGCAGCCAAGAGTAGCGCGCGGTGGCCCGCCCCGTTCGTCAGCAGCTCAGGCGATGCGGGACAATGGGAACGTGACGAGGATTGCGATCATCGGTGGCGGACCAGGCGGCTACGAGGCGGCGCTGGTGGCCGCGCAACTAGGCGCGCAAGTCACGATGGTCGAGCAGGACGGCCCCGGCGGCGCCTGCGTGCTGACCGACTGCGTGCCCTCCAAGACGCTGATCGCCACCTCCGTCCGCAAGCAGGCGCTGCTCGACGCGCCGTCGCTGGGCGTCGCCTTCACCGGCGGCGCCGACGGCGACATCGGCGCGGCGCACGTCGACCTGCCGCTGGTCAACAAGCGCGTCAAGGAGCTCGCCCAGGCGCAGTCGGCCGACATCGCCACCCGCGTCCAGGCCGAGGGCGTCGAGATCATCAAGGCCCGGGGCCGGCTCGTCGACCCGCAGGTGGTCAAGGCCGGTGACCGCACCATCCGCGCCGACGTGGTCCTGATCGCCACCGGCGCGACCCCGCGCATCCTGCCGGGCGCCGAGCCCGACGGCGAGCGCATCCTCAACTGGCGCCAGCTCTACGACCTCGACAAGCTGCCCGAGCACCTGATCGTCATCGGGTCCGGCGTCACCGGGGCCGAGTTCGCCGGCGCCTACCGCTCGCTCGGGGCCGAGGTCACGCTGGTCTCCAGCCGCGACCGCATGATGCCCAACGAGGACGCCGACGGCGCCGAGGTGCTCGAAGAGGTCTACCGCCGCCGCGGCATGAACGTCATGGGCCGCACCCGCGCCTCCTCCGTCAAGCGCACCGCCGACGGCGTCGTCGTCACCCTGGAGGACGGCCGCACCGCCGAGGGCTCCCACGCGCTCATGACCGTCGGCATGGTGCCCAACACCGGCGGCATCGGCCTGGAGGAGGCCGGCGTCCAGCTCGACCGGGGCGGGTTCGTCAAGGTCGACAAGGTCTCGCGCACCTCCGCGCCCGGCGTCTACGCGGCCGGCGACTGCACCGGCGTGCTCATGCTCGCCTCCGTCGCCGCCATGCAGGGCCGCATCGCCGTGTGGCACGCGCTCGGCGAGGCCGTGCAGCCGCTCCGGCTGGCCACGGTGGCCTCCAACATCTTCACCGACCCGGAGATCGCCGCCGTCGGCGTCGCCCAGCGGGCGATCGAAGCCGGTGAGATCGAGGCGAACGTGGTCAAGCTGCCGCTGGCGACCAACGCGCGGGCCAAGATGTCGGGCTTCAACGACGGCTTCATCAAGCTGTTCTGCCGCCCGCACACCGGCATCGTGCTCGGCGGCGTCGTCGTGGCGCCCCGGGCCTCGGAGCTGATCCTGGCCGTGTCGGTGGCGGTGCAGCAGCGACTGACGGTCGGGCAGCTCGCCCACACGTTCGCCGTCTACCCGTCGCTGTCGGGCTCGATCACCGAGGCGGCCCGCCGGCTCATGCAGCCCGAGGCGTCCATCGGCATCTGACCCCCGGCCCCCGAAGCCTGGATGAATGACGCCATAGGGGGGAATGTCCAGGTCACAGTCTCTGCGCAGGCAGGGGCGGAAGACTTCGGGGGGAGTCATGACTTATCAGAGCAGGCCCGTGACGGGCTGGGTGGGCTGGGTGTGGTTCGCCGGCCTTCTGATGATCATGTCGGGAGTGTTCAACATCATCGGCGGGCTGTCGGCGGTCATCAACGACGACGTCTACGTGCGCACGCCGCTGCGGCTGCTGCTGTTCGACGTGTCCACCTGGGGATGGCTGCACCTGCTCTTCGGCATCGTGCTGTTCTTCGCCGGGCTGGCGGTGACCGTCGGGCAGACGTGGGCCCGGGTGGTCGCCGTGGTGCTGGTCATGCTGAACGCGATGACCCAGCTCACCTGGATCGGCGTGAACCCGTGGTGGTCGCTGGCCGTCATCGCGGTCGACGTGCTGGTCATCTACGCGCTGATCGTGCACGGCCGCGAGGCCAAGGAGATCTGACCTCCGGGTTCACGGCCGTCGTAAGGCGCCCTGAAGGGAAGCGTAAGCGGCGTCCGGCAGACTTCAGGTGTCACAAGGAAACGCGACACGGACCTGGAGAACAGCCATCATGCGCAAGCTCATCAGCTCGACCTACATGTCCCTCGACGGCGCCATCGAGGACCCCGCCTTCACCATGCCGTACTTCGACGAGGAGGCCGGCGCGCTCGCCGGTGAGCAGACCGCGGCGGCCGACGCGCTGCTCATGGGCCGGCGCACCTACGAGGGCTTCGCCGCGACGTGGCCCGAGCGGGACGAGAACGACCCGGAGACGGGCGCCGCCTACTTCAACAACGTCAAGAAGTACGTGGCCTCGACCACCCTCACCGACCCCACCTGGAAGAACACCGAGGTGCTGCAGGGCGACCTGGTCGAGGCGGTCACCGCGCTGAAGGCCCAGGAGGGCGGCGACATCCTCATGTACGGCTACGGCGAGGTCACCCACGCCCTGGTCAAGGCCGGGCTGGTGGACGAGGTCCGGCTCTGGATCCACCCGGTGTTCGAGGGCGGGCCGTCGCTGTCCGCGCCGCTGAGCGACGTCCGCACGACGTTCGAGCTGATCGACACCAAGGTGATGAAGAGCGGCGTGATCGTCGCCACCTACCGGCCGGTCGCCAAGTAGCGTTTCAGCACCCCGGCCAGCGGCCGCTCGGCCAGCACGTGGATCGCGTACGCGACCAGGCCCATCAGCGCGATCGTGCCGCCCAGCAGGACGTACGGCGGCACGCGGTCGCCCAGCCCGGTGAAGATCACGAAGCCGACGTGCGCGTGGACGAGGTAGAGCGGGTACGTCAGCGCGCCCGGCACGGCGAACCAGGGGCGGCCCAGCGGCCGGGTGACGCGCAGCGCGATCAGCGTCATCACCACGAAGATCGCGACGATGACGGCCGCCACGACGACCGGCGCGATCTCCGTGCCGTAGCGTTCGCCGACCTTGCCGGCGAAGGCGACGCCCCGGTGGAGCGCGTTGCCCAGGCAGAGCCCGATGATCAGGCCGAGCTGCGGCGTCAGGCCGTCGCGGTAGACCAGGCACAGGGCCATGCCGGCGATGAAGTAGTGCGCGAACTCCGACTGCACCACCAGGTCGGCGACCCCGGGCAGCACGCCGGCCTGCACCAGGAACGTGAGCGCCAGCCAGCCCCACAGCATCGCGGTCACCCGGCCCCGCGTCACGCCGAACCAGGTCAGGGCGAGGATGAGCGCGTAGAACCTGATCTCGGCCCACAGCGTCCAGTAGACGACGTCGACGTTCGGGATGTCGGGCAGGGCGTTGAACATCGTCAGGTTGGCGGCGTACTGGACGAACGTGACGGGGAACTGCCCCTGGGAGAGGGTCGCCGACACGACGGCGGTGATCGTGACGGCGACCCAGTAGGCGGGGTAGAGGCGGACGATCCGCGACACCAGGAACGCCCGGGGCCCGCGGTCCCAGGCGTTGAGCAGCACCACGAAGCCGCTGATCATGAAGAACAGGTCCACGCCCAGGTAGCCGTACCTGGCGACCTCGCCGGCGGCGGGGAAGGAGAGCGGGCTGTCGCCGCTCTCCGGGCCGGAGAAGACGTAGTGGTAGACGACCACCGCGACGGCCGCGCTGATGCGCAGCGCGTCGATCTCGTACAGCCGGTCACGCCTGGCCTGCTCACGGTGGAGACGGTGACGTCCGTGACCGGCGGCCGGGTGGTTCGTGAGGGGCACGATGACCTCGCGGGGACGGGCGTGGGACGCCGGGTGGGCTGCCGGTGATCAAGCACACCAGCCGGCGCCCCCACGGGTCTTTCCCGCACGCACCCGGAACCGGGGTACAGCAGGTGGTACGGCCGCCGGGCAGCCCGCACCACCGAGGTCGTCGCGTGCCTGGTCAGGCCCCCTGCGGCGAGCAGAGCTGGGCGCGCAGCGTGCGGGTGGCCCAGCGCTCCCAGCGCTCGCGCGGCCAGCCGCGTTCGCGCACGAGCAGCAGGTAGAGCTCCGGGCTGAGCAGCGCGTAGAGCACGTCGGCGGCCTCGTCCGCGGGCACGTCCGCCCGCGCTCCCGGCTTGCCGGTCAGCGCCTCGGCCGCCTTCCGGTGGACGGCGTGGCGGGGGTTCGCCTCGCCGGGCCAGAGGGCGGCGACCTCCGGATCGCTCGCGGCCGCCCCGGCGAGGACCTTGCCGATCGGGGCGACCCGCTCCAGAATCGCGGTCGTGCCGGTGACGTAGGCGGCCAGCAGGTCATCGGCGGTGGCGGCGGCCAGCGCCTCGGTGAACCACGGCCGGTCCATCGTGGCCACGGGCTGGTCGTCGCCCGCGATCGTCACGTCGACCAGCTCTTTCAGCAGGGTGCGCTTGTTGCCGAAGACGAAGTAGATCGTCTGCACCGCGACCCCGGCCAGGGCCGCGACGTCCTGGAGGTTCGTCGCGCCGTAGCCGTCCCGCGCGAACAGCTCCAGGGCGGCCTCCAGGATGCGCCGGCGCGTCTCCTGCGCCTTCTGCGTCCGCTTGCTCACGCGCTTGACATCACTCATGGCTAGAGTTTATCTCTAGATTCAGTCACTAGAAGTCAACTCTAGAGAGAAGGTCCAGTCATGCCGGTCATCGCTGTCACCCGATTCCAGGCCGACCCCGCCGACGCCGAGCGGCTCCGGGCCCGGCACGCCGACCTCGTCGCCGCCACCCGGGCGGTCGTCCCCGGACTCACCGAGGCGCGCCTCGGCCGGCTCGACGACGGGACGTGGGTCGGCGTCTGGCGCTGGGAGTCCGCCGACAGCCTGCGGGCCGCCCGCGAGGCGGTGCCCAGCACCCCCGAGGCCGTCGCCGGCTTCGCGCTGACCCGCGACGTCACGGCGGAGGTGATCGAGATCCTGGACGAGCACTGACCCGCCCGGCCCCGCGCCCGGCCGGGGCGAGGTCAGAGGGCTGACAGGCTCGCGGCCAGGTATTCGCCCAGCTCTTCGATCCGGGTGTCGGGCAGCCGGCTGGACGGCCCGGAGATCCCGGCCGCGCCGATCAGGTTGCCCCGGATGCGGGCGGGCACCGCCACGCACCGCACCCCGTCGAAGGTCTCGTCCCGATCCACGGCGTAGCCGGCCTTGCGTGACTCCTCCACGCGGCGCCGCAGCTCGGCCGGGGTCTTCGAGGCCCATTCGGTCCCGCTGGCGTACGACAGCCGGGCCAGGTGGGCGTCGAGGTTGTCGGGGTCGAGCGCCGACAGGTAGGCCTTGCCGAGCGCCGAGCAGTGGATCGGCCGCGTCGTGCCCAGTTGCTCGGAGACGGCCACCATGTGCCGGGTCGGGAAGAACGACAGGTAGACCATCATGTCGTTGGCCGGGACCGCGAGCATGGTGGCGTCGCCGCACTCGTCGCGGACCGCCGCCAGGACGGGGTCGATGATCTGGCTCCAGTCGGTCTCCGGCGCCCGCACCAGGCCGTAGAACTTCGCGGGGACGGTCGCGTACCGCTTGGTCGCCGGGCTGCGCGCGATGTAGCCGGTGGCGACGAGCTCGGCGAGCAGCCGCAGCGCGGTGCTGCGGTTGACGTCCAGCTCGCGGGCCAGCTCGGCGGCGGTGAGGGGCTGCACGGCCAGCAGTTCGATGGCGCGCAGCGCGCGCTGGATCGGCGAGGCGGTACGGCTTTCGCCGTCCGGTGCGGGGGCAGACTCGAGACTCTGCTTCGTCGTCATGAAGGAAGCCGTTCACCGTCTGGGCCGAAGAGCCGCGCCACGGCGTCCAGGTTCGCCTTGAAGGACTGCTCGGCCTGTTCATCCCATCCGAAGACCTGGACGGTCAGAATACCGGTGAATTCCACTGATTCGAGGGCGTTGCGCACCTCCGCCCAGTCGATCTCGCCGCGGCCGATGTCGAAGTGCTGGTGGATGCGGCACGAGACGCCGGGAGGGTTGATGATCGTGCGCCCGGGCCGGAAGGTGTCGGCGACGTGCACGTGGTCGAACCAGCCGCGGGCGAGCTCGATCTGCGCGGTGATGCCGCCTTCGAGGTAGTACGTGTGCGGCACGCAGTGCAGGTAGCGCAGCCGGGGGCTGCCGACCTCCTTGACCAGGTCGATGGCGCCCGCGGTGGTCTCGATGAAGTCCCACGGGTGCGGCTCGACGGTGACGTGCATGTCCTCCCGGTCGAGCACCGGCAGCAGCTCCTCCATCGAGCGCAGGAACGCCGCCCGGCACTCGCCGGGCCGGTTCGGGTCGCCGGACAGCTCCGTGTTGATGCGCCGGCAGCCGAGCTCGGCCACGGCGGCGATGTTGTCGCGCCACCAGGAGACTGCCTGCTTGCGGATCTCCTCGTCGGGGCTGGACCACGCCTGGATCACGGCGACGGAGACGATCTCCACCTCGGCCGTGCGGGCGGCCTCCCGGAAGCCGCGCAGCTGCTCGGCGGAGGCGTGCATCGGCTTGAACGCCGGGATGAAGTCGTCGCGGTTGCCCATCTCCAGGTAGCGGTAGCCGGCCTCGGCCGTGGCGTGGACGGCCTGTTCCACCGGGCGGCCCTGAAGCATGGCGGGGTCGAGGGCGATCTTCATGTCGTGTCATCCTTCCAAACGCTGTCGGGGACGATGACCGCCTTGCCGGGCACCTGTCCGGAGCGCAGCGCGGTGAGCGCGTCGTTCGCGGCGGACAGCGGCCATCGGGCGATCCGGGGAAGCTGGATGCGGCCCGCCGCGGCCAGCGTGATGATCGATTCGAGGTCCTCGCGGCGGCCCGACCTGACCCCGCGGATCTCGGCCTCCTTGCGGGAGACGATCGCGAAGTCCACGTCGGGCACCCGCGCGTACCCGGCGAGCACGTAGGCGCCGTGCGGCGCGAGGGCGTGCAGGCCGGGCATGAGGACCGAGGGGGCGCCGGTGCAGTCGATGACCGCGTCCACGGGCGTGACGGCGGCCTCGACCGAGTCCACGACGTCGTGGCCGATGGCCCGCAGGGCTTCGCGCCGCAACGGGTTGGGCTCGACCGCCTGCACGGGGACGCCGTGCACCCGCAGCAGCTCGGCGCAGAGGTGGCCGATCGGGCCGGCGCCGAGCACGAGCACGCGGCCCGGTTCGCGGGCGAGCGTGACGCGGACGCTGTTGGCGGCGGTCGCCCCGCCGTCGACCAGCGAGGCCGCGTCGTCCCACGACAGGCTCGGCGGCACCTCGACGAGCTGGCGCGCCTGGACGCGCAGGTACTCGGCGTATCCTCCCCAGACGCCGAGCACCCCGGTGATCGAGACGAGGTCGGGGCAGAGCCGTTCGTCGCCGGCCCGGCACGCCGCGCACGAGCCCTCGCCGGTGAACAGCGTGATCGTGGCCCTGCGGCCGAGCCATTCCCGCGCCGCGGGCCCGGCGTCGACGACGACGCCGGCGGGCTCGTGGCCGAGCACGAACGGGGTCACCGGCCGGTAGGACTGGCCGGACAGCACGTGCAGGTCGGTGCCGCAGATGCCGCACGCGTGGACGCGCAGCACCACGTCGTCGTCGGCCTCGGGCACGGGGCGCGGGACCTGTGCGAGATCGAGCCATTCGCTGGGGATGGCGGTGGCCACGGCCGCCTGCATGGTCGCCTGCGCTGCCGCCGTCGCCGGAGTCGTTTCCACGGGGGCGTCCTCCTCCGGTGGGGGATCGGGTCTGGCGGACAGCATCCCTGAATGTTGCAGATTTCGCAACGGTAGTCAGTCTCATGCAACAACGCTGTCGAGATCGCGGAGGCGCGAACCGCGCCGCATTCCGGGCAAACCGCAGCTAAAGGGGGGTTGACATGCGAATAATCCCAGCTCTAACGTCAGGCAGCACCAGCGTCCCCTTGAGTGCAACACGGTTCGTCAGATGCAACATCGCCTCCGCCAGCGGCGATCGCTTCAGTCGCCGAGCTGATGGATGAGACCAGCGGGGCAACGGGAGTCCCCCTCATTCACGAGGAGAAACATGCTCCGAAACCATCGCCCGTCGGTAGCCCTCGCGGGCACCGCACTGGCCTTCGCCGTCGGCGCCACAGGCTGCGCGGGCGTCACGACGACGTCGCAGCCCACGGCGGCCGCGACGCCGGCCCAGGTCGGCACCTCGTGTGACAAGTACGGAAAGATCAAGCTCACCGTGGGCATGTCCGAGGCCGGCGAGGCCATCGCCAACGGGTTCAAGGACCAGGTCAAGTCGTTCCAGGCGGCCAACCCCGACGTCACGATCGACCTGCAGATCAAGGACTGGGCCTCGTCCGCCAGCACCATCAAGCTCGTGATGTCGGGCAACAACCCGCCCGACGTCATGCAGGGCAACTCCGGCTGGGCGATCAACGGCGCCCTCTGGAAGGCCGGGCTGCTGCTGAACCTCGACCCCTACGCCCAGGCGTTCGGCTGGAACGAGAAGTTCCCCGAGTCCGCGCTCACCGTCAACAAGTTCTCGCCCGACGGCAAGGAGCTCGGCGAGGGCAACCTCGTCGCCCTGCCGCCCGCCATCCAGTACGTCGGCGTGTTCTACAACAAGGCCGTCCTGAAGAAGATCGGCATCACCGACCCCGCCACCCTGGACGACAAGACCGCCTTCCTCCAGGCGCTCGACAAGGCCAAGGCCGCCGGCGTCACCCCCGTCATGCTCGGCGACTCCGAGAAGTGGCCGGCGCTGCACAACCTGTCGCTGTTCAACGGCTGGTACGTCGCCCCCGAGGCGATCAACAACTGGGTCTACAACAAGGCCGGCAGCACCTACGACGACGAGGGCCACCTCAAGGCCTCGACCGACATGCGCACCTGGATGGAGAAGGGCTACTTCAACTCCGACGCGCTGGCCACGAGCTTCACCGACGCGACCAACCGGTTCGGCAAGGGCGAGGCCGCCTTCTTCATCACCGGCTCGTGGGCGCTCGGCGACATCGGCAAGGCCCTCGGCGACGACGCCGGCTTCATGCTCTTCCCGGCCGGCGACACCGGCAAGCACGCGGCGGTGGGCGGCTACAGCCTGCCCTTCAGCATCTCCGCCAAGAGCAAGTACCCCGACTGCGCCGCCGCCTTCATCGACTACGTGACCGCCGGCGAGGAGGCCGTCGCGGCCCAGATCGCCGCCGGCCGCCCGTCCGCCACCAAGGCGGGCGCCCAGGCCAAGATCGACGACCCGCTGCTCAAGCAGATGGTCGACGAGTACGGGCGGCTGACGACCGAGAACGGCCTGTTCACCTGGGAGGACTGGCCCACCCCGACGATGCTGACGTTCCAGGGCTCCGAGGCCCAGCGGCTGCTGTCGGGCGCCACCAGCCCCAAGGAGTACAACCAGGCGGTCCAGAAGAACTGGGACGACTACATGAAGACCCGCTCCTAGCACGTTCCCGGCGCCTCGCCGGGCGGACGAGGCGCCCCCGCACATCCCCACACCGGCCGCACCCCCGGCGGCCGGAATCGAGAAAGGCCATTGATGGACAAGGTCATCATCACGGTAACCGTCGACTGCACCATGTCGTACCCCGGGTTCAAGGGGATGCCGAAGATCGACGACGTGGCCGCCGTAGCCGACGAGTACGTCCGGGCGATCGACTCCGGCGCGGCCCTCGTCCACCACCATGGCGTGCACTACCTTGAGGACTCGATCCAGGAGGACGGGCGTCAGCTCTCCCGCACGGACTACGACGGCTGGGCCGACCTGACGAACCGCATCCGCGCCGAGCGCGACGCCATCATCCAGTTCGGCATCGCGAGCGCCCGGCTGGAGGAGAAGGTCGCGCTCATGAAGCTGCGTCCCGACATGATGTCGTACGCCTTCAACGTGCACGACGAGTACTTCCGGCCCGACCCGGCCTACCCCGCCAACGAGCAGTACGCCATCCACACCCGCCCCGAGCTGGAGGCGTTCTGCAAGGCGGCGCAGGAGCACGGCGTCAAGCCCGAGGTGGAGTCCTTCTACACCGGCGCGTTCTGGAACCTCGAGTTCATCCGCGAGCAGGGCCTGCTGGACGACCCGGTGTGGACGACGCTCTTCCTGGGCTGGCCGGGCGGCGCGTGGACGCCTCCCACCGAGGACTCCCTGCTCTACCTGGTCAAGCACCTGCCGCCCCGGGTCAACTGGAACTGCAGCGTCATGAACTCCCAGATGCAGTGGCGCCTGCTCGCCCTCGCCATGAGCCTCGGCGGCCACGTCCGCGTCGGCTGGGAGGACAACCCGTACCTGCCCGACGGCAGGCCGTCGCGGTCCAACGCCGAGCTCGTCGACGAGATCGTGAAGATCGCGCACTCGATGGGGCGCGAGGTGGCCACGCCGGACGAGGCCCGCGAGATCATCGGCCTGCCGGCCAGGTCGGGAACGGTCCAGGCGGCGGCCACCGCATGAGTTGCCCGTACTCAGGCCACTCCGGCGGCGTGGTGCGCAGGACCGCACCGCGCCGCCGGCGCCCCGGAGGGAAGTAGGTCGCACCATGGCCGTCACGGTCTCCACAGACGCCCGCACGGCGAGGTCGTCGAGCGGGCGGTCCCGTCGCGGGCCCCGGCGCCGCGAGGTCCGGGGCCTGGCTTACCTGCTCATCCTGCCCGGCTTCGCGTTCTACGCGATGTTCGTGCTCGTGCCGATCCTCGACACGTTCCGGCTGTCGTTCCTCGAATGGGACGGGCTGTCGCCGCAGACCTGGGTCGGGCTGGACAACTACGTCCAGGTGCTGACGGATCCCAACACGTGGGCGTCGCTGCGGGTCTCGCTCGTCTTCGTCGTCTTCAGCTGCGTGCTGCCGGTCCTGGCCGCCCTGCTGCTCGTCGGCATCATCGCGCGCACCAAGATCCGCGGACTGGCGTTCTTCCGGTTCGTGTTCTTCCTGCCGTACACGATCGCGCTGGCGGTCGTCGCGATCGCGTGGCGCTGGCTCTACTCGCTGGACGGCTCGCTCAACGCGATCATCAGGGCCGTCCTGGGCGAGGAGTTCGCCAAGCCGTTCCTGGGCGACGACGGGCTGGCGCTCCCGGCGCTCGGGATCGTGGGGCTGTGGGCGACGTTCGGCTTCGTCGTGGTCATGCTGCTGTCCGGGACGCAGCACATCCCGAAGGAGCTGTACGAGGCCGCGCGCATCGACGGGGCCGGACCGGTGCGGGAGTTCTTCACCGTGACGCTGCCCGGCATCCGCCACGAACTGCGCGTCTCGCTGGTGATGACCCTCACCCTGGCCCTGCGCGTCTTCGACCTGCCCCTGATGGCCACCCAGGGCGGGCCCGGCTACGCCACCACCACGCCTTCTCTGATGATGTACCGCGACGTCTTCGTCAACGGCCAGATCGGGCCGGGAGCGGCCATCGCGATGCTGCTCACGATCGTGATCTTCATCGGTGTGGGCCTGGTCAACCGGCTCGTCAGATCGGAGTAGCACGATGGTTTCCCGCCGCAGTCAGACCCTGTCGTACGTCGTGCTGCTCCTGTTCGCGGCCTTCGCGGTCTATCCCTTCATCTCCACGACGCTCGTCGCGTTCAACCCGCCGGACGCCTCGGTGAGCGGGCTGGCCTGGCCCAGCCAGTGGTCGCTGGACAGCTTCATCAGCGCGTGGAACAACCCCGACGCGGGCATCGGCAGGTCGCTGCTCAACAGCATCCTGCTGTCGGGCGTCGTCGTGGGCGTGTCGGTGTTCCTGTCGATCCTCACCGGCTACGCGCTCGGCACGATGCGGTTCCGTGGCGCCTCGCTGCTGGGCGCGCTGTTCGTGCTCGGGCTCATCGTGCCGTACGAGGCGACGGTCATCCCGCTCTACTACCAGTTCCGGACCTACAACCTGATCGACACCTACTGGGCGATGATCCTGCCGTGCATCGGCGGCTCGATGGCCTTCGGCACGTACTGGATGACGTCGTTCTTCAAGTCGTTCCCCAGGGAACTGCTGGAGGCGGCGCGCACGGACGGGTCCAACCGGTGGCAGACGCTCTGGAAGGTGATCGTGCCGACGGCGAGCTCGCCGATCTTCGCGCTGGCCACCATCCTGTTCATCTGGACCTGGAACAACCTGCTGCTCGCGGTCGTGATGATCTCGCAGCCCGAGCTGCGGATGGTGCCCGCCGCGCTCAACTTCTTCGTCGGGTTGCAGTACGGCAGCAACTACCAGATCACCTGCGCCGCGGCGATCATGGTCGCCCTGCCGGTCATGATCGTTTACTACCTGCTCCAGCGCCGCTACGGCGCCGACGTCCTCGCCGGCTCGCTCAAGGGCTGATCAACAAGTCTTCACAGGAGAATCACATGGCAGTGTCGAAGCTGGGTGTCGGCATCGCGGGTCTCGGGCTCATCTCGAAGACGCACGCGGCCGCCTACAAGCAGATGTCCGACGTCGTCGACCTCGTCGCCGGCTGCGACGTCAACCCCGAGGCCGCCGCGGCCTTCGCCGCCGAGTTCGGCGGCAGGACCTACACCGACCTCGAAGCGCTCATCAACGACCCCAAGGTCGACGTGGTGGACCTGATCCTTCCCCACCACCTGCACTACGACGCCGCGATGGCCGTCCTCGACGCCGGCAAGCACCTCATCATCGAGAAGCCCGTCGCGCCCACGTACGAGCAGTCGGTGGCCATCCAGCGCCGGGCCGCCGAGGCCGGGGTGCACTTCATGGTCGCCGAGAACTCCCGCTACATCGCCGCCTACCAGGCCGTCCACCGGCTGCTCCAGGAAGGCGCGATCGGCGAGGTCATCCACGCCAGGACCTACCTGCGCTCCAACGAGAAGGCCCACCTGTCGATGCCCGGCTACTGGCGCACCCAGTACGCCCTCGGCGGCGGCCTCGTCATGGACACCGGCGCCCACTCGTTCTACCTGCTCAAGTGGCTGCTCGGCGAGTTCGACGAGCTGACCGGCATCTCCAAGAAGGTCTTCCCGCTCGACAACGAGATCGAGGACACCGCCGAGGTGTACGGCCGGATGCGCAGCGGCGCCCACTTCTCCTGCGGGTTCACCTCCGTGTCGGAGGTCCCCCACAGCGAGCGCCTGGAGCTGTACGGCACCGAAGGCGGCATCCTCGTCGACCAGATGTCCGAGCCCGTGGTCAAGCTCTTCCGCGGCCAGCACGACTACAAGGGCGAGGCCGTCGACGGCGTCCCGTTCGGCCCCGACGCCTGGCACCCGGGCGGCTGGCACTACGAGTCCGTCCTCACCGAGGTCACCGACTACGTGCGCTCGCTGGTGGAGCGCCGCGCCCCGCTGATCGACTCCGGCGACACCGTCTACGCCATGCGGATCGTGGAGGCCGCCTACGAGTCCATCCAGTCGGGCAGGACCGTCAGCCTCCCGGCGGACCTGTGACCTCGCTCCCCACCCACCCCTGAATCTGGAACCCTCATGCGACTCATGCGTATCGGCGACCAGGGCGCGGAGCGTCCGGTCGTCGCCATCGACACCGACACCTACGTCGACGTGTCCGACGTCGTCACCGACTTCGACGGGACCTTCCTCGCCACCGGCACCACCGGCCTCGCCACGCTCGCGGCCACCGTCGCCGAGCGGGCCGCCGCCGGGGACGTCCGGCGGTTCGCCGGCGAGCGCGTGGGCGCGCCCATCGCCCGGCCCCACCAGATCCTCTGCGTCGGCCTCAACTACGCCGACCACGCCGCGGAGTCCGGCAAGGAGCCGCCGCAGGAGCCGATCATCTTCACCAAGGCCCCGAACACCCTCGTCGGCCCCGACGACGACGTGCGCATCCCGCGCGGCTCCACGGCCACCGACTGGGAGGTCGAGCTCGGCGTCGTCATCGGCAAGCGGGCCCGCTACCTCGACAGCGACGACGAGGCCCGCGCCTCGATCGCCGGCTACGTCCTGGTCAACGACGTCAGCGAGCGCGACTTCCAGCTCAACCGCGGCGGCCAGTGGGTCAAGGGCAAGTCCGCCGAGACGTTCAACCCGTGCGGGCCGTGGCTGCTCACGGCGGACGAGGCGGGCGACGTCAGCGGCCTGGGCATGTGGCTGGACGTCAACGGCGTCCGGCGGCAGACCGGCTCGACGGCGGACATGCTCTTCGACCCCGTCCACGTGGTCCGCTACCTGAGCCAGTTCATGGTCCTCGAACCCGGCGACCTCATCAACACGGGAACCCCGGCGGGCGTCGGCCTGGGCTTCGACCCGCCGGTCTACCTGCGGCCAGGCGACCGCATGGAGCTCGGCATCGACGGCCTCGGCCGCCAGACCCAGGCCGTCGTCGCCGCCCCCTGACGCCGCCCCCAGGAGCGGGCCTCACGCCTGCTCCTGGAGTCGGCGCCTGGTGAAGTGGCGGCGGCAGTGGGCGCAGCAGAAGCCGTACGTGGTCCCGTCGATCTCCGTGACGACGGCCTCCCCGGCCGGTACGCGGGCGCCGCAGACCGGGTCGACGAACATGCCCTCCGGCGCCTCCTCGGGGCGCCGGGACTTCGCCCGGTCGATCAGGTCCAGCAGATCGGTGGAGCGACGGACCTTCCCGGCGAATCCGTAGCCGCCGTCGGGCACCCCGATCACGTGGACCAGCGCACGCGGCTCGCGGAAGAGCCGCCCGGGGTCGCCCTCCGCCTCACCCAGCCTGCGGGTGATCTCCCGTACGAGGTGCTCGCCGATCTCCTTGGCCCAGGCGGCGACGTACACGTTGACGACGTAGCAGGGCGGAGCCGCCCGCGGCGCCGGCGCCTCGTGGACGACGACGTCGCTGAGCGACTCGTACAGCCTGATCACGCCGGGATCGGCGCCGGGATCGCTGTCGTCGCCGGTGAGGATCTTGCGCGAGGTCAGCTGCTCGGCGAGGAGGCGGCGCTCGTCCGGGCCGAAGACCCCGCTGGGCACGAAGAGTTCGATGAACAGCATGGGAGCCTCGATTCCGCCGGTGCCCGGCGGTGGGTTCGGATGCGGGCGTGCCCGAGCATGCCGAGGCGTCCTGTCATCGGACGTACAGATCCCTGTCAGCCCGGCACGCCGGTCACGCCCGCGTACGTGCCCCGGCGCGCCCGGCCGGTCGTCTCGTACTCCAGGAGCAGCAGCCCGCTCGGCGTGGCCTCGTGGTGGACCAGGCGCAGGGCCGACGTGGCGTCGTCCCGGGCCCCGGGGCCGCCGGCCAGGAGGCGGCGGCCGGTCCTGAGCACGGTGGGCGCGACCACCAGGCGCAGCGCGTCGACCAGGCCCGCCGACAGCAGCGCGTCACCCAGGCGGGCGCTGCCGTGAATCTGGAGCTCCCGGCCGGGACGGGCCTTGAGCTCGGCGACCGTCCGTACGGGGTCGCCCCTGAGCACGGTCGTGGGGTCCCATGCGCCCTCGGCGAGGGTGCTGGAGACGACGTACTTCGGCAGCGTGTTCATGCGCTCGGCGAACGGGTCGCCCGGGTCGGTGATCTTCGGCCAGTCGCGGGCGAACGCCTCGTACGTACGCCGTCCGAGCAGTAGCCCGTCGGCCAGATCGAGCCGGTCGGAGGTGTAGCGGACGAACGCCGCGTCGAGATGGGGCACCAGCCAGCCGCCGAGGGCGAAACCGTCGCTGGTGTCCTCGTCGGGGGAGCCAGGCCCCTGGCTGACGCCGTCGAGCGTGACGAACTCCGTCAGGACGAGCCTCATCGCGGCCCCCCTGCCTCGGCGAAGCCCGCCAGCTGGGCCGTGACCGTGCCGCAGCCGTCGGCGAAGCCGAGCTTCTCGTGCAGGGCGCGCGCCTCGGGGTCGCGGTGGCGGACGAGCAGCCGGTAGGCCGTGCCGTCCGGGTGGTCGCCGAACGTGATCGTGGCGGTCATCGGGATCGGGTCGGGGTTCGCCGGGCGCCAGGTGCTGTCGATCGCGTTGGTGAACACGATCCGCTCGAACTCGTCCACGGCGAGGAAGCAGGCGTCGAGATGCGGGACGAACTCGGCCCCGTCCTCGCTCAGCCGCGTCACGAACGCCCCTCCGGGCCGCACGTCCAGCCGGTGCACCCGACAGCGGGCCGGAGCCGGGACCCACCACTGCTCAAGCTGGGACGGGTCGGTCCACGCCCGCCACACGGTCGCGCGCGGGGCGCGGATGATCCGCTCCAGGGCGAGGTCGAGATCGGGGTCGAGCTTCATCGGAGGTCCTCCTCTTGATCGGTCTGGTCTGCTTGGTCCCGCACGAACCGTTCGAGGCGGTCGGTGTGCTCCTCCCAGATCCGGCGCTGCTCGGCGAGCCAGTCGTCGAGAAGGGAGAGCTGCCCGCGATTGAGCACGCAGGTGCGCACCCGGCCGGACTTGACCGTGCTGATCAGGCCGTTCGCCTCGAGTGTGCGGATGTGCTTCATGAACGAGGGGAGGGTCATCGGGAACGCGGCGGCGAGGTCGCCGACGCTCGCGGGCCCGCGCCCCAGTCGCCGGACGACGGCGCGCCGGGTCGGGTCGGCGAGCGCTACGAGCACCCCGTCCAACTGGGCCGAATACTGTGCCACACGGCTAAGTATTGTCCTGGTTCAATGGTTAGCGCAAGGGCTAAGTGTTGTGGCCGTCGTCCGGTTTGCCGGGGCGCATCGGGGGTGGTCAGGGCGTTCTGGCCGCGGGGGCTCCGTGGCGGAACCTGGCCTTCTTCATCTGGTTGCCGCAGTGGTTCATCGAGCACCAGCGCCGGCTGCGGCCCTGGCTCGTGTCGACATACAGGCCGCCGCAGTCCGGGTTCTCGCAGGTCTTGACCCGGCCGCGCTCCTTGCCGCCGAGGATGACGACCGCGTCGGCGGCGACGAGCCCGAGGCTCGCCTCGACGTGGTTGTCGGCGTCGCTGAGCCAGCGCATCCCCGTGCGCGTGAGCGCCGGGTAGGCCCGTGCCTCGCGGGCGAGGGTGTTGAGCAGGGTCAGGTCGGCCCGCTGGATCGCGACTCCCCGGGCGACGTCGGTGCCGGCGCGGTGGATGGCCTCGCGCAGCCGCCGGGCCAGGGCCAGGTCCGACGGGGTGGCGCGGTGGCTGCTCAGCCGCAGGTCGTTCGCGGCGAGCCAGTCGTCCAGACGCCCGGGGTCGGGAAGGCGCTCGACCGGCACGCCGCCGCGGTCGCTGAGCGTGGCGGTGAACCGGAACGCCAGGCGCTCGTTGTCCAGCCGGAACGCGGGCTCGCGCTTCCCCGTCGACGTGCTCATGGAACCACCTTAGCCGGTTCGCCTCCCTCGTCGGCGTGCTCGTGGAACTCCCTGAGCCGGTTCATGCTTCCTGTCGTCTGCGTGCTCCTGGAACCGCCTGGGCCGGTTCGCACGTTTCTCCGTCGTAGTGCTTGTGGAACTACCTGAGCCGGTTCCACGAACGGCCGGAGCCTGTAATGTGGAACCGGTTGAAGTGGTTCCACTCGGGAAGGTGATGGAGATGGCCGATGTGACAGTGGTGGGCACGGGAGGCATGGGCGCGGCGATCGCCCGCAACCTCATCGGGGCCGGGCACCGGGTGGCGGTGTGGAACCGCGACCGGCGCAGGACGGCCCCGCTGGTCGAGGCGGGCACCGTCGAGGTGGGGCACCCGGGGGAGGTGTTCCTCTCCTCGCCCGTGGTGTTCTCGGTGCTCGCCGACGACGCGGCCGTACGCGAGGTGTTCCTCGACAGCGGTGCGCTGGAGGCGGCACCGGCGGGCGCGGTCCACGTGAACCTCGCCACGATCAGCCCCGCCCTCGCCGAGGACGCCGCCGGGCGGCACGCCGAGCACGGCGTCGGGTACGTGGCGGCGCCGATGTTCGGCGGGGTCGCGGTCGCCGAGGCCGCCCGGCTCAACGTCGTCACCGCGGGCGACCCCGCCCTGATCGACCGGGTGCGGCCGCTGCTGGACGCGATCAGCGCCCGCGTGTGGCAGGTCGGGACCGAGCCGAGGCAGGCGAACGTGGTCAAGGTCGCCGGCCAGGTGCTGATCGCCTCGGCGATCCAGTCGCTGTCCGAGGCGGTGGCGATCGCCGAACGGGGCGGGGTGGGCGCCGCGACCGTGGTGGACCTGTTCACCGCCACGATCACGCCCGGTCCCGTCTACACGAACTACGGCCGGCTCATCGCCGCCGGGACGTTCCAGCCGGCCGGGTTCACCCCGGTGCTCGGCCGCAAGGACGTCGACCTCGCCCGCGCCCAGGCCGCCGCCACGGGGTTGCGCCTGCCGGTCGGCGACCTGCTCTCGGCGCTCCTGACCGAGGCGATCGAGGCCGGGCACGAGCGGGACGACTGGGCCTCGCTGGCCGACGTGCAACGCCACCGCGACCTGCCGGAAGCCGCCGCCGCCCGCTGACCACACGGCCGGGCCGGGGGCCTTTGGGTCCTTCGGGTCCTTCGGGGGCCCTTCCGGTCCACCCGGCCCTTCCGGCCCTTCAGGCCCTTCGGGTCTTTCCGGTCTTCCCGGCCCTTGGGTCTTTCGGGTCCTTCGGTCGCCGGGCACTCGACCAGCGACTTCCCTTGAGGCCCGCCGAGGGACCCCGCCCGCGCCGGAGGGGTGACGATGACGCGGGCCGGAGCCTGCCACCAGCAGAACCGAGACCCCCGGCTGGGGCCTGCGGCTTGGGCCGTCTACTGCCGGGGCTCTACGGCTGGAGGTCGCGCTGGTACCAGGTGCCGGTCTTGCCGCTGAGGTCGCTCGGTCCGGCCGGGCCGACCGGGACGAACCCGGCCTTGGTCAACACCCTCTGGGACGCGACGTTGTCGTGCGAGCTGGCCGCCCGCAGCGTGCGCAGCCCGTGCCGCACTGCGGCGATCCGGCACAGCTCCCGGACGGTCGCGGTCGCCACGCCGTGACCGGCGACCTGCTGCGCGACCCGATAGCCGAGTGTGGCGGTGCCGTCCTCGAAGTCGTACAGATTGAACCGGCCCAGCACCGGGCCGTCGTCGGCGACGAGCACGTAGAAGGCGCTGATGCCGGCCTCCTGCTCGGCCAGCAAGGCGCTGTGCCGGTCGGCGAACCGGTCGAAGTACTCGTCGCCGCGGTCCGGGACCGACAGGGCGAACCAGGCGCGGTTCGCCAGCTCGAAGGCCAGGACCGCCGAGGCGTGATCGGCATGCAACTGCTCCAGCTCGGGCACCGCCCAACCCTACCCAGACCGTGCGATACCAGCCCTGGTCCCCGCATGTGCCGGTACGCCCGGGACGCGGCTCACACCGCAGGCAGGGACGGGTCCGGGGTCCAGGGGGTCGGTGCGGTGATGGACCACCGTTCGTGGTCGCGCCAGGCGCCGTCGATGTAGAGGTATTCGGGCGACAGCCCTTCATAGCGGAAGCCCAGGCGCTGAGCGAGGGCCAGGGACGCCTTGTTGCCCGGCTGGATGTTGGCCTCCAGCCGGTGCAGCCGCAGCTCGGTGAAGGCGTACCGCAGCGCCGCCTTGAGCCCTTCGGTCATGTACCCCTTCCCGGCGTACGGAACAAAGGCCGCATACCCAAGGGACGCGCCCTGGTAGCGGCCCCGGATGATCGAGTTGATGTTGACCATGCCGGCCGTCTCCCCGTTCTCCCGGACGCGGATCAGGAGGCCCACGTTCGTGCCGTCATCGAAGCGGCGCATCCACGCCTGGAAGTCCTCGGGGGTGGCGGGCAACTGCATGTAGGGCCCGTGCAGCTCGGCGCTGGCCTGCACGAGGGAGCAGAACTCGTCCTGGTCGGAGAGGGTGAGCGGGCGCAGTTCCACCCGTGATGGCATTTCGGACATGTGGCAACGTTAGGGCGTGCCCGGGGGTTTCCGCTCCCGGTTGCGCGCCCCTACCGGCCATCCCCCCTCGCCTTGGTGACCGGACCTCGCGCTTCCGGGGCTGCGCTTCGGCCACGCGCTCCCTGCGCGGTGCCCTCGGCCTCCTGACCCCTTGCCCCCGGGCCGCTGGCCTCCGGCCCCGGGTCCTTGGCCCCTGGCCCTGGGTCCCCGGCCTCCGGCCTCCGGTCCTAGGCTCCCGTTTCCGGGGCTTCCGGCCCCCGGCCCCGGCACCCAGTCCCGGGGCTTCCGGTCCCCGGCCCCAGGCCTCGGTTCGGCCCCCGATCCGCGGACTCCCGGCATCCGGCCCCCGGCCCCCCGACCTCGGGCGGTCGGACCCCGGTCGGTCCCGGCCTCCGGTCTCGGGCCGGCCCCCGGCGCTGGTCCGGCCCCACCCGCCTTACGTCCTGGTCTCGCACCTTCCGGCCGAGTGCCACGACCTCCCGGCCCGCCCCCGCCTCCGACCGTGTCCCGGGCCCGGCCTCCAGCCCGCAGCTCCCGCCCCGCCTCCAGCCCGCCCTGCCGTGACCCGCCCCGCCGTGGCCCGCCTCCCGCGGTGCGCCTCCAGCCTCGCCCCGCCTCCGGTCTCGCCCTGCGCCTCCCGCCGTGACCCGGGGCTCGCTTCCAGCCCGCACCTCCGGCTTGCGTCTCCACGGTCAAGCGCCCTCCGCCCGGTACTCCCCTACCGCCCAACTTCCCGCCCCGCGCAACCCCCGGGGGTGCAGGGGGCCGGGAGGCCCCTTGCCAGGGGGTGTGGGGGGCTGGGCCCCCCACTGAGAGGAGCCCGAGCAGGCGAACGCGCGGAGCGCGCCACGGGCGAGGCCCTTGCCGTGAAGGAGTTGGGATGGGGAGTAAACGAATTACCCGTTGACCTTTGTTGGTATGGACAGCAAACTAATTCAGGAGTTTCGCACCCCTTGAAGGAGCATCCATGCCCTATCGCCCGCCCCTGGTCGCGCATGAGTACTTCGTGGCCGACCCGCCCGAGCTGCCGGTCCGCGCGCACGGTGAGGGAGGGCTGTCCGCGTTGACCGCCGCCGAGCTGGTGGCCGCCGACGGCGCGGGGGTGATGCTGAAGGCGGTCACCACGGCAGAGGAGACGCTGGTCGTGCAGGTGGGCGTGGCCGGTGAGGGCGTGATCCGGGTACGGCTGAGCGAGGACGCCGATGCCCGGCCCCGGTCGGAGCGGGCGATCGCGCTGGTGCGGCCGGGCACGTTCGCGGGGGCGCGGGCGGAGAGCACGGCCGACGGGCGGATCGTGGTGGACGCGGGGTCGCTGCGGGCGGAGATCCGGTTGGCGCCGTGGGAGCTGCGGTTCACGGATGCCGCCGGGGTCACGCTGGTCGAGCAGGACCGGGGCCATGTGGACATCAGCGGCCGGATGCGGACGCTGCCGTTCGGGCGGTCGTCGGCGGGCGGCGGGCCGGTGGCCTATCACGAGAGTTTCGTCGCCGCGCCCGATGAGGCGTTCGCCGGGTTCGGGGAGTCGTTCGCGCGGCTGGACAAGCGCGGGCAGCGGCCGGTGATGTGGAACTTCGACGCGTTCGGCGCCGAGTCGCAGCGCGCCTACAAGAACGTGCCGCTCTATCTGTCGAGCCGGGGCTACGGGGTGCTGGTGGACAGTGGCGCGCCGACGGAGTTCGACGTGTGCCAGTCGACGCACAGCGCGGTGCAGATCGTGGTGCCGGACGACGTGCTGGACTACTACGTGATCGCCGGGCCGACGCCGCCGGAGGTGCTGGAGCGCTACGACCGGCTGACGTGCCGGCCGGAGCTGCCGCCGAAGTGGGCGTTCGGCACCTGGATCTCCTCGGGTTTCTGCGTCGACAGCCAGGAGCGGGTGCTGGCCAGGGCGCGGACGATCCGGGAGCGCGGGATCCCGTGTGACGTGCTGCATCTGGACACCTACTGGCAGGCCGACGGGCACTGGTCGGATCTGCGCTGGGACCCGGTGAACTTCCCGGATCCGGCGGCGATGCTGGCGGAGCTGGATGGGATGGGGTTCAAGGTCTGTCTGTGGATGAACCCGTACATCTCCCACCTGAGCCCCGCGTTCGCAGAAGCCGCTAACGCGGGATATTTCCTGAAAAATGGGGCGGGGGAGGCGTACGTCGCCGACACCTGGCACGGGTCGTTCCCCGCCTGCGGCATCCTCGACCTGACCCGCCCCGCCGCGAAACGCTGGTTCCAGGACCGGCTCCGGGCGCTGTTGCGCCAGGGCGTGCAGGCGTTCAAGACGGACTTCGCCGAGGGCGTGCCCGCCGACGCCGTCGCCTACAACGGCATGACCGGCACCGACCTGCACAACGTCTACACGCTGCTGTTCAACGACGCGGTCGCCGAGGTGACCCGGGAGGTGCACGGGCACGGCCTGGTGTGGGCGCGCTCGTCGTTCCTGGGCGGGCAGCGGCACAGCGCCCAGTGGAGCGGCGACACGTACACGAGCTATGCCGCGATGGGCAGCACGATCCGGGGCGGGCTGGCGCACGGGCTGTCCGGGGTGCCGTTCTGGAGTCATGACGCGGGCGGGTTCACCGGGAGGCCGAGCGACGACCTGTTCGTGCGGTGGACGCAGTTCGGCGCGCTGTCGCCGCTGGTGCGGCTGCACGGCACGACGACGCGGGAGCCGTGGGAGTTCCCGGCCGTCGAGGAGCAGGCGGTCGACGCGCTGAGGCTGCGTTACCGGCTGATGCCGTACCTCTACTCGGCGGCCGTCGAGGCGGCGCGGACGGGAGCGCCGATGATGCGCGCGCTCTGCGTGGACCACCCGGAGGACCCGGTCGCCTGGCAGGCCGATCTGGAGTACCTGCTGGGGCGGGACCTGCTGGTCGCGCCGATGACCTCGCCCGGCGGCACGCGGGACGTCTACCTGCCGGATGGCGAGTGGGTGGACTACTGGACCGGCGAGACGCACGGCGGCGGGCGGTACGTGCGCGTGACGAAGCCGCTGGAGCAGATCCCGCTGTTCGTGCGGCGCGGCGCGCTCGTCCCGGTCGCCGAACCGGGCGAGACCGTGACGACGCCGGACACGATCACGCTGGTCGCCTTCGGGGGCGGCGACTGCCGGATGCGGATCCACGACACCGACGGCGAGACCGCCGTCGTGGCCACCCGGGACGGCGACACGCTGCGCGTGACCGTCACCGGGCCGAAACGGGTCGCCGCCGTCGAGTTCGCCCCGGTGGCGGGCGCTCCCGGCAGGGCCGTCATCACCCAGGAGGGACCATGATCAGAAAGACTGGCGTGGCGGCGCTGGTGGCCGTGACGCTCGCGCTGTCGGCGTGCGGTGGCGGCGGTGGTGAGCCGGCGGCCGACCCGGGTCAGCCGCGCGTGCTCAAGCTCTGGCACTACGAGGCCGCCGAGAGCGCGATGGGCAAGGCGTGGGCCGAGGCGATCAAGAAGTTCGAGGCCACGCACCCGGGCGTGAAGGTGCGGTTCGAGGAGAAGAGCTTCGAGCAGATCCAGAAGACGGCGAGCATGGTGCTCAACTCCGACGAGGCGCCCGACCTCATGGAGTACAACAAGGGCAACGCCACCGCCGGCCTGCTGTCCAAGCAGGGCCTCATCGCCGACATGAGCGAGGAGGTGACCAAGCGCGGCTGGGACAAGCTGCTGCCGGGCGGCCTGGCGACCACGGCCCGCTACGACGACCGGGGCGTGATGGGCTCCGGCAACTGGTACGGGCTGCCCAACTATGGCGAGTTCGTGATGGTCTACTACAACAAGGACCTGTTCGAGAAGCACAAGGTCGAGGTCCCGGCGACGTACGAGGAGTTCACGGCCGCGCTGGACGCCTTCGTCAAGGCCGGCGTGACTCCGGTGTCGCTGGCGGGCGCCGAGTACCCGGCCCAGCAGATCGTCTACCAGCTCGCCCTCAGCAAGGCGGACCGCGCCTGGGTCGACGCGTACCAGTCCTACCAGGGCAAGGTCGACTTCCAGGGCCCGGAGCTGACGTACGGGGCGACGACGTTCGCCGACTGGGTGAAGAAGGGGTACGTCGACGAGAAGGCGTCCGGGCTGAAGGCCGAGGACATGGGCGTGGCGTTCATGAAGGGCGACTTCCCCGTCATGATCAGCGGGAGCTGGTGGTACGGCCGGGTCGCCGAGGAGGCCAAGGGGTTCGAGTGGGGCCACTTCCTGTTCCCCGGCTCGACGATGGCGCCCGGCTCCAGCGGCAACCTGTGGGTGGTGCCGGAGAAGTCGGAGAACAAGGACCTGGCCTACGACTTCATCGACATCACGATGAGCAAGGAGATCCAGAACCTGCTCGGCAACTCGGGCGGCGTCCCGGTCGCGGCCGACCCGGCGGCGATCACCGACCCGAAGAGCAAGGAGCTCATCGAGACGTTCAACAAGCTGACGGCGGCCGACGGGCTGGCCTTCTACCCGGACTGGCCCGCGCCCGGCTACTACGACGTCCTGGTCGCCGGCACGCAGCAGCTCATCAACGGCGCCAAGTCGCCGGCCGAGGTGCTGACCGAGATCGCCGGGCCGTACGAGGACAACCTCGCCGACCTCGGCAACTGAATGAGAAGGAGAGGCTACTGGCTCTACCTGGCGCCCAGCCTGCTGCTGTTCCTGGGCGTCATCGTGGTGCCGTTCCTGATGAACCTGGGCGTGAGCTTCACCCGCTGGTCTGGGGTGGGCACGCCCAGGTGGGTCGGCCTGGACAACTACGCCAGGCTGCTGGAGGACGAGCGCTTCTGGCTCTCGTTCCAGAACAACGTCGCGCTCATCGTCGCCATGGCGATCGTGCCCACGGTGATCGGCCTGGTGCTGGCCGCCGCGCTGTTCGACTACGTCGGCAAGCGGTTCGGGACGCGGACGGCGGCGGCGCTGCGGGCCATGTACTACCTGCCGCAGGTGCTGCCGGTCGCGGTGGCGGGCGTGGTGTGGGGCTGGATGCTGCACCCGTCGTACGGGGCGGTCAACCGGGCGTTCGGGCTGGAGCTCGACTGGCTGGGCGATCCCGATCTGGCGCTGGCGACGGTGATGGCGGTCATGGTCTGGTTCCAGCTCGGTTACCCGGTGGTGATCTTCATGGCGGGGTTGCAGCGCGTGGACCCGGCCTACTACGAGGCGGCCGAGCTCGACGGTGCGTCCTGGTGGCGCCGCGTGTGGCACATCACGGTGCCGCAGATCCGGCCGGAGATCTTCGTGGTGCTGCTGACGTGCACGATCGCCGCGCTGAAGGTGTTCGGGCCGATCTTCGTGCTCACGCGTGGCGGGCCGGGCAACGCCACGATGGTGCCGTCGTACTTCTCGTACCTGAACTTCTTCCAGAAGAGCAACGTCGGGTACGGGTCGGCCATCGCCACGGTGCTGGCGCTGATCATCGTCGTGGTGACGTTCCTGTTCCTGCGCGTGCAGGAGCGTGAGCGATGAGGGGGCCGGGGCGCTGGGCGGTGCTCGCGGCGCTGGTCGTGCTGGCCGTGGTCATGGTGTTCCCGTTCCTGGTCGTGGCGCTCAACGCGGTCAAGTCGCCGGAGGAGTACAGCTCGGAGGGGCCGCTGAGCCTGCCCGGCGGCCTCCACCTCCAGGGCGTGGTGGACTTCTGGGAGCGGGTGGACTTCGGCGAGAAGCTCGTCAACAGCCTGCTGATCAGCGGCTCGGTGGCGGTGCTGGCGGTGGTGCTGTCGGTCCTCAACGCGTACGCGCTCGGCATCGGGCGGGTGCGCGGCCGGCTGTCGATCCTGGTGCTGTTCCTGGTGGCGAACACGCTGCCGCAGGAGGCGCTCGCCTACCCGCTCTACTACCTGGCCAAGGAGCTCGGGCTCTACGACACCCGGCTGTCGATGATCATCATCTTCACCGTGATCCAGGCGGCCTTCGGGACGTACCTGCTCAGCGCGGTGCTGGGCCAGTTCCCGAAGGAGATCCTGGAGGCGGCGGAGATCGACGGCGCGGGGCGGTTCCGGGCGCTGACCCGGATCGTGGTGCCGATCAGCCGGCCGACGCTGAGCGTGCTGATGATCTTCTTCTTCATCTGGACGTGGAACGAGTTCTTCCTCCCGCTGATCTTCCTGATCTCCAACGACAACCAGACGGTGCCGGTGGCGCTCGGCGTGCTGCAGGGGGAGCGGTATATGGACGCGACCATGTCCAGCGCCTCCGCCCTGCTGGGCATCGTCCCGGCCGTCGCGTTCTTCCTGATCTTCCAGCGCACGCTCACCCGAGGCATCACGGTCGGCGCCGTGAAGTGAGCCTCCCTTTCCCGAGGAGACACCCCCCATGTCCTTACGGTTACTCACCGCGGCCGTGCTGGCCGCCTCGCTGCTCACCGCGCCGGCCGCGCACGCGACGGCCGAGCCCGCCTTCCGCGACCCGGGGCTGCCGCTGGAGCAGCGGGTGGCCGACCTGCTCGGCCGGCTCACGCTGCCGGAGAAGCTCGGCATGCTGCACCAGTCGCAGCCGGCCATCCCCAGGCTGGGCATCCCGTACCACAAGAACGGGACCGAGGCGCTGCACGGCGTCGCCTGGTCCAACCACCGCGACGACAACTGGAACATGAAGCTCGCCAGCGGGACCGTGTTCCCGCAGGCCGTGGGCCTGGCCAGCACCTGGGACCCGGCGCTGGTCAAGCGGGTCGGCGACGCCGTGGGCGACGAGGCGCGCGGCCACAACGCGCTCGACCCGGTCCTGTGGGGGCTGCAACTGTGGGCGCCCGTCGTGGACCCGCTGCGCGACCCGCGCGCCGGCCGCAACGAGGAGGGCTACTCGGAGGACCCGCTGCTCAGCGGCACGATGGCCACCGCCTACGGCAAGGGCCTCCAGGGTGACGACCCGTTCTACCTCAAGACCGCGCCCGTGCTGAAGCACTACCTGGGCTACAACAACGAGACCGACCGCAGCCTGACCTCGTCCAACCTGACGCCCCGGCTCAAGCGTGAGTACTACGAGCAGCCGTTCAGGCAGGCGATCTCGGCCGACGCCGCGACCGGCGTGATGGCCTCCTACAACCTGGTCAACGGCCGCCCCAACCACGTCAACCGGGACCTGGACGAGGTCGTCCGCTCCTGGACGGACCGGACGCTCTACAACGTGAGCGACGCGTGGGGGCCGCACGCGCTCACCGACCCGGAGAAGTACTTCGACGACAAGCCGGAGGCGTTCGCCGCCGTGCTCAAGTCGGGCCAGGACAGCTTCACCATCGACGGCGCCGACTCCGGGCCGCTGGTCGAGAACCTGACGATCGCGCTGGAGCGGGGCCTCATCACCGAGGCCGACGTGGACCGGGCGGTGGGGCACGCGCTGTCGGTGCGGTTCCGGCTCGGCCACTTCGACCCGGACGGCGGCCCGTACCGGGACATCGGTCCCGAGGTGATCGACAGCGCCGAGCACCGGCGGCTGAACCGGGAGGCCGCGGGCAAGGCGGCGGTGCTCCTGCGCAACTCCGGCGTGCTGCCGCTGCGCGACCCCGGCTCGGCGGCCGTGGTGGGCCCGCTGGCCGGCAAGCTGTACGGCGACTGGTACGCGGGCAGCATGCCGTACCAGGTGACGCCGCTCGACGGGATCAAGGAGCGCGTCAAGGACGTGACCACCGCCCAGGGCCTGGAGCGGATCGCCCTGAAGCACCTCGGCTCCGGCAAGTACGTCACCGCGACGGCGGGCAACACCGCGCTGGCCGACACCACGCCCACGGCCGCCTCGCAGTGGGACCTCACCGACTGGGTGAGCGGCGTCTCCACGCTGCGCAACGCCGGCAACGGCAAGCTGCTCGGCGGCAACTGGCGCTCGCTCGACACCGACGACGACGAGCCCAACGGCTGGTACGTCCAGCAGCAGTTCGCGCTGGAGAAGCAGGCCGACGGCAGCCATCTCGTCCGTTACGCCGGGTTCGAGAGCGTGGAGAGCTGGTACGGGCTGCGCGACCCGTACGTGACCGTCAACGCCGACGGGACGCTCGGCCTGGCCCCCAAGGCGCAGGCGGCGCGCTTCGCCAAGGAGGTCGTCTCCGACGGCGTCGCCGAGGCCGCCGAGCGGGCCCGCAAGGCCGACGTGGCCGTGGTGGTCGTCGGCAGCCACCCGTGGGTGCACGGCCGCGAGTTCCACGACCGTGACGACCTCCGGCTCGGCGAGGGGCAGCTCCGGCTCGTCAAGGCGGTGCGCGCGGCCAACCCGAGGACGGTCGTGGTGCTGGAGACCAGCTACCCGGTGATCGTGGACGCCCCGACGCTGCTGTGGACCACGCACGCCGGCGCCGAGACCGGGCACGCCGTGGCCGACGTGCTCTTCGGCGACGTCAACCCGGCCGGGCGGCTCACCCAGACCTGGTACGCCACCGACGACCTGCCGAGCATCCTGGACTACGACCTGGCCAAGACCGGCATGACGTACCTGTATCACCGGGGCGGCGAGCTCTACCCGTTCGGCCACGGCCTCAGCTACACCACGTTCGGCTACCAGGGGCTGCGGGTGCGCGGTGACGAGGTGAGCGTCAAGGTCACCAACACCGGCGACGTGGCGGGCGAGGAGGTCGTCCAGCTCTACACCCGCCAGCGCGTGTCGCGGTTCGACCAGCCGGTCAAGCGGCTGCGCGGCTTCGAGCGGATCGCGCTGGCGCCGGGCGAGTCGCGTACCGTCACCTTCCGGCTCGCGCGGGCGGACCTGGCCGTGTGGGATCACACGCGGGAGCGGTGGGCCGTCGAGTCCGCCACCCACGACGTGCTGGTCGGCTCCTCGTCCGACCGGATCCGCCAGCGGGCCACGCTGCGCGTCAAGGGGGAGACGATCCCGCCGAGGGACCTGTCGCGGACGACCCGGGCGATGAACTTCGACGACTACTCGGGCGTCGCGTTCGCCGACGAGAACAAGGTCGCCGGTGATGTCGTCGCGGGCTCCTCCGGCGACTGGATCTCCTTCACCGACGCCGTGTACGGGGGCGCGCTGACGGCCGGCGTCGCGTCGGTCGCGGGCGGCTCGATCGAGGTGCGGCGCGGCTCCCCGGCCGGCGCCCTGCTCGCCACCGTCACGGTCCCGGCGACGGGCGGCGTGTACGCGTGGGGCACGGCCACGGCGTCGCTCAAGACGGGGAAGGGCGATCTGTACCTGGTGTTCAAGGGGGACATCCGATTGCGGGACGTGACGTTTAAGTTCGTTGATTAACCAAACTATTGACCTCGATCGCCGCCTGTGTGAGCCTCTGTGGTAGCTCATGCGCGCGAGGCGCGGCGACGGTCAGGGTCCTGCAACCTGGTTCGTGCATGGCGCTCTGTCTGTTCGTCCTCGGGTGCGCTTCCGGCGTGCCCGGAAAGGGAGAGCCGCTCATGCGAAAGGCATTGCTCAGCCTGATCGCGATCACCGCCGTGCTGATGGTCACGGCGGTGGTCCGGATGGCGCCGGTCTCCGCCGTGTCGGCGGACCCGTACACCTACAAGAACGTCAGGATCGACGGCGGCGGGTTCGTGCCCGGCGTCCTGTTCAACCCCGGCGAACGCGACCTGATCTACGCCCGCACCGACATCGGCGGCGCCTACCGCTGGAACCAGTCCACCAGGTCGTGGAAGCCGCTGCTCGACTGGGTCGGCTGGGACAGGTGGGGCTGGAACGGCGTGGTCAGCATGGCCGCCGACCCGGTCGACACCGACCGGGTCTACGCCGCCGTCGGCATGTACACCAACGACTGGGACCCCGGCAACGGGGCCGTCCTCCGCTCCACCGACAAGGGCGACTCCTGGCAGGCCGCCGAGCTGCCGTTCAAGCTCGGCGGCAACATGCCGGGCCGGGGCATGGGCGAGGCGCTGGCCGTCGACCCGAACAAGAACAGTGTCCTGTACCTCGGCACGCCCAACGGCAACGGCCTGTGGCGCAGCACCGACCACGGCGCGACCTGGGCGAAGGTGGCAAGCTTCCCCAACCCCGGCGATTACGCCCAGGACCCGGACGACCCCAACGGCTATCTCAGCCACCGGCCCGGCGTCGTCTGGGTGACCTACGACCCGCGCTCCTCGTCGCCGGGCAGCGCCACCCGGACGATCTACGTGGGCGTCGCCGACAAGGACAACACCGTCTACCGCACCACCGACGCCGGGGCCACCTGGGAGCGGCTGGCCGGGCAGCCGACCGGCTACATCGCGCACAAGGGCGTGCTCGACACCGAGAACGGCCACCTGTTCATCGCCACCAGCGACACCGGCGGCCCGTACGACGGCGCCAAGGGCGACGTGTGGCGGTACGCGACCGCGACCGGCACGTGGACGCAGGTCAGCCCGGTGCCGTCGGAGAGCGCCGACGACTACTTCGGCTACAGCGGCCTCACCCTCGACCGGCAGAACCCGGGCACGCTCATGGTCGCCACGCAGATCTCCTGGTGGCCCGACGTGATCTTCTTCAGGTCCACCGACTCGGGCGCCACCTGGACCCGCGTATGGGACTGGACCTCGTACCCGAACCGTAGTTTCCGCTACAAGATGGACATCGCCGAGGTGCCGTGGCTGACGTTCGGCACCAACCCGCAGCCGCCGGAGGTCACGCCCAAGCTCGGCTGGATGACCGAATCGCTGGAGATCGACCCGTTCGACTCCGACAGGATGATGTACGGCACCGGCGCGACCATCTACGGCACCGAGGACCTCACCCGGTGGGACTCCGGCGGCCAGTTCACGATCAGGCCGATGGTCCGGGGCCTGGAGGAGACCGCGGTCCTCGACCTGGTCAGCCCGCCGACCGGCGCGCCGCTGGTCAGCGCGCTGGGCGACATCGGCGGCTTCCGCCACACGGACCTGGACGCGGTGCCGCCGATGATGTTCTCCTCGCCCGGGTTCACCTCGACCACCAGCCTCGACTACGCCGAGAAGAACCCGGCCGTCATGGTCAGGGCCGGCAACTTCACCGACGCCGACCGGCCGAACGACAGCCACGTCGCCTTCTCGACCGACGGCGGCGCGAACTGGTTCCAGGGCGGCGAGCCGGGCGGGATCGACGAGGGCGGCACGGTCGCGGCGGCGGCCGACGGCTCCCGGTTCGTGTGGGCGCCCAAGGGCGTCGCCCCGCACTACTCCGTCGGCTACGGCACCTCCTGGCAGCAGGCGCGTGGCCTGCCCACGGGCGCGATCGTCGAGTCGGACCGGGTGAACCCGATGAAGTTCTACGGCTTCAGCGCCGGCCGCTTCTACGTCAGCACCGACGGCGGCGCGAGCTTCACCGCCACGGCCGCGACCGGGCTGCCCGCCGAGGGCAACACCCATTTCAAGGCGCTGCCGGGCAGGGAGGGCGACGTCTGGCTCGCCGGCGGGACGGGCCTGTTCCACTCGACCGACAGCGGCGCCTCGTTCACCAAGCTGCCCGGCATCACGTCGGCGGTGAACGTCGGCTTCGGCAAGGCCGCGCCCGGCGCCACCTACCAGGCCCTGTACGCGGTGGCGACCGTCGGCGGCGTCACGGGGCTCTACCGGTCCGACGACGCGGGCTCGTCCTGGGTGCGCATCAACGACGACGAGCACCAGTGGGGCAACATGGGCGAGGCCCTGACGGGCGACCCGCGCGTGTACGGGCGCGTCTACCTGGGCACCAACGGCCGGGGCATCATCTACGGCGACCGCACCGGCCCCGAGCCGACGATCACCCCGACGGCCACGGTCACCCCCACGGCCACGGTCACCCCGACCACCGACAAGGCGTGCACCGCCACCTACCAGCCCGGCAACCAGTGGCCGGGCGGCTTCCAGGCGGGCGTGACGGTCAAGAACACCGGCGCCTCGGCCGTCTCCGGCTGGAAGGTCACCTGGACGTTCCCCGGCGACCAGCGCATCACCCAGCTCTGGAACGGCTCCCACACCCAGACGGGCGCCGCGGTGAGCGTGACCGACGCCGGTTACAACGGCGCCGTCCAGCCGGGCGCGAGCACGTCGTTCGGCTTCACCGGCGGCCACTCCGGGAGCAACACCCCGCCGGCCACGCTCACCTGCGCGGCGAGCTGACCTGAGCGCGAGGGGGCGGCGCCCGGGCCGCCCCCTCGCCCTCAGCCCTTGATCGCCCCCACGATCACGCCCTTGGTGAAGTGGCGCTGCACGAACGGGTAGATGACCAGTGCCGGGACCACCGCGATCACCACGATCGCCATCTTGATCGCCAGCGTCGGGGGAGCGTCGTGCCCCATGCCGCTCACGCCCAGCGTCGCGGTGGGCAGCGGGTTGGAGTCGACCACGTACTGCCGCAGGATGAGCGCCAGCGGCCACTTGCGCGTGTCGTCGATGTAGAGCATCGCGTTGAACCAGGCGTTCCAGTAGCCGACCGCGTAGAACAGGCCGACGACCGCCGTGACCGCCTTGGACATGGGCAGCACGATCCGCCACAGGATGCGGAACTCGCCGGCCCCGTCGATCCGCGCGCTGTCCATGATCTCGCCGGGGATGTTCATGAAGAACGCCCGCAGCACCACGACGTTGAACGCGGACACGGCAGTCGGCAGGATGAGCGACCAGTAGCTGTCCTTCAGCCCGAGCCCGCTGACCATCAGGTAGACGGGGATGATGCCGGGGAAGAACACGAACATCAGCAGCACGCTGAACAGCAGCGGCCGGTGCGCGAACGAGCCGGGCCGCGACAGCGAGTACGCGCCCAGCACGCTGACGCCCAGGCTGATGGCGGTGCCGCCGACGGTCACGAGCGTGCTCACCAGGACGGCCCGGCTGACCACCGAGTCCGAAAATATTTGGATATAGGCGTCGAAATGGATGCCTTCGGGCACCAGGACCAGCCCGCCCACCCGGTTCACGGTCGCCGCCGAGCTCAGGCTCGTCAGCACGATCGTGTAGAGCGGGAACAGCACGGCCAGCACGATCAGCGTGAGCAGCGTGCCCTTGCCGACCCGGCCCGCGGGGGAGGGCGCCTCCTCCCACGCCGCCAGCCCGGCGGGCTTCCTGCCCCGCCTCGTCGCCAAGAGCGTCATGACTTCGAATACACCCCTCGCTCGCCGAACGCGTGGGCCACCCGGTTCGCCGCCAGGATCAGCAGCAGCCCGACCAGTCCCTTGAACAACCCGGCGGCCGCGCCGTATCCGAGGTCGCCGGTGCGCAGGCCGGACCAGTAGACGAAGGTGTCGAACACCTCCGACGCCTCGCTCCCGACGGCGCTGCGCTGCAGCATGAACTGCTCGAACCCGACGTTCAGCGCGTCGCCCAGGCGCAGGATCAGCAGCAGGATGATGACCGGGCGCAGGCCGGGCAGCGTGATGTGCCACATCCGGCGCCACCGCTTGGCGCCGTCGACCGCCGCGGCCTCGTACAGGCTCGGGCTGATCGTGCTGAGCGCGGCCAGGAAGATGATCGCGCCCCAGCCCGCGTCCTTCCAGATCGTCTGGGACGTCAGCAGCAGGATGAACGTGTCGGAGTTCGTCATCCAGTCGACGCCCTCGTGGCCCCGCTCGCGCAGGAGCTGCGACAGCAGCCCGGCCCCGCCGAACATCTGCTGGAAGATGGCCACGACCAGCACCCAGGAGAAGAAGTACGGCATGTAGACGACACCCTGCACGAACGCCCGCAGCCGGGCCGAGACCACGCTGTTGAGCAGCAGCGCCAGCATGATCGGCACCGGGAAGTAGAACACGAGCTGGAACGCGGTGATCGCCAGCGTGTTCACCATCGCGCGCAGGAACTGCGGATCCTCGAAGAGCAGCGCGAAGTTCGTGAACCCGATGACCGGGCTGCCCAGGATGCCGTCGGTGTAGGGGTTGTAGTCCTGGAAGGCGATGACGTTGCCGAGCGCCGGGATCCACCAGAAGGCCAGGACGACCAGCAGCATCGGCAGGTTCATCAGGACCAGCGGCCAGTCCCTGCGCAGCTTGGCCCGCCAGGTCAGCTCCTTGCCGGGCTTGGCGGCCCGCCCCCGGCGCGGCGTGGCGGCGGTCGCGGAGATCACAGCCTGCCGTTCTCCCGGGCGACCTTGCTGTAGAACTCCCTGGCCTCGTTGCCGCCCTGGTCCTGCCATTCCTTCACGATCTGCTTCCACTCGGAGACCGGCCGCTTGCCCCGGTAGATCTCGTTGAGCTTGTCCTCGGTCGGCTGCGCGAGCGCGGCCATCTTCGACGGCACCTCGACGCGGATGCCGACGAACGGGTCGTTCTCCAGGTGCTTGGAGGCGGCGCTCTGCCACTCCCACATCGCCTGGACGTAGCCGGGGTACTGGCTCTGCGAGGTGGCGCCGGGCCGGCCCGACAGGAACAGGTAGGTGGGCGCGACCTCCTTGCGCCCGAGCGCGGTGGGCGCGACCTTGCCGTCCTTGACGTCGTAGTGCTTGCCCTCGACGCCGTTGTTGACCAGCTCGTACTCCTGCGTGCCGAACGGCGCCGAGCACCAGTTGGCCAGCGCGAGCAGCTCGCGGGTGCGCGCGTCGCCGAGGCCCTTCTTGATGAAGGTGAACATGCCGGCGGGCTCGTTGCGCCACACCATGACCTTGCCGCCCGGCTTGGCCGGGTAGGGGGCGACCGCCCGCATGTCGAACTTGGGGTTGTCCGGCAGGAAGCGGCCCAGCGCCTCGTGCCAGGAGCCGGGGCCGTCCTTGTAGATGACGAGCTGGCCGCTGCCGAAGGGCGCCTTCTGGTCGGCGTCCTTGTTGGCCACGACGTCCGGGTGCACCCAGCCGCTCTCGAAGAGCTTGGTGACGAACTCGACCGAGGCGGCGAACTCGTCGGTCTCGTACTTGTAGAGCAGCTTGCCGCCGACGTTGCGCCACTCGCGCGGGGAGTTGAAGGCGCGCTGGATCTCCTGGTCGACGGCGCCGAACGCCCAGCGCTTCTTCTTCGGGTCGGTCAGCTCCTTGCCGAGCACGAGCAGGTCGTCGGCGCTCTTGGGCTGTGCCAGGCCGAGCTCGTCGAGGATGTCCTGGCGGACGAACGTGGCGAGCGCGTACGGGTCGTTCTGCCACGGGATGCCCTGGAGGACGCCGCCGAACACGCCGTAGTGCCAGGCGGCGGTGTCGTAGTTGGCCAGCAGCGGGAACTCCTTGGCCTTGTTCCCGGCCAGGTAGGGCGACAGGTCGGCGAAGAGCTTGTTGGCGGCCTCGGTGAAGTGCGCGATCGTGATGAGGTTCCAGCCGGGGATCTGCATCATGTCGGGGACGTCGCCGCTGGCCAGGAGGGTGTTCAATTTCTGTACGTACGTGTTGCCGTCGGAGATGTTGAACCGGACGGTGCCGCCGAGCCGTTCGTTGACGGTCTCGTAGTAGGAGTTGTCGCCGAGCCCCGGAGGGACCGTGCCCCACAGCGGCGTCATCGCCGTCACCTCCTTGCCGCTGGTCAGCGGCTTGGCCGTGACCGCCCGCACCATCTGGGCCGGCCGGGTGACGAAGCCCGGGTAGACGAACTCGGAGCCGGGCAGGTCGGGCGTGAGACCGGGGATCTCGAACGGGATCCGGTTCGGCACCAGGCTCTTGAGCTTGTCCGCGGCCACGGCCGTGCCTTTGGACAGCTCGCGCTTCTCCGCGCAGCCGGTGGTCGCCGCCAGGACGCCCGCACCTACCAGGCCGAGAAACCCGCGACGGGTCGTCTGAGGTGACATGGCTCGGTCCCTTCTCTGAGTGGGGGATGGCCTCGAGAAAATTAGTTGGTATTTCGACCAAACAAATTAGTAGACTGTGACCGTACCCACAAGGGAGCGTCACGGTCACAGGTTGGTGAAGGGAGCCCGCGATGCGGCATGCTGGGGTCACTTCTCGGCGGGAACGGGGCTGATATTGATCACATCCACGACCGGCCCGCAGCCGGCCGACTTCGCGGACGTCCGGGCCACCAACCTCGCGGTCGTGCTGCGCTTCGTGCGCGAGCACGCGCCGTGCTCCCGGGCCGACATCGCGGCGTCGACGGGGCTGAACAAGGCCACCGTGTCCAGCCTGGTCGCCGACCTCATCGACCGGCGGCTGGTGCGCGAGACCGGCCTGACGGAGAACCGCGTGGGCAGGCCCGCCACGATGCTCGTGCTCGACGGCTCGCCCTACGCCGCGATCGGCGTCGAGATCAACGTCGACTACGTCACCGCCGTGGCCACCGGGCTGGCCGGGGAGCGGCTGCTCACCTGGCGGCGCTCGTTCGGCGCCGGTGACTCGGTCAACCAGGGCGTGGCCGCCGTCGCCGCGATCGTCCGGCGGGTGGTCAACCGGATGGCCAAGGAGGAGCGGCAGGTCCTCGGACTCGCCGTCGGCCTGCCCGGCCTCGTCGACGTGCAGGGCACCGTGCGCATCGCGCCCAACCTCGGCTGGTACGACGCCGACATCGGCGGCGACCTGGCCAAGGCGCTGCGCGATCCCGGGTTCGCCATCCAGGTCGACAACGACGCCAACCTGGCGGCCCTGGCCGAGCAGCGGTTCGGCGCCCACGCCGGGGCCGCCGACCTGATCTACCTGACCGGCGAGATCGGCGTCGGCGCGGGCGTCATCCTCGACGGGCGGCTGCGGCGCGGCGCGCTCGGCTACAGCGGCGAGCTCGGCCACGTCCAGCTCGACCCGGACGGCCCGGAGTGCCGCTGCGGGCGGCGCGGCTGCCTGGAGGCGGTGGCCGGCATCGGCGCCGTGCTGCGCCGGCTGGACCCCTCACCGGCCGAGATCGAGGTGGAGATCGAGGAGGTCGTGCGCTCGGCCCGCGCGGGCGACGACAGCACGCTGACCCTGCTCGCCTCCGTCGGCGCCGGGCTCGGCCGGGGCGTGTCGATCATCGCCAACCTGCTCAACCCGGAGGTCGTCATCCTCGGCGGCTACTACGTGCCGCTCGCGCCGTGGCTGCTGCCCGCCGTGCACGCCGAGGTCGCCGACCGGGCCATCGCGCCGCAGGCCGGCGGCGTGCGGGTGGTGGCCTCGACGCTCGGGCACGACGCCGCCGCGCTGGGCGGCGCCGCCCGCGTGCTCGACTCGGTGGATTCGGGAAGATTGCCCGGAGGAATCTCGCGAAACTCTTGACCCGGGTTCGCGGCGACGTGCACCCTTCATGAAACTCCACGAAACATCTCCGAAACGCCCCCGGCCGGTCATCGAAGCGCTTCGACACCCCCTCAGAGGATGGCCATGCACGAACCCTTCCGCGACCCCGAGCTCCCCCTCCCCGACCGGATCGCCGACCTGTCGAGCAGGCTCACTCTGGCCGAGAAGGTGGGCCTGCTGCACCAGTACCAGGCGCCCGTCGAGCGGCTGGGCGTCGGCCGGTTCCGCACCGGCACCGAGGCGCTGCACGGCCTGGCCTGGCTCGGGCCCGCCACCGTGTTCCCGCAGGCGATCGGGCTGGCCTCGACCTGGGACCCGGAGCTGGTCCGCCGGGTCGGCGAGGCGACCGGCGACGAGGTGCTGGCCTTCCACCACAAGGACCCGACCGGCGCCGGGCGCAACGTGTGGGCCCCGGTCGTCAACCCGCTGCGCGACCCGCGCTGGGGGCGCAACGAGGAGGGCTACTCCGAGGACCCCTGGCTGACCGGTCTCATGGGCGCGGCGTACGCCCACGGCCTTCGTGGGAGCGCTCCCGTACTGAAGACGGCGCCCACGCTCAAGCACTTCCTCGCCTACAACAACGAGACCGACCGCTGCGAGACCTCCAGCAACCTCCCGCCGCGCGTGCTGCACGAGTACGAGCTGCCCGCCTTCCGCCCCGCGCTCGAACAGGGCGCCGCCGTCGCCGTCATGCCCTCCTACAACCTCGTCAACGGCCGCCCCGCCCACCTCAGCCCGCTGATCAACGAACTGCTGCGCGCCTGGGCGCCCGACGACCTGCTCGTCGTCAGCGACGCCTACGCCCCCGGCAACCTGTACGGCCTCCAGGGCTACCACGACACCCCCGCCGAGGCGTACGCGCACGCCGTCCGCGCCGGGCTCGACAGCTTCACCCAGGACGACGACCGCGCCGAGGCCACCCTCGGCCACCTGCGCGACGCCCTCGACCAGGGGCTGCTCACCGAGGACGACATCGACACCGCCGTGCGGCACGCCCTGTCGATCCGGTTCCGGCTCGGCGAGTTCGACCCCGCGACCCCGTACGACGACATCACCGAAGAGGTCGTCAACTGCCCCGCGCACCAGGAGCTCGCCCGCGAGGCGGCCCGGCGCTCGATCGTGCTGCTCGACAACGACGGGCTGCTGCCGCTGCGCGACGTCACCACCGTCGCCGTCATCGGGCAGCTCGGCGACACCGTCCTGGAGGACTGGTACAGCGGCACCCTCCCGTACGCCGTCACCGCCCGAGGCGGGATCGCCGAACGGTGCACGACCGTGTTCTGCGAAGGCGTCGACCGGGTCACGCTCACCGCCGAGGCCGGGCCCGTGACCGCCGACCCCGCCGGCGGGCCGCTCAGCCTCGGCAGCGCGGAGGCCGACACGTTCGACGTGTTCGACTGGGGCGGCGGCGCCTACGCCCTGCGCGCCGTGGCCACCGGCCGGTTCGTGTCCGTGGCCGACGGGGTGCTCGTCAACGACCAGCCGGGGCCCAACGGGTGGGAGGTGCGCCAGACGTTCCGCATGGAGGAGCGCCCGCGCGGCTCGCTCGCCCTGCGCCACATCTCCACCGGCTGCTACGTCGGCGCCGCCGACGACGGCACCCTGCGCCTCGTCGACGACGCCGACCAGGCCGTCTGGCTCGTCATGGACGTCATCAGGGACGGCGCCCGGCAGGCCGCCGACCTGGCCGCCGCCGCCGACGTGGCCGTCGTCGTCGTGGGCGACCACCCCCTCGTCAACGGCCGCGAGACCGAGGACCGCACCACCCTTGCCCTCGCCCCAGCCCAGGACGCCGTCGTCCGAGCCGTGCGCGCCGCCAACCCGCGCACCGTCATGGTCGTCACCAGCGGCTACCCGCTCACCTGGACCGCCACCGGGCTGCCCGCCGTCCTCTGGTCCGCCCACGGCGGCCAGGAGTACGGCCACGCCCTCGCCGACGTGATCTTCGGCGACGCC
The DNA here is from genome assembly GCF_040674795.1 of Nonomuraea sp. NPDC049725. Taxonomy (NCBI): domain Bacteria; kingdom Bacillati; phylum Actinomycetota; class Actinomycetes; order Streptosporangiales; family Streptosporangiaceae; genus Nonomuraea; species Nonomuraea sp. NPDC049725. The sequence goes on along the minus strand of NZ_JBFANJ010000006.1, from coordinate 224,782 downwards.
GACCCCGAAGGCCGGCTCACCCAGACCTGGTACCGCTCCGAACAGGAGCTCCCCGACCTGCTCGACTACGACATCATCACCGCCGACGCCACCTACCTCTACTTCCGCGGCACCCCCCGCTACCCCTTCGGCCACGGCCTCAGCTACGCCGCCTTCGACTACAGCGGCCTGCGCGTGACTCTGACGGGAGACACGGTGACCGGCGAGGTCACCGTGACCAACACCGGCGACCGGCCCGGCGCCGAAGTCGTCCAGTTCTACACCCACCAGCAGCGCTCCCGCGTCAAGCAGCCGCTGCGCCGCCTGCGCGGCTTCGAACGCGTCCGCCTCGCCCCCGGCGAGAGCCGCACCGTCCGCCTCACCCTGCCCGTGACCGAGCTCGCCTTCTGGGACGTCACCCGCAGCCGCTTCGTCGTCGAGACCGCCCCGCACCAGCTCATGGTCGGCCGCAGCGCCACCGACCTGCGGCTCAGCGCCCGCTTCGAGGTCACCGGCGAGAGCGTCCCGCCCCGCCGCGGCCTCCTGCGCGCCGTCGACCACGACTCCTACGACGCCGTCACCTTCACCGACGCCGCCCGCGAGAACGGCGAAGCCGTACGCGCCGAGACCGAAGGCGCCTGGATCCTCTTCCGCCAGGTCGACCTCACCGGCGCCGCCTCCTGCCTCGCCGTCGCCGGCAGCACCGAAGGCGGCGTCATCACCCTGCGCCTCGGCGACCCCCTCTACGGCAAGTCCCTCGCCACCTTCCCCGTGCCCCGCACCGGCCGCCACGACCAGCACGCCATCGCCGCCTCCCTTGCGGGCGTGCGCGGCGTGCACGATCTTTATGTCGTGTTCGAGAACGACGGCATCACGCTGGCCCAGCTCGACCTCGGAGCCGGCGCTTGAGCGGGCGCACGGTCACGATCGCCGAAGTCGCCCGGCACGCCGGCGTGGCCGTCAGCACCGTCTCCTACGTGCTCAGCGGCAAACGCACCATCTCCGCCGACACCCGGCGCCGCGTCCTCGACAGCATCAACGCCCTCGGCTACCACCCCCACGCCGGCGCCCGCGCCCTCGCCAGCAAACGCGCCAACGTCATCGCCCTCGTCCTGCCCCTGCGCGCCGGCATGCACGTGCCCGTCCTCATGCGCTTCGCCAGCACCGTCGTCACCGCCGCCCGCGGCTACGACCACGACGTGCTCCTCCTCACCGCCGACGAAGGCACCGACGGCATCCGCCGCGTCGCCGCCAGCGCCCTCGTCGACGCCTTCGTCCTCATGGACGTCGAACTCGACGACCGCCGCGTCCCCCTCCTGCGCGACCTCGCCGAACCCAGCGTCCTCATCGGCTTCCCCGCCTCACCCGCCGGCCTCACCTGCGTCGACCTCGACTTCGCCGCCGCCGGCGAACGCTGCGTCGCCCACCTCGCCGAACGCGGCCACACCGAGATCGCCCTCCTCGGCGCCCCCGCCGTCGTCTACGAACGCGGCACCGGCTTCGCCCGCCGCACCCGCGAAGGCTTCCTCGCCGCTCTCACCGTCCACCACGTCACCGGCGTCGCCCTGCCCTGCGAGGAGACCTTCGACGAGGTGTACGAGACCGTCCGCACGCTCCTGACCGACCGGCCCGGCCTCTCCGGCCTCGTCGTCCACAACGAAGCCGCCGTCGGCCACGTCCTCAGCGCCCTGCGCCAGCTCGGCAAACGCGTCCCCCACGACGTCGCCGTGGTCGCCATCTGCCCCGACGACGTCGCCGAACGCGCCAGCCCGCCGCTCACCTCCGTCCTCATCCCCGCCGAGGAGGTCGGCCGCGAAGCGGTGCGCCTCGTCATGGACAAACTCGCCGGCAAGCCCGCCCCCCAGGCCACCCTCCTCCCCCCACACCTGGCCCTCCGCGCCAGCACCTAGGCCCCAGGCCCCCTCCCTTTGAGACGCCCGCCGTAGCGGGCGCGGCCTTTCCAGGGAGGGCGGCGGCTGCCCCGAGCCGCCTCCCTCCCCGAAGAGACGCCCGCTGCAGCGGGACCTCGCCTTCTCAGGGGCGTGGGCTTCGGGGAGGCGGTGGGGTTGCTTCCTGCGAAGGCGTGCGCCGTCGTCGGGTCTGCCGGCTCGTCGTGGGGCCGTCAAAGGATCAAGAAGGCCCCGAAAGCTCCCAGCAACACGGCGGGCACCGCTGGGGACAGCCAGGTGTGCCAGGCGGGGGGCCGGGAGGCGAGGGGCAGGGTGGGCCAGCGGGTGAGGGTGGCGGCCGTGGCGGCGGCGAGGGTGGCGGCGCCGAGGGCCCAGGCGAACGGGGGGACGGGACCCCAGGCGCCGGCGCGGTGGCCGAGCCAGAGGAACAGGGCCGCCCAGAGGACGCGGCTGACGGCGGAGACCCGGTCGAGGGCGGGGTTGCGGAAGGCGGAGTAGAGCAGCCCGAGCCCGATGAAGGGGAAGGTGAGGGCGAAGAGGAGTTCGCGGATCGGGGGCCCGTCGCCGCCGTCGGGCGGGGTGACGCCGAGGAGGCGCCGGCCGAGGTCGTCGACGTCCTTGCTGGTGTTGCCGAGGACGACCACGCCGCGCCCGCTCGCGGGGTCGAAGCCCGCGTAGGTGCTGTGCCCGCCGGTGGCGCCGTTGTGCCAGGTGATCTGGCGGTCGCCGTAGGCGGTGGTGAACCAGCCGTAGCCGATGCGCCGGTGCTCGCCTGCGGGGAAGCGGGGCTTGGCGGCGTCGGCGCCGGGGGCGGTGCCCGCCATGACGGCCTGGACGAGGCGGGCGATGTCGTGGGAGGTGGACCAGACGGCTCCGCCCGCGCCGGCGTGGCCGTGGTCGCGCCAGGGGTCCATGGGCTGGCCGTACTGGCTCCGGCCGTGCGCGTGCCCGGCGGGGAGCGGTTCGCCGGGATGGAGGACGACGGTGGAGGTCATGCCGAGCGGCCGGAGGAGCCGGTCGCGCAGCAGCGTCTCGTAGTCGGTGCGGGCGTGTTCGGCGAGGGCGAGGCCGAGGAGTGAGACGCCGAGGTTGGAGTAGGACACCTTGCCCCGGCCGGAGGCGGAGACGGCGGCGGCGTCGGCGAGTGCCTGCTGGGGCCCGGCGGCCGCGTAGGGGTCGGCGCCGCCGAAGACGTACAGGTAGGAGCGGAGGAAGCCGGCCGGGGTGGTGCGCACGCTGGGCACTCCGGCGCGGTGGGAGGACAGCTCGGCGAGGGTGGCGGAGCCGACGGCGGGGTCGGAGAACGGGACGGCGGGCAGCAGGTCGCGGACGGGGGTGTCGGGGGAGAGGCCGAGGTCGGCGAGCAGCATCCCGGTCATGGTCTTGGTGATGGAGCCCAGCTCGTAGGCGGTGCCGGGGCCGACGGGGCGGGGATCGGGGCCGCCGGTGTCGCCGACTCCGGCGTGGCGGACGCGGCCGTTCTCGATCAGGGCCACCGACAGGCCCTGGTACCCGGCGTCGCCGGCGGCGCGGCGTACCTGCTGGGCGAGGGCGGCGTCGCCGGTCGTGGCGGGGCTCAGGGCGGGCGGGCGGGGGGCGATGAGCAGGGCGAGCGCGGCCACGACCAGGGCGGAGAGGACAGCTACTCGCTTCATATTTCCGATAATACGTAATTTCGAAGTTCGGTGCGAAGGCGCCGGAAACGCGAAGGGCGCGCCCCCCGAAGGGGACGCGCCCGGAAAGGGTCGTGCGGGCTGTTACCAGTCGCCTCCGCCGAAGTCTCCGCCACCGAAGTCTCCGCCGAAGTCGCCCCAGCCGCCACCGCCCATGTCGCCGCCGAAGTCGCCGCCACCCGCGTCGGACATGCCCTCGGCATAGCCGGCGCCGTAGCCGCCCATGCCCCAGCCGCCCATCATGCTGCCCATCATCGTGCCGATGAACATGCCGGTCATGATGTCGCCGAAGCCGCCGTAGTAGCCGTAGGCGTAGGGCTGGTAGGCCGGGCCCGCGTCGTAGTAGGGGCGGCGCTGGCCGTTGACCATGACCTCGCGCATCTGCGGGTCGAAGCCGCGCTCGACGGCCTCGGCGTCGGCGGCGCAGGCGGGCACGTCACGCGCCACCCCGCCCTGCGGCGCCCAGCGCACGTCGCGCACCGACGGGCCGTGCTGCGGGTTGAAGAAGCAGGGCGCCCGGCGCTCGGGCACCGGCTGGTTGTTGACCCGGGCCTTCACCACGGCCAGCGCGTAGCGGCCGTCCTCCAGCGTCTGGGTCACCTCGCGCACCTGGTCGGGTCGCTCCACCGCGTTGAGCTGCGTCTTGGCCTTCTCGTAGGAGTCGAGAGCCTGCTGCCACTCCTGGATGTGGCTGCCGCCCTGGCCGGCGAGCGTGACGTCGGTGTCGAGCGCGGTGATCTCCTCGCCGAGCTTGGTGACGTCCTCCTCGACGGTCTGCTTGACCGCGGCCAGGTCCTTGGCGTCCTGGATGGCCTGCTTCTTCTTCTTGTTGCGCGAGTAGAGGAAGTAGCCGCCGCCGCCGGCGAGCGCGAGCACGCCCAGCGTGGCGAGCACGCCGGTGCCGCCGCCGCTGCCGCCGACCGGGCCGGAGGTGAGCGCGGAGGAGCGCTTGTTGGTGGCCAGCAGGTTGACCCGCTCGACGAAGTCCTTCATGCCGTCGGACAGGTTGTCGTGGTTGCGGGTGGACAGGTTGGCGGCCTGCCCGGTGTAGCGGCTGAAGTTGGACGCGGCGAACAGCGACTTGCCGTCGAGCACCGCGATCGTCACCTCGCCGCTCTTGGCCGCGGACACGGCCTCGCCGAGCTGCTTCAGGTAAGGACCGGCGGCGGCGTTGGAGGCCAGCGTGCCGTCGGGCAGGGCGGCCACGTAGATGCTGCTCTTGGAGTCCTTCAGCGCTTCGCGGATCGCCGACTGCTCGTCGGAGGTCAGCGGTGAGCCGGACTGCACGAAGAGCGGATCTTTCTGGTCCTTCCAGTGGGCCAGCACGGATTGGGCGTCAGGGGGCGCGGCGGCCGCGTTGGCGGCAGGGGACAGCGCGAGAACAACGAGTAGACCGGCGATCAGAGCCGCGATCGCGGCCCCTGCACGGCGCAGCGAATGGGTCATTGGCAGCAAGCCTCCTTCGCCCATGAGGACGAACGGGCGGTCGGCAAAGTTCCTCACTGCGCACGTTACCCGCCCGGCGCGCTCCGGGCGCGCCCCGGTGCGGGCATCCTGGCGGGTCCGGACGCCCGCGCCGCGAATCTTTGCCCTCGATCTCGGCGCCGGTGACGCTCAGGCGTCCTTGATCTCGCAGATCACGGCCCCGGAGGTGATCGTCTGGCCGACGGCGGCGGAGAGCCCGGTGATGACGCCGGATTTGTGCGCGGTCAGCGGCTGCTCCATCTTCATGGCCTCCAGCACCACCACGGTGTCGCCCTCGGCCACGGTGTCGCCGTCGGCGGCCACGACCTTGACGATCGTGCCCTGCATCGGCGTGACGAGGGAGTCGCCGCCGGTGGCGGCCGTGCGGGCGCCGCCCCCGGCCCGCCTGGGCTTCTTGTTCGCCGAGGGCGTAGCGGCGCCCGCGCCGAGCCCGGCAGGCAGCACGACCTCCAGGCGCTTGCCGCCGACCTCGACCGTCACCGTCTCCCGCGACACCGGCTCGGCCGTCTCGGGGGCGCCGGCGTAGGGCGGGATCGTGTTGTCGAACTCGGTCTCGATCCACCGGGTGTGGACGGCGAACGGCTCGCCCGTGAAGGCCGGGTCGGTCACGACCGCCCGGTGGAACGGCAGCACGGTCGGCATCCCGTCGATCTCGAACTCGGCCAGCGCCCGGCGCGCGCGCTCCAGCGCCTCCCGGCGGGTGCGGCCGGTCACGATCAGCTTGGCCACCAGCGAGTCGAACGTCTGGGGCACGGTCATCCCGGCCTCGTAGCCGGAGTCGAGCCGTACGCCGGGACCCGACGGCGCGCGCATCGCGGTGAGCGTGCCGGGAGTCGGCAGGAAGTTGCGGCCCGCGTCCTCGGCGTTGACGCGGAACTCGATGGAGTGGCCGCGCAGCTCAGGGTCGCCGTAGCCGATCGGCTCGCCGTCGGCGATGCGGAACATCTCGCGCACCAGGTCGACGCCCGCGACCTCCTCCGACACCGGGTGCTCGACCTGGAGGCGGGTGTTGACCTCCAGGAACGAGATCGTGCCGTCCTCGCCGACGAGGAACTCGCAGGTGCCGGCCCCGACGTAGCCGGCCTCCTTGAGGATGGCCTTGGAGCTGGAGTAGAGGATGTCGACCTGCTCCTGGGTGAGGAACGGCGCGGGGGCCTCCTCCACCAGCTTCTGGTGGCGGCGCTGCAGCGAGCAGTCGCGGGTGCTGACCACGACCACGTTGCCCTCGCGGTCGGCCAGGCACTGGGTCTCGACGTGGCGCGGCCGGTCGAGGTAGCGCTCGACGAAGCACTCGCCCCGGCCGAAGGACGCCACGGCCTCGCGGACGGCCGACTCGTACAGCTCGGCCACCTCCTCCAGGCGGCGGGCGACCTTGATGCCGCGCCCGCCGCCGCCGTAGGCGGCCTTGATGGCGATCGGCAGCCCGTGCTCCTCGGCGAACGCGACGACCTCGGCGGCCCCCGAGACCGGGTCCTTGGTGCCGGCGACGAGCGGCGCGCCGACCTTCTGGGCGATGTGCCTGGCCTGCACCTTGTCGCCGAGCGCGGCGATGGCGGCGGGCGGCGGCCCGATCCAGGTGAGCCCGGCGTCGATGACCGCCTGGGCGAAGTCGGCGTTCTCGGCCAGGAAGCCGTAGCCGGGGTGCACGGCGTCGGCGCCGGAGCGCTCGGCGACCGCCAGCAGCTTGCCGATGTCGAGGTAGGTCTCGGCGGGGGACGCGCTGCCCAGGGAGTAGGCCTCGTCGGCGACCCTGACGTGCAGGGAGTCGAGGTCCTGGTCGGCGTAGACGGCCACGCTCCCGATGCCGGAGTCCTTGCATGCCCGTGCCACTCGTACGGCGATCTCGCCGCGGTTGGCGATCAGAACCTTGTGCACCGACGTCCGTCCTTCCTGGCTCGTACTCATCGGAGTTTAAAGCGCCCATCCCGGACGGACCCCCGCTGCCCCGGACGGGCCGAACAATCCTCCGGACGACCATAGCCGCTCGGCATAACCGGGGCGATCAGCGATTCACGCGTCTATGGTGAGGGCGCTTTCATGTCGATCCAGGAGGTACGCATGAGCCAGAGCATGCTCGGTGGCGATCCTGCGGAAATGCAGGCCATGGCCACCCAGTTCACGCAGCAGGCGGAGGCCGTCCGCGCCACGATGACGGCGCTGGACCGCGAGGCGTCCAAGGTCGGCACCGCCTGGACCGGCCCCGGCGCCCAGCGGTTCCAGGGCGCCTGGCAGAACTACCGTGCCGCCTTCCAGCGCATGTCCGAAGAGCTCAACGAGGCGTCCCGGGTCATCAACACCTACCGGGGCAACATCGAGTCGGCGACCCGCTGACGGGGGGAGCCCCGGTCCGGGCCGGGGCTTCTGCCTGATCGACAGGGCAGGCTACTCTTTTCGGACATGATTGCCCGCGCCTTTCTGGCCTGCCTGCTGGCCCTTCAGCTCGGCGTGGCGCCCGCGGCGGCGGCGACCGCCGACGAGTGCCGGCCGAAGCGGGGCACCCAGCAGCTTCCCGGCGCCGAGCCCTGGGCGCAGAAGCGGCTCGACCCCAAGCGCGTGTGGCCGCTGTCGACCGGCGCGGGCGTCCGGGTGGCGATCATCGACAGCGGCGTCGAGCTGAACCATCCGCAGCTCCGCCTGGCGGGCCGGGCCGACCTCACCAACACCGGCATCCGCGACTGCATCGGGCACGGCACCGCGGTCGCGGGCATCATCGGCGCCGTGTACGTCGAGGGCGTGCCCTTCCACGGCATGGCGCCGGCCGCGCAGCTGCTGTCGTACAAGCAGACCAACACCGAGCGCGACGGCGACCCCGACCTGATGGTCAAGGCGATCAGGTCGGCCGCCGACGAGGGCGCCGACGTCATCAACATCTCCTCGGCCACCACCGACTTCCCCGCGCTGCGGGACGCGGTGGCGTACGCGCTGGCCAAGGACGTGGTGATCGTGGCGGCGGCCGGCAACAAGCGGGCCGAGGACGGCACCCCGATCCCGGCCTATCCGGCGTCGTACGAGGGCGTGCTGGCCGTGGGCGCGGCCGGGCAGTCGGGGGCGCTGTCGGAGTTCTCCAACGACAAGACGCCGGTCTCCGTGCTGGGTCCGGGCGAGAGCATCACCTCCACCTGGCCGGGCAAGGCCTACAACCTGGAGCTGGAGGGCACCAGCTACGCGGTGCCGTACGTGGCGGGGGTGGTGGCGCTGGTGCGGGCCAGGTTCCCGACGCTCGACCAGGACCAGGTGCGGCGGCGCGTCATCGCCACGGCCGACCTGGGCACGGGCACCACGACGGCGGGGATGGTCAACCCCATGCAGGCGGTCAGCGCCGTGCTGCCGTTCGAGCCGGCCAACGCGCCCGTGGTGGCGCCGCCGCCGCCCGCGCCGCTCCCGCCGGGCGCGGTGGCCGCGGTGCCGCCCGTCGACCACGCGGCGCGGAGCCTCGGGCTGATCGTCGCGGCGTCGGCGCTGGGTCTCGTGCTGCTCGTCGCGGTCGCGCGGGCGCTCGTCCCGATGGGCCGCCGCAGGGGCTGGCGTCCCGGCCGTACCGACTGACGCCGGCCCGCCGCGGCTCCTACTGCGTCAGCAAGGAAACAAGACCATGAATTGTTGGGTACGGCCCGAAACCTATGTGGCGTATGTGACCAATCTGGTTGAATATAACTAGATCTTGCTTTTTGCCGTGGAAAGGTTTGGGCATGCACCCATTGCGCCCTGGTGATCCCGAGCGGATCGGTGATTACAGCATCCTCGGGCTGCTGGGAGAGGGGCCGCGCGGGGAGACCTTCCTCGGGCGGGAATCCGATGACGCCCCCATCCGGGCCATCAAGCTGCTCCCCGGCGTGCCCGAACCGGCACCCGACGCCCTCGCGCCCTACCTGGCCGCCCAGCGGGTCTCCAGCTCGTACGTGGCGCGGGTGCTCGACGCCGGTTACCTGGCGGACCGCCCGTACGTCGTCCGCGAGCACGTCGAGGGCAAGAGCCTGGCCGAGGCCGTCGAGGCCGACGGGCCGCTGGCCGGCGACGCGCTGGAGCGGGTGGCCGTCGGCGTGCTGACCGCGCTGTCGGCCGTGCACCTGGCGGGCCTGACCCACCGCTCGCTCACGCCGCACAACGTGATCCTCGCCGCCGAGGGGCCGAGGGTGACCGACGTGACCGTCGGCGACCCCGTGGGCGAGCCCGGCTACCAGGCCCCCGAGCAGCTCACCGGCCTGCAGTACGGGCCGTACGCCGACGTGTTCGCCTGGGCCGCGACGATGACGTTCGCGGCCACCGGCAAGCCGCCGTTCGCCGACCGCGACGCCGTGCTGACCGGCGAGCCCGAGGTGGGCGTCGGGGACGAGGCGCTGCGCCGCGTCCTGCTGTCGGCGCTGGCCAAGGACGTCAGCCAGCGGCCGACCACGTACAGCGCGCTCATGCAGGTGCTCGGCGACCCCGGCGCGGGCCGCCAGCAGGCGCCGGACCAGACCGCCATCGAGGGCGTGCCCGTTCCCGGCGTGGCGCTCCAGGGCGTCCCGATCCCGGCCGTGCCGCTCCCGGGCATGCAGCCGATGGTGCCCCCGCAGGGCGGCCCCGGCCAGCCGGTGCAGGGCCCGCCCATGCAGGTGCCCCCGATGCAGGGCTCGCCCGTGCCGGGCGTCCCGCAGCAGGCGGAGCCGATGTGGGGCCCGCCCGAGCCGGGCGGTCAGCCGCAGCAGCCGCCCCAGCCGCAGCAGATCCGGCTGGAGGCCGTGCAGCCCAGGGGCTCGCAGGGGCCGCGCAGGAAGTTCCCGATGGGCCTGGTCGCCGGGGTGGGCGCGGTCGCGCTCGTCTCCGCGATCGGCCTGTGGGGCGCCAACCGGTACGTCGAGTACCAGCAGGTCGGCACCACCGTGGCCGCCCAGGCGAACGCCGACGGCATCCCGGTGCCCAACAGCGCGTCCGCGGCCCCGGTTCCGCAGGGGACCGCGCCTGACGGCGGCCCGGTCCCGCAGCAGCCGCAGCCGACGGTCACCGTGCCGTGGGGCGCCACGCCCGACGTGGACGAGGCCGGGGTGGCCCCGCTGGTGCTGCCGACCGAGTGGCCGACGACCACCGCGGGCGTGCCCGAGCTGACCTCGGTGCCGACGACGCCGACGGCGATGCCGACGCAGCCGGTCGTGGTGCCCACGGTCACGCAGCAGCCGACGGCGGCCCCGACCGCCGCGGCCGAGCCGACGCCGACCAAGAGGAAGAAGAAGCCGCAGCCGACGGCGACCGTCACCAAGACGGAGAAGCCGACGGAGCAGCCCTCCGAGCAGCCGACGGAGAAGCCTTCCGAGAAGCCGACCGAGCAGCCCTCGGAGCAGCCGACGGAGAAGCCCTCCGAGAAGCCGACGGAGAAGCCCTCCGAGAAGCCCACGGAGAAGCCGACGCAGGCCCCGGAGCCGAAGCCCACGCCGACCAAGCCGAAGCCGACGCCCACCCAGCCGAAGCCCACCCCGACCCAGCCCAAGCCCACGCCGACGCAGCCCAAGGCGACGGCCAAGCAGGCGGCCCCGGTGAAGAACCCGTACACGCCCACCCAGGTGTGCGGCTCGGGCTTCGTCGTCCAGCGCTCCAGCTCCTTCTCCGGCGGCGCCACGTACCAGCTCTGGAACAACAGCACCGGCCAGAACTGCGTGGTCACCATGAAGACGGTGGACGTGGGCAAGGCCACCCCGGTGCGGGCCACCCTGGAGGTCCAGAACGGCCCCAGCAAGACCGACTCGGGCAACTTCGAGTACTACGCGGGACCGGTGAAGCTGCCGGCCGCCGGGAAGTGCGTGCGCTACTCCGGCAGCGTGGGCTCCGGCTCGACGAGCGCGGGCTGGGCCAACTGCGGCTGACGACGCCTTGACGAAAGGGCCCGGACGATCACGTCCGGGCCCTTTTCGCTGTCCGTTCCCTAGTAGCCGACGTACCCGCTGCCGTCCTTGGTGCCGACGACGCCGGGCACGTTCGACACCGACCCGTAGCGCGAGATCGCGTAGCGGACGCCCGCGATGATGTTGTCCACCGGGTCGTAGATGTTGCCGTGCCCCGGCAGCTTGTAGGCGTTGAACGTCGGGTCGATGGTCTGCATCAGGCCCTTGGACGGGGTGCCCTTGTCCGCGTTCGAGTCCCAGTTGTTGATCGCGTGCGGGTTGCCGCCGGACTCGTGCCGGATGATCATCCAGATGTCGCTGGCGTTCATCTTCGACACCGGCACGCCGTGCTGCTTGAGGATGGCGATGGCCTCCTCGATCCACTGCTTGACCTGGCCCGTCGGGGCCGGGCCGCCGCCGGGGGGAGGCGGGCCGCTCGGTCCGTAGCCGCCGAAGCCCCCGCCCCCGCCGCCACCGTTGCCGCTGCCGCTGCCGTTGCCGCCGCCCTGCAGGGCCGTGCGGTCCTGCTGCGGGTTGTAGCCGGGCTCGGGCTGCCAGTCGATCTTCCTGCCGTCCTGCGGTGTGAACTCCTGGGTGACGATCTCGGGGATGCCGCGGAAGGTCTGGGCGCGGTCGCCCAGGAAGGCGTCGATGTCGGTCTTCGCCTTGGTCAGCGCCGTGTTGGCCGAGGTCACGTGCGGCCGCGCGTCGGTGATCGCCTGGTTCACCAGCCCGCGCAGCGCCGTGTCCTTGGCCTGCTGGGTGGCGTCCGGGTTCTCCTTGGTGTACGTGGACGCGCTGGCCGACAGGTCGCGGATGATGGCGGCGATCTCCGTACGCGCCTCGCGCAGCGCCGTGGCGGCCGCGTCCAGCGACCCGGCGGCGTTGGCCAGGGCCGTCTGCAGCTCGTGGGCCGCCCGGCCGTACTTGCGCATGTAGGTGTCGAACTGGTCGGCCGAGCGGCCCCGCCAGGCGTTGTCGACGACCTGGACGGCGCCGCCGAGCGCCCCGCCGAACTCGTTGATGTCGCCGGCCAGGGCCCGCCACTTCTCGGCCACCTTGTTGATCGCCGCCGGGTCGCCGGTGACCTTGGTGAGCATGGCGTCGAGCTGCTCGCCGCCCGGCAGGTGGGAGACGCTCATGAGGTGGCCCGGTGTGCCTTGGTGATGTTGGTCTCCACGTTGCTCAGCCCCGCCTCGGTGTCGCGCAGCTTCCTGCGGGCCTGGTCCATCTCGTCGAGCAGCGTGGACCAGACGCCGTTGGCGCAGCCGGCCAGCGCGGCGGAGCCCTCCAGGTCGCCGAAGGCGCTCGCGCTGATCGGCGTGCGGTTGTTGCGGACCCGGCCGTCCTCCTCGTAGGTGACCTCGCCGGGATTGTTCTCGGTCAAGGTCTCCCGGTAGTGGCTGGTGGCCTTGCTGATGGCTGTGCGGCAGCGGTCGAGCGCGGAGAAGTGCATCTCCAGGTCGGTCATGATCCCCCTTCTCGGATGGCCTGCTCGTCGCCCAGGAACGCGGTCTGCATCAGGCGCGCGCCCAGGCGGCGGTCCACGAAATGGCCGCGGCCGGGCGGGAGCGTCTGCGGCCGGACGTTGCCGAACAGGTAGCCCTCGTCCTTGTTGCCCGACAGCAGCAGCGCCGGCGTGGCCATGTCCTTCATGCGCTGGATGACCGGGTCGAACATGGCCCGGCCGGCGCCGCCCATCTGGCGCGACAGCACCAGGTGCAGGCCGATGTCGCGGGCCTGGGGCAGCAGGTCGACCAGGGGTGCCAGCGGGTTGGCCGAGGTGGCGACCAGGTCGTAGTCGTCGACGAACACGTACAGGTCGGAGCCCTGCCACCAGCTGCGGTCGCGCAGCTGCTGCGGCGTCAGGTCGGCCGGGGGCAGGCGGTTCATCAGCGCCTCCCTGGCGTCCTTGACGAGGTCGGCGGCGGCGGCGCTGGAGGCGGCGTAGCCGATGCGGTGCGGGGTCGCCGCCGAATCCAGCAGGGCCCTGCGGTAGTCGATGACGATCATCATGGCCTGGCTGGGCTGCTTCCTGCTCACCAGTCCTTCGGCGATGAGGCGCAGCAGGTTCGACTTGCCGCTCTCGTTCTCGCCGAACACGACGAAGTGCGGGTCGGCGTCGAAGTCGAGCGTGACCGGCATGAGCGTGGCCTCGTCGATGCCGATGGGGATGCGCTCCTCGTCGGCGGGCAGCGCGGCCAGCGGCAGCACGGCGGGCAGCAGCCGCACCCGGGGCGCCACGGGGCCCTTCCAGGAGTCGCGCACGGCCTGGACGAGCCCGCGCGCGCCGTCGGCGAGCGTGCCGGGGTCCTGCACGGCGTCGATCCTGGGCAGCGCCGACAGGAAGTGGAAGCCGTCCTTGGTCAGGCCGCGTCCCGGCGCGCCCTCGGGCACGGCGAGCGCCTTCTTCCTGCTGACCTCCGACTCGTACGCGTCGCCGAGGCGGAGCTCGACCTTGGTGCCGAACAGGTCGCGGATGCCGGGCCGGAACTCCGACCACTTGTTGGAGGCGGCGATCACGTGGATGCCGTAGCCGAGCCCGCGCGCCGCGATGTCGGTGATGACCGGTTCGAGCGAGTCGAACTCCTGGCGGAGCGTCAGCCAGCCGTCGACGACGAGGAAGACGTCGCCCCAGCCGTCGCCCTCGATCGTGCCTTCGGCGCACAGCTGGCGGTAGGCGGCGATGGACTCGATGCCGTGCTCGCCGAAGTCGCGCTCGCGCTGTTCCAGGATGGAGCCGATCTCCGCCACGGTGCGGCGCACCCGGTCGCCGTCGAGACGGGCGGCGACACCGCCGACGTGCGGCAGGCCCTCCAGCGACGACAGCGAGCCGCCGCCGAAGTCCAGGCAGTAGAACTGCACCTCGCGCGGCGTGTGCATGAGCGCCATGCTCGACACCAGGGTGCGCAGCACGGTGCTCTTGCCGCTGCGGGTGCCGCCGGCGACGCCGACGTGCCCGGCGCCGCCGGACAGGTCCAGCCAGAACGGGTCGCGGCGCTGCTCGAACGGCTTGTCCACGATGCCGACGACGGCGTGCAGCTTGCCCCGGCCCTGCCAGCCGGCCGTGGTGAGGCCGTGGTCGGCGGTGACCGACAGCGGCGGCAGCAGGTGGGCCAGCGTGGGCGGCTCCGACAGCGGCGGCAGCCAGATGCGGTGGGCGGCGGGCCCGTGGCCGGTGAGCCGGCCGACCACGACGTCGAGCAGGCTGCGCTGGTTGCCGGCGGCCGGTTCGTCGTCCGGCTCCGGCTCGCCCGTCTGGACGGGCGTGGTGATCTCGGGCAGCGGGATGTGGGCGGGGCCGTACTCGACGACCTCGCGCACCGGCACCTGGCCGTCGGCGGTGGCCGCCTGGACGGGGTCGGCGTGGTGCGCGCCCGACACGTACGCGGCCTTGAACCTGGTCATGCCGGTGGTGTCGTACTTGAGGTAGCCGTTGCCCGGCGCGGACGGCAGCTCGTAGGCGTCGGCGACGCCCAGCACGACGCGGCTCTCCATGGCCGAGAACGTGCGCAGGCCGATCCGGTACGACAGGTGGGTGTCGAGGCCGCGCAGCCGTCCCTCCTCCAGCCGCTGGGAGGCCAGGAGCAGGTGCACGCCGAGCGAGCGGCCGAGCCGGCCGATCATCACGAACAGGTCGATGAACTCGGGTTTGGCGGCCAGCAGCTCGCTGAACTCGTCCAGCACGATGAACAGCGTCGGCATCGGCCGCAGGTCGGCGCCCTGTTCGCGGGCGCGCTCGTAGTCGCGCAGCGAGGCGTAGTTGCCGGCCGCGCGCAGCAGCTCCTGGCGGCGCACCATCTCGCCGTGGAGCGCGTCGTACATGCGGTCGACCAGCGGGAGCTCGTCCTCCAGGTTGGTGATGACGGCCGAGACGTGCGAGAGCGTGTCGAGGCCGAGGAACGTGGCGCCGCCCTTGAAGTCGACGAGCACGAAGTTGAGGATCTCCGACGAGTGCGTGATCGCCAGGCCGAGCACCATGGTGCGGAGCAGCTCCGACTTGCCGGAGCCGGTCGCGCCGATGACCAGGCCGTGCGGGCCCATGCCGCCCTGCGCCGACTCCTTGATGTCGAGCTCGACCACGCGGCCGTCGACGCCGAGGCCGATCGGCACCCGCAGCCGGTTGCGGCCCGCCCTGGGCTGCCAGGTGACGGCCGGCTGCAGATGGGCGGGGTCGCCGACGCCGAGCAGGTCGGTCAGCGTGGTGTTGGTGCTCAGCAGGTCCTGCGTCTCGCCGCCGGAGGCCGTCGAGGCGCGCAGCGGCGCGAGCTGCCTGGCCAGGCCCTCGGCGCGGGCGTAGTCGAGGCTGTCGGGGTCGCCGAGCCGGTTCGTTGACCGCTTGCCCGCGTGGTCGATCTTGACCATGTGGAAGCCGTCGGGCTGGACGTCCAGGCGCAGCGTGTTGCTCTCGCCCGCCGGGCCCGCCGACTCGGACAGGTCGATGACCGTGACGCCCTGGATGGCGTCGACGCCGAGCTGGGAGTCGTGCGGCACGTGCCCGCCGTCGACGATCACCACGTGGTACGGCAGCGCGTCCGAGGCGGCGCCGGGCCGGAACCGGGCGCGCTCCTTCAGCTCGTCGCCGACGAGCTGGTCCAGCCGTTCCATGCTCTCGGCCATCAGCCGGACGTGCCCGGCGGCGTCCACCTCCTCCGGGTGCAGCGCGTGCGGCAGCCACTTCACCCAGTCCCAGTGCGGCATCCACTCCCGGCTGGCGCACACCATCACCCGCATGTCGTCGGGGGAGTGGAAGGTGGCGAGCTGGGCGATCACCGCCCGGACCATGGCGCGCACGGCCCTGGGGTCGCCGGTGAGGTTGATCCTGGCGAACGAGTGGAGGGCGACGGCGACCGGGAGTCCCGACACCGTGGAGTGGGCGCGGACGAAGCGGCGCAGCGCGCCTGCCGTCAGCGCGTCGAGGTCCTCGACCGGCTTGGAGTCGGGCGGCACGAGCTGGACGGCGAGCTTCTGCACGCCGGTGCCGAGCCGGACCGTGCCGAAGTCGTCGTCGCGCGGCCTGCGCTCCCACAGGCGCGGCCCCATCGCCACCCACCACAGCGTGTCGGGGGCCGGGCCGCTCCACTCCAGCGCCTCGCGCTGTTGCAGCGCGGCCTTGCGGACCTTCTTGCGGACCTGGGCGAGGTAGCGGAAGTAGTCGCGGCGCAGGCCGTTGAGCCGGTTCTTGCGCTCTCCGGCGTTGCGGCCGAACTGGCCGAGCGTCATGCCCAGCATCGAGACGGCGAACAGGCCGCTGGCCACGTACATGAGGGGGCTGGAGTTGCCTCCGGCGGTGAACATCAGGGCCATGGCCGCGCCGCCGGCGAGCATGGGGACGTACATGAGCACGCCCATCAGCCCCGCCGGCTGCACCTCGGGGATCTCCGGCGGCGACTCCAGCAGGATCTCCCCGCGGGGTGGCTGGGGAGTGGGGCGGCGCTCAGGACGCCTGACAACGACGATGCTCATTGACGGCTCACTCGCGAGACAACCCTCCTGTCACCTGAAACACTTTCTTACCAGAAGCATTGTCCCTATATGTTCGGCATGTCAGGACTTGCCGGTTAAACCCTGGAGTACGGCCTGTGACATCGCTCGCCCCTCAGCCGGCCTCGCACGCGCCGCGGCAGCAGCACCAGCCCATGCCGCACGCGCCACTGCCGCCGCTGTGCCATGTGACGATCATCGCGCCGCGCCGCCGGGTCGATCTGGCGCTGCCCGCCGACATCCCGCTGCCGCACGTGCTGCCCGGGCTGCTCCGCGCGGTCGGCGAGGGCGGCGGCGAGGTGGTCGGCGGTCCCGGCTGGGTGCTCCAGCGGCTCGGCGGCACCCCGTTCGACCTCGGACAGACGCTCGCCGCGCTCGGCGTGCTCAACGGCGAGGTGCTCTACCTGCGGCCCCGCGAGTCGACGCTGCCGCCCGCGCTGTACGACGACGTGGCCGACGTGGTCGCCACCGGCGTCAAGGGCAGCAGCGGCCGGTGGGAGGCGAGTCACACCCGGGCCATGGGCGCGGGCGCGGCGGCCGTCCTGCTCGCGCTCGGCGCGCCCGCGCTCGTCCTGGCCGGTGGCCCGCCGCTCGGCCTGACCGTGGTCGCGGGCATGCTCGCGGTGCTCCTGATCGGCGTCAGCGCGGCCCTGTCGCGCGCTGTCGGCGACTCCGGCGCCGGCGCGTGGATCGGCTACGCCGCCCTGCCGTACGCCTTCCTCGCGGGCCTGTACGGCCTCGCGAGCGGCTCCACGCTGGCCGGGCTCGGCGCGCCGCACCTGCTGGCCGCGTTCGCCTGCACCGCGCTGGTGGCCACGATCGGCGGCGCCGTCGTGTCGGACGGCGTGGCGGGCTTCCTCGGCACGGCCGTGGCGGCGGTCGCGGGCACGGCCGCCGCGGCGGTGGTCATGGTGTTCGAGCTGCCCGCGGCGGGCGTCGCGGCGATGACCGTGACGATCCTGATGTCGCTCAGCCCGCTCATCCCCACCCTGTCGTTCCGCATCGCCCGGGTGCCGCTGCCCGCCCTGCCGACGAACTCCGAGGAGCTGCGCGCCGACAACCAGCGGCTCGACAGCGACGGCGTGCTCGCCCGCACCGCCCAGGCGGGCCGGTACGCCACCGGCATGGTCATCGGCATCACCATGACCGCCATCGGCGCGCTGATCCCGCTGGCGGCCACGCCGGGCTGGCTGGCCACCTCGATGGCCGCCGTGCTCTGCCTGGTGCTGCTGCTGCGCGCCCGCGTCTTCCACGGCCTCGGCCAGCGGCTCTGGCTCCTGGGCGCCGGGCTCGGCGGGCTGGTGCTGGGCGCCGTCTCGCTGAGCGCCGGGGCCGGCACGGTGGCCGCCGCCGCGGTGGTGATGGGGCTGCTCTGGCTCGCCCTGCTCGTCGTCGGGCTCGGCGTGTGGCTGCCGTCCGGGCAGCTCTCGCCGTTCTGGGCCCGGGCCGGGGACGTGGTGGACGTCATCCTGCTGATCGCGATGTTCCCGCTGTCGCTCGGCGTGCTGGACGTCTACACATGGATTCGCGGCCTGGCCGGTTAGTAGTCTTTCGCCGTTAAGTGGGGCTCTTGCGACGTATGGGGTGCACGGATGAGCGAGCTGAACTTCGACAGCCTGGACGTCGACCAGGTCATCAGGAACGCGGACCTGCAGATGGGCCGCGTGGCCGAGCTCCAGCAGGAGATGGCCAAGGTGGTCGGCCGCGCCGAGGACGAGGACGGCCTGGTCAAGGTGGAGATCGGCGGCCCCGGCCTGCAGGAGCTGCACCTGCACCCGAAGGCCATGCGCCTCACGTCGGGCGAGCTCGCCGAGCGCATCAAGGAGACCATCGCCGCGGCCACCGCCGACCACCGGCGCCAGATGACCGAGGCGATGGAGGCGCTCTTCGGCGCGGAGAACCCCCTGCGCTTCGCCGACGACCCCGAAGGCGCCCTGGAGCAGGCTCGGCAGGCCGAAGCCGTCTACAACAAGACCTTCGAGGACGTCATGGGCGAGCTCGCCAGGATCCACCAGCGCGTCGAGGAATGACCCCCGGGCGAGGGGGTCAGCCCAGTCTCTCCGGCCCCGCCTCCTGGGCGGGGGCGAAGACGTGGCCCTCGGGCTCGTAGAACTCCCGGTTGCGCTCCTGGCCCTCGTTGCCGCCCGCTCCGGCCATCCCGCCGGGCGGGAAGCCCATGAAGCCGTGACCCGTGGCCGCCGGGCCGCCGCGCAGCACGGCCGGGCTCGCCGTCGCCGCCGAACCGCCCGTGCCGTACCACATGCCGGGGCCCTGCTGGCTGCCGATCGGGTTGACGGTTGCGGTCGGCGTCGGCGTGGTGGGCGTGTGCGTGAGCAGGTTCGGCGTGGTGGTGCCGTGCGGGGACGGCGTGGTGGGGGTCTCGGCCAGCTCGGTCCGGGGCTCGCCGCCGATCACCGGGGGAGCGGGCTCCTGCTCGCCCTCCTGGCCCTGGGGACTGGTGGGCTGCTGCTGCTGTTCCGGCTGCTGCTGCCCGGGGGTGTCGCCGGGGCCCGGCTGCTGGCCGTCGGGGCCGCCCGAGTCCTGGTCGCCGTCCGGGCCCGGGCCCTTGCCCGGGTCGGTGGGGCCGGCGCCGTCGCCGGGGCCGGTCGTGTCCCGCGGGGACGTGGGGGAGCCGCCCGGCTGGTCGCCGCCCTGCGGGCCGCCGCCGGACGAGGACCCCTGGCCGCTGCCGGAGCCCGAACCGAAGCCGCCGCCGCCACCGTCGTTGCCGCCGCCGCCGTTCCAGTGCACGGTCGTGCCGGACGGGGTACGGGTCCCGCTGCCGGGGTCCAGAGGCGCCTGCTTGGTGAGGTTCACCTCCAGCGGGGTGATCTCCGGAAGCTCGAAGGCCAGGCCCTCGGCGATGCGGGAGTTGACCTCGGTGATCTTCCGGTTGAGCTCGGCGAGCTGCCTTCTGGCTTCCTCGTCCGGGTCGAAGTTGTTGCGGTTCTGCGAAGGGTCGCCGGTCATCCCGCCGCCGGCGCCCTCGTTGAACGACGAGCCGCCGGTCCCTCCGCTGCTGCCACCGCCGTCGCCGGTCCCGCCGCTCGACCCGCCGCTGCTGCCGCCGCTCGACCCGCCGGTGCTGGAGCCGCCCGTCCCGGCGTTCTGCTCGGCGGTGGCCGGCAGCGCGGTGACGCTGGCCTGATACTCCCTGATGTGCTGGGCGTACGTGCGCATCGGGCCGCCGGTGTCGTTCATGGCCTTGCCCAGCGCGCCCGCGCTCGCGTGCAGAAGGCGCAGCGCGCCCAGGACGGTCTGGCTGGCGTTGTCGCCGTGCCACACCTCGTTCAGCTCCTCGGCGGCCTTCAGGATGGCGCTCTGCACGCCGGCCTCGCCCAGCAGGAGCTTGCCCGCCTCGATGTAGCTCTCCCCGGCCCGGTCGACGGCCTCGGGGTCGGCCTTGCTCAGCCAGCCCGCGACCGTGTCCCTGCTGACCTCGGAGCCGGGCTCGACCGGACCGAGGTCAGCCTTGACCCGGATCGGCTTCCACGCATCGCCCATCGATCATCCCTGCCGATTCTCACGCACTGCTGTCGAGGTGACCGCGTTCGTAGTTGTCAATGGCCTTCTCGACGGCCAACGCCCACTCCTCGATGCAGTCGAGGAAATCGGAATAGCTGCCGCTGAAGACCTCGTACGCCTTGGCGGTGTTGACGCCGAAGCCGGAGGCCACCTCCCACGGGCCGGTCTCGGCGGACCCGACGTTGCTCAGCCCGGCCACGTTGCCGATCGTGCCCGGCCCGCTCCAGGTGGCGCTCATCGAGGCGGGCGCGTTGCCGCGCAGCGTCTCCAGCTGCCTGCGCAGCCGCGAGAGCACGGACCTGACCTCGTCGTGCTTGATGTCCGGACCCCGCCCGTCGGGCTCCATGCCGGGGAAGTTGGGGGCGAGCTCCAGCGACGGCGACTGCCCGCCATCCGGATCACTCATGCCTTCGCCTTGCCTTTCCCGTCGATGAGGTGGTTCGTCGTCGGCACGTCACTGCGGAAGTCGTCCTCGTCCCCGAGCAGGTACGTGGTCCGTTCGCGCTCCTGGCGGTCCTGGCCGGCGGCGGCGCCGCCGGGCGGGATCATCGGGAACATCGGGGAGCCGTTGCCGAGGCCGCGCATCCCCGCCGTGCTCGCGGCGCCGGCCGGGCCGGCGCCGCCTCCGTAGGCGGAGCCGATGCCGCCGTTCTGGCCGGACGGGTAGCCGGTGCCGGGCAGGCCGTTGGCGTTGTTCGGGTAGCCGGGCAGGTTCCGGTCGCCGATGCCGGCCAGCGAGGTGGTCGCGTCGTTCGCGCCCAGGCCGTTGCCGTTGCCGTCGCCGACGTCGGCGCCGGGGACCTGGGTGCCGTTCGGGAGTCCGGCGTTCACGGTCGAGGACCCGGAGTTCACGCCGCTGCCGGGCAGGCCGGGGCCGCCGGGCAGGCCGGAGCCGTCGCCGGGGAAGCCGGGAGTGCCGGGCACGGATCCGCCGGGGAAGGATTCGCCCGGCAGGTTGTCGCCGATCCCGGGGATCTGGTGCTGCCCCGGGTCGAACAGGCCGTCCTGGCCGGGGCCCCCCAGCCCGTCCGGGCCCAGCCCCGACGGGTCGAAGGGCTGGTTCATCCCGTTGGGCAGGCCGCCGCCCGGCAGTCTGGCCTGGTTGAACGGGACGACCGGCGCGTCCGTGGTCAGATTGTCGAACTGCGGGATCTCGGTCCGCAGGTGTGCCGGGAAGACGTTGTTGTTGATCGCGGTGGCCTCGGTCAGCTCGCGCAGATGCTTCTTGGCCCGCTTCATGTTCTTCTCCGCCTCGGACTCGCCGAACAGCTTCTCGCCGAGGCCGTAGACCAGTCCGCCGCCGGTGCCGATGATGCCGCCCTGGGGGCCGCCGAACCTCAGGCCGATCTGGCCGCCCTGGACACCCCGTTCGAGGACCGACGGGTTGTCGGCGTTGTCCGGGATGGCCTCGCCCCTGAACCGCTCCAGCGTGGCCGCGTGCATGTTCAGCGCGGGCGCGATGCCGGACGGGTTGACGGGGCAGAACTGCTGCGGGTGCTCGCTGATCGTGCGCGACACGTCGGCGGCCGACTCGCGCAGCCGGCGCAGCGCCGTGCGCACCACCTTGGAGTCCTCGCTGTCGGTCCAGCTCGTCTCCAGCGTGCGCATGTGCTTGTCGAGCACGCCGACCAGGTTGTCCAGCCGATCCTTGGCCGTGTAGAACTCGGTGGCCGCCTCGCGCAGCAGCTCCGGCTTGTTGCCGTTGAGCGCCTCGCGCAGCGCCTCCAGCGTGGTGATCTCCTCTTCGGAGGGCACGAACTGGTACTGGATCTCGCTCTGGTAGTCGACCATCAGGCCTCGGCCGTCCGCTTCGCGCCCTCACCGGCCTGTTCGGCGTTGTCGTAGCCGCGCAACGCCTGGGTGAGCAGCTCGATCATGCTCTCCACCTGCGTCGTGATGTTGTCGTACGACAGCTTGACGGCGCCGATGCCCCGGGTCGTGCTGTTCTGGAATGCCATGGCCGCCGTCCACGGTCCGGTGAGGGCCTTGTCGTCGGAACTGAGCCTGACGACCGCCCCGCCCTCGGCCAGCACGGGCTGGACCTCGCCTTTTCCGCGTTCGGGACGCAACAGTGCGAGGGCTTCGATCAGGTCGGTCCTGGCGGCCTTGATCGCACTTCTACTCAGGTTCACGCCACCGCGGTCGGTGCCCATGCTTTCCCTCCGGTGTCAGCCAGCGGCCGTCGGCTCCTACCTGCCGTCGAAGATCTTGGAGTTGATCATGTCGACCTCGTGCATGTTCATCTTCGTGATGTCGATGTTGCTCTTCAGCAGGTCCACGAACTGCGACATGTCGTTCGCCTCGCGGTTCCACACCTGCCGGACCTCGTCGAACACGGTCTTGGCCGCACCCTGCCAGATCGCGCTCTTCTGCAGCAGCGCGGTCTCCAGCTCGTCCAGCACGGTGACCATCTCGTTGTGCGCCTTGGCGAAGGCCTCCTCGCCGCGGCCGAGGCCCGCGTAGTTGACAAGGGTCCTGTCGAAAGCGTCTTCTGCGGCCATCGCGGCCTCCAGTTCTGTGAGTAGGGGGTCAGCGGGGCGGCTGAGCGCTGATGAGGTTCGCGATGTGGTTCATCGCCTGCTGGCGCTCTTCGTTGAAGGCGGCGACGTTCTTGTTGGTCGTCCCGATGTTCGCGGCCAGCCGCTGCAGGCTCTGGAGGACGACGTCCATCCGCTCGTGCCACTTGATGAGGACGGCGGAAAAGGCGGCCTCCGACTGTCCGGCCCAGGAGACCTTGAGCTCGGCGCCCGCCGTGTCGAGGTTCCGCTGGACGGTGCGCAGCCGGGTGGCGGCCTCCTCGATGAGGTTGACGGCCGCGATGAGGTCGGACGCGCTTACTTGGGTCTGCGGCTCGGCGCCCACAGTGTCCCTCCCTTACCAGTTCGGCTGACTTGGGGCGTCAATCTGGTGTCGGCCCCTTGGTCACATTAGAGAACTATCGTCCCTAGAGTCGCACATGATCAAGTGAAAATCCCATATCCGTCAGGTGGATTCGTGGTGTATTCGCAGGACGTGCACGTTTGGGGCCATGACTGGGGAGATGGGGCTCTTGCCCGAAAAGCTGTACGGACCTGCGGGGCTGGCGTAGCGTATGGGGGCGATGTGACAAGGGGGGCTTGTGGCTGAACCGGATTCCTTCTCGGAGACTCTGCAAGGGCTGGGTGGCGCGGGGCTCCACCCCAGGACCAACGACCCCAAGTTCGTCATGCAGTACACCCGTGTCCGGGACATGGGCACCAACGTGGCGAGCTTCGGTCAGGACCTGACCGAGATGAGCAGCAAGACGCGGGCCATCGACATCACGGAGTTCTCCTTCGGGGTCATCGGCGGCGGGCTCAACGTCGCGCACCGCGCGGTTCGCGACCACGCCGCGGACGCCCTCAAGCAGGGCAAAGAGGTCCTGGAGTCATGGCGGACCGCGATCAACACCGCCGCCGACAACGGCGAGACGGCCGACAAGGCCAGCAAGCCGCCCAAGCCGAAGGACGACGAGTTCAAGCTGCCCGGTGGGGGCATGAAGCCCATGGGCGGGGCCGGCGACCTGCCGTCGGGCCTCGGCCCCGGCGGCATGGATCCCCTGGACGGCCTGAAGAAGCCGGACGACCTGAACAAGGACGCCCTCGACGGCCTGGACAAGGACGCTCTCGACGGCCTGGACAAGGATGCTCTCGACGGCCTGGACAAGGACGGCCTCGATGACATCAAGAAGCCGGACGACGTCCTGAAGCCCGACGACCTGGACGACCTCGAACGGCCGGGCCCCGACATGCCGGACCGGCCCGACATGAACCTCCCGCAGCAGCCCGACCCCGGCGGCGGGAACCCGCCCGACCTGAACGGGCTGAACCAGCCCACGGGCACCGACCTGGCCGGCGCCGACCCGCGCGTGCCCGGCCTGCCCAACTCCGGCCTCCCCAACTCCGGCCTGCCGAATCTGTCCGGCGGCCCCGACCCGCGCGCCGCGATGCCCCGCACGGGCTCCGGCTTTCCGGAGGGCTTCAGCTCGGGCATGTCCTCGGGCGGCTCGGGCGGGCTCCCGGGCGGGCCGGGCAGCATCGCCCGCGCGCTCAACACCGGGATGCCCCTCTACCCGCCGCCCATGGGAGGCGGCGCCGCGCCGTCCCGCGACGAGCAGGACCGCGAGAAGGGCCCGCTGCTTCCCGAGGACGAGGGCGTCTGGGGAGACGACGAGGACATCGCGCCGGCAGTGATCGGTGGAGAAGGGTAGCTGAGCTGATGGCCTACGAAAACGATCACAGGCTCATGATCTCGGCCGTGGCCGCCGTGGGCGCCGCCTCGGTGATCCTGCCGTACGCCCGCCCGATCGGGATGTTGATGTCCCTGCTCATCTCCGATCCCGCCGAGCAGGATCGGGGAGGCGACCAGTGGCTCGACAAGACCCCTGTGAACGTGGGGCCGGCGGTGGTGGGGCCCGTGGCAGCCGGCAGCAAGCAGGCCCCCGACGGGCGGAGCGCGCACGCGAACGGGGTCACCGACCTGGCCTACGTGCGGGCCGAGCTGAAGCGGCTGGGCAAGGAGATCGGCGAGAACGAGGGCTGGGAGGGCCGGGCGTACACGTCGTTCACCGAGAAGATCAACGTGCTCGACGGGCACCTGGCCAAGCTGGACCAGAACCGGGTGTCCGCCGGCAACGCGCTCAAGTGCTCGGCCGCGTGCTACCACGTCCTGACACTGGTCTGTGACGCCATCGGCCTGATCCTGCTGGCGCTGGCGGGCTACGTGGCGATCATGCGGCCGACGCCGCCCCCGGCCAACGCGACGGCGGAGGCGACCGCGATCAGCATCGTCGCGCGGTTGCACTTCATGCTGCAGGGGATCATGACCAAGCACCGGAAGCTCATCTACAAGGCCACGCTCATCTTCGGCGCCCTGGCCGTCGGCTACAACCAGTTCTCCCAGGACCTGCCCGGCCTGCAGGCCCTTCCCTCGGAGAAGCCGAACCTGATGGAGGCCAGCGTCCTCTGGGACGCGTCCAAGTCCGACCTGATCGACAACCCGCAGGCGGAGCTCGACCCGGGCAAGATCGACTCGCCCATGCCGGACTTCGGCTTCTGATCAGCCCGCGGCCGCGCCCACGGGCGTGAGCGCGGCCGCCGGGTCCAGCGGCGGTCCCTGGGGGATGCCGTGCATGAGGCTCGCCGGCACCGGCGCCACGTCGGCCGCGTCGTAGCCGAGCCTGCCGAGCACCTCGGCCGACGGCACCGGGTAGCGGATGCCCTGGTCGGTGATCAGCGACAGCGAGGCGTTCACCGCGCCGAGCTGCCCCTCGCCGGGCAGCAGCCCGGCGACCACCGCGCTGCCCGGCGGGAGCAGGACCTGGTCGAAGCGGTCCTGGTTGCCGGGGGTCGGCGGCGCCGGGATCGTCATCGTGCTGCCGACCGTCACCTTCGCCTTCACCGAGCCGGCCTGCGTGTCGGCGTGGACGAGGCAGAGCGGCACCGAGGCGGGCACGTTGATCGCGCGCGGCATGGTCGCGGGCAGGGTCGGGTCGAGCACGGTCTTCTTCGACGGTGACGCGTTGGCCGACGCGGCGTCGATGGGGATCTCCCTGGCGGCCCTGTTCCCGTACGCCTTCTTGCTGGCCGGGTCCTCCAGCAGGAGCCTGGCCTGCACGGCGGAGATCTGCGCCAGCCCGTCGGGGTACAGCACGTACCAGCGGGCGGCCGTGCCCTGCGCGGCCGGGACCGTGAACACCTGGCCGACCACGGCGGTGACCTTGCCGCCCGAGCGCACCTTCCGGCCGCGGTAGGGCACGTCGGGGCCGTCGAAGTCGCGGCCGACGGGCAGCGCGTTGAGCCAGGCCGGGGGCACCTTCCTGGGCTGGGCGTCGAGCGCGCGCACGCCGTGCGCGGCCACCCGCATGCGGCGGTTGTTCCAGATCACCCAGTTCTGCCGGCCGTCGGTGACGACCAGGGCGTCGCCGCCGACCGGCCGCCCGCCGACGTCCTTGCCGCCCACGAGCGTCGTGTACGACTTCTGCCCGCCCGAGCCGGCGGGGCCGTCGACCACGCACACCGACCAGGGCGCCTTGACGAGCTTCTCCCGCACCGGCAGCGAGTCGGGGGCGCCCGAGATGCCGACCATCGGCCCGCGCGCGAAGTCGGCCAGCGAGGCCGAGGTCACGCTGCGGGTGGTGACCTCGCCGGAGCCGAGGATGAGCCGGGCCGAGGCGTAGTTCGCCACCGGCAGCAGCCGCCGCTGCTGCTGGCTGTAGACGTACGCGGCGCCGCTCTCCTCCTCGATGAGGAGTTGCCCCGGGTCGGTGAGCTTGGTGGCGTTGCCCGGGCTCACCAGCCCCCAGATGCCGAACACGGCCAGCACCAGCACGCCCACGAGGATGCCGCTGAACGTGGCCACGTTCTGGCGGCGCATGGGGGACTCCGGAACGTCAGGCTCGCCCTGCAGCAGCGCCATGCCGAGCCGCTGCTGCATCAGCCGGTGAGCTTGGTGGAGATCCTTGTTGGTCTGCATGCTGGGCCCGCGTATCCCCTCATCGGTACCTTTGGTCTCCAATATCCCAGCTTGCACACAGGCGTCGCACCTCACTCCCGCCGATTACTGTGACCTCCGTGGAACCAGCCAGCCCCTTCGAGGAACAGCTCTGGGCGGCGCACGAGGCCGGCCGGATCGACCTGTGCCTGAGCCTCCTGCGCGACGCCGACTTCGCGATGCCGATCTCCGCCGCCGCGGCGGCGGGCGCCGAACCGCCCCGGTGGGCCACCTACACCGGCCCCGACCGCGTGTGGATGCTCGCCTACACCTCCGTCGAGGCCATGCGGGCGGCCGGCGTCGCCACCGAGCACTGGCGGGTCAGCTCGCTCCCCGAGATGGCCGCCGCCTGGCCCGACCCGCGCTGGGGGCTGGCGGTCAACGCGGGCCTGCCGGTGTGGTTCCCGCTGGAGTCGGGCACCGTGGCCCGGCTGGCCGTGCCCACGCTCGCCCAGGACCTCCTGATCGCGCCGGGGTCGGGCGTGCCCGTCATGCAGAAGGTGCTCGGCCCGGGCGACCTGGACGACCTGCTGACCGGCAACAGCTCGCGGGTGTCGGGCTACTGCCACCACGCCCTGGACGTCTCGCACATCGCCACGCCCACCGTGCTCGCCGAGGCGCTCGGCGCGACGGACAAGCTGACGCCCGAGGGCTCGCTCAACCTGCTGCGCTGGCGTCCGGCCGGCCTCAACCTCTACCGCACCCCGTACGGCGGCCTCGACGAGGAGGGACGTGACGCGGTGGCGGGCTGGGTCGTCGAGGAGCCGCCGTTCGCCGGGATGGGCCTGGTGCCCAACCCCGAGCTGCTCGTGCGCGAGTACAAGATCTACGGCGTCGGGCTGCCGCACGGCGCGGAGATCTGGGAGCTGACCGACGCCGGCACCGAGCACCGGCGCGCGCTCTACCACGGCGACCTGCGGCGCTGGCTGCTGACGGTGGCGGTGACGGCGTGAGCTGGCACCACTACCGCGCGCGCTGGCAGGGCGAGGACTTCGAGGCCAGCCCGGAGCCGCACTCGCTCGAACTGTGGATCAGGCTGCGCAGCGCCGAGCCGCGCGAGGGGTTCGAGGAGGTGGAGCCCGGCTGTCACGTGCTGCCGGTGCCGGCGGAGGAGTGCGAGGCGCTGCACTTCGTGATCACCGTGTGCGAGTGGCGCGGCGAGCCGTTCCACGTGCACGCCGAACGCGACGGCGAGCTGCTGCTGGAGTACGCGGGCGCGTCCGCGCCCCGGGCCGTCGAGCTGGGGCTGGACCGGATCGAACGGGGCGTCTACCGCCGCTGGGTGCCGCGCGCCGAGGCGGCCGATCTTCGTGAGGAGGCCGTGCCCCTCGACGAGATTGTCTAGCCGGGCTCTTGTTACTTGGTATTCATGTGACAGAAACTATCCATACAGTGCGATGTGTCGCATGTGGCGCTATTGGGTGGGAGTGTCATGGAGGCAGCGAGCCGCTCGGCTGCGGGGATGCAGGCATACGCCGACGAACTCAGGACGATGTTCATGCGCTTGCAGGACGAGGGCATGGAGCTGCACACGCGGGCCAAGGAGCTGCGCGTGACCGAGAAGTCGCCCGACGGCCTCGTCAGCGTGACCGTCGGCTCCCGGGGTGAGCTCGTCGGCCTCGACCTCGACCCCCGCGTCTACCGCCGCCCCGACGCCCGCCACCTGGCCGACACCATCGTGGAGACCACCCGCCGGGCCGAGGCGCGGCTGCGCGAGAGCATCGTGGAGATCTTCGCGCCCGTCGTGCCGCCCGAGCAGATGCGGGCCCACATCGACGGCGACGTCGAGGCGATCTTCCAGGTGTTCGCGGGTGAGGAGGGAGAGGCCCGATGAACATGTGGGACGAGTCCTCCGTCGTCAAGTCCGTCGTCGACCGCGGCATCACCGAGTGGAAGACGATGGCCGGCGACCAGGAGCGCGAGTGCGCCGACCTGATCGCCGAGGTGCAGAAGTGCCTGGACGCCCAGCCGTGGGGCACCGGCACCGAAGGCAAGGCCTTCCTCACCTCTCACGTGGGCGTCAACGGCGGACCCGAGACGATCACCAAGTGCAAGAAGCTCCTCAAGGAGATCGCCGACGCCGGTGACGCCGTCCGCATCGTGGTCGACAACACCCTCCAGGCGCACGCCGACATGGCGGCCGACCTGCGCCGCCAAAAAGCGATGATCGCGGAGGCGTGAGGGCGACGGACTGAACGGGAACATCCGTGACGACTGGTGGCAACGTCCACGTCCAGGGGCCCAGCGGCCTGCCCGCCCAGCACATCGCGGTGCGGATCGACCGGGACACCGAGCCCGTGTGGGAGACCGAGGTCTTCCCCGACTGGCTGAACTACTTCCTGCTGCCCATGCTGTCGGCCGGCCAGATGTGGCCGAGGGCCAGCGAGAAGGGCATGTCCGCGCTGGCCGTCGCGTACGAGAAGCTGGCCGAGGGCACCGACAAGCACGCCGTCGCCGCCGGCACCGCCGCGCGCACCATCGTCGACGGCATGTACGCGCCGCCGACCGCCGAGTTCGTCAACCGGGCCAAGTTCCTGTACGGCGAGAGCGCCGGGCTGGCCGGCGTGCACAAGAACTGCTGCGGCCACGCCTCCCACGCGAGCGACTTCGCCGTCGAGACCCAGTACTCCAAGATCTCGATCAACGTCGCCTTCTGGATCACGGTCGTCGCCATCGCCATCGCGGTCTACGTCTCGTTCTTCACCGCAGGGTCCGGCGCCCGGCTGATCGGGCCGTACTCGGCGGCCTGCCGCGCGGCCGTCAGCCGCATCCTGGCCCGCCTGGCCGCCGTCGGCGGGCGCAAGGCCGCCGCCGGACAGCTCGGCCGGGTCACGACGCTCAGCGGGGCCACCGGCAAGATCGTGCTCGCCCGGCTGCTGGCCAGCCCTCTCGGCCGCGAGCTCACCGAGGAGATGGGCGAAGAGGGCTTCATCGACTGGCTCACCCAGCGGATCCAGATCGACAAGGGCACCCGCAAGTTCTTCGACTGGGCGCGGTTCAAGGCCTCGCTGATCGGCGCCGGAGCCGGCGCGTGGATCGGCACGAAGGTCGCCGGGCCCCTCTCCCGCGTCACCCGGCGCGTGGGCGGCTTCGCCGGGAGGGCGCTCAACACCGGCCTCAACAACATGATCGCCTCGCCGCTCGGCAGCTTCGTCGCCAACGCCGCCGTCTACGGGCGGATGGAGAACCCGTTCACCGCCGAGGCGATGATGGGCGGGTTCCTCGGCGGCGTCGGCCGCACCGGCACCATCAGCCCGTTCAACCCGGACGTCCTGTCCGCCCTGACCCACCCGACCAGCGCCCTGGCGTCCGCGCAGGACGCCGCCGCCCGCTCCGACGCGGCCCGCTCCGGCGGCACCCCGCCCGGGGGCGACCCCGGCAGCAACACCACGTCGTCCAACGGGCCCGCCAACGGCCCCGCCGGCCCCGCCCCGGCCGGGCCCGCGCCCTCGGCGCCGAACTCCACCACCACGCGGGGCGGCGCCCCGGCCGGGTCGTCCGCCTCGGACGGCGCCCGCTCCTCCGGCTCCGACACCGACACGCGGACCAACCGCTCGCAGGACGACAACCCGGCGGGCCGCCGCGGGCCCGCCACGCCCGACGCCGACTCCCGTACCCGCTCCTCGCAGCCCGCCCCCGACGAGGACCGGGAGGAGGAGCGGCAGCAGGAGCCCGCCGCGAACGCGGCCCCGGCGCCCACCGCGACCCCGGCCCCGACCGCCTCGACCAACTCCGCTGCGGCTCCGGCGTCCACCGACGACACGACCCCCGCCCCTGACGCGGCCCCCGCCCCCGACGCGGCGCCCACTCCCGACGAGGCCCCAGCCCCCGCCCCCGAGGCCGCCTCCACCCCGGAGGCCGCCTCCACCCCCGAGGCCGCGCCCGCCGCCGAGGAGCGGGTGCCGGTCAAGGACGCGATCCCGGCCCCCGCCGACGCGCCCGCGCACGTCACCGGCGCGCACACCGCCCTGCTGGACGCGGCCGAGACGAACTTCCCCACCATGCTCGCCACCCGAGGCGGCGACCTGGTCCTCAGCAGGGACGACAGCGAGCTGGTGATCCCCGCCTCCACGGTGAACGCCGTGCGTACCGCCCTGGAGGAGCGCGCCGCGCTGGGCGTCGACCAGGCCCGCCTGCGCATGGACGCGACCCTGCTCCTGGTCCAGGCCGCGAGCAGGCCCAGCATCGACACCGCCCCGCAAGCCCGGACGAACGAGGACGGATCCCAGGCGGCACGCCCCACCCGGAGCAAGCCCGGCACCGTCACCTCGCGCGCCCTGCCCGGCACCCGCTTCGTCCCGGACGGCCGCACGGACGGCACCACGCTGACCGACGCCGAGGTGAAGGCGGGCGTGGACACGCTGCGCCCCCACCACTTCCGCACCGAGGGCGTCACGGGCTGGAGCTGGTCCGCCGACGGCTCCACGCTGCTCGTGCGCACCCGCCAGGGCATCCACCACTTCCGCACGGTGATCGGCCGCCTCGACGCGTCCCTCATGGGCCGCACCGAGGTCAACGCCGGGACCAGCAGCGCCGAGGCGCACGTCGTCCACCTCGCCCGCGGCATGGCCGCCGACCAGGTGGCGCGCACCATGCTGCACGAGATCACCGACACCCTGCACCACCTGCATGCCCCGGAGAAGCAGGGCGTGGTGCGCCGGATGCTGTCACGCGGCAGGATGCGCGAGACGCAGGACCTGTGCGTGGCCGCCCGGATGAACGAGCTCGGCTACCTCGTCGAGCAGTGGCAGCAGGCCACCAACTCCCGGGAGCAGCGGAGGCTCGTCGCCGACATCGACGGGGTGATGGCCGACCTGGCCACGCGCGGCCACGCCGCGCCCCCGCTGCCCTTCACACCCACCCCGGCCGAGCAGCCGCCGCGCGTGCCCGGCGTCCCCGACGGAACCCCCGACCTCCTGGAGATCCGCCGCCTGGTCGACTTCTTCCACCAGGCGGAGGACAACCTGACGCAGCAGGTCGCGTCCAAGAAGAAGACCGCCCAGGAGGCGCGGAACAAGGCCAAGGAGTCCGCCGAGGCGGCGAAGAAGGCCCGTAAGCAGCGCGACCAGGGCAAGCAGGTGCGCGTGCGCAAGGCGCTGGCCGAGGCGCAGGGCCACCGGGCCAAGGAGGCCAGGCACCTGCGGATGGCCGAGCGTTACGAGAGGACGCGGACCGCCGCCCAGGCGGCCGAGCGCGCGTACCGGACGCTGCGGGTGGACCCCAGCAAGGAGAACCTGGCGAAGGCCAGGCAGGCCCACCGGGCCTACCTGGTCGCCCGCGCCGCCACCCAGCCGGCCGCCGTCAGCCGGACCACCGCGATGCCCACGTCCCGGATCGCCCACCTGACCAAGCTCACCGAGGCGGTCAACGAGCTGCTGGAGGGCAAGGACGTCAGCCACCGCTACACCATCAACGAGCTCGAGACCGCGATCCGGCAGAACTTCCACAAGGTGCTGAGCGAGGACGGCCTCGTGCTGCGGCCCGGTGTCGGCAAGGACGCGGCCGAGGTACGGCTCAAGCTCACGCTCGGCGACCTCGTCGAGGTGTTCGAGCCGTCCGTGATCGCCTCGGAGATCATGGTCGGCATGTTCGTCCTGGGCGGCCGGACGGTCAACGGCACCGCGGCCAACAGCGGCGGCCTGGCGCCGAACTTCGACACCGGCATCCTGACGCCGATGCTGCCCGAGGACTCGTTCCTGCAGATGGCCAACCAGTTCCTCGGTGCGGGATTCGGCGTCAACGCCGGCCGCAGCGCGAGCGTCACCGGCGGCGCCGGCCCCGCCTTCCAGTCGGGCTCCGTCGTCGACAACCGCAGCGAGTCGATGCTGTACGAGGGCACGGCCACCTGGACGGCGGAGATCCGCGTGCCCGGCTCGCGCACCTGGGAGGGCCGCGTCACCGTGAGCTCCGGCGCTCCCGCCGACGCCGCCGGCCAGCGGGTGTGGTTCACGCACCCGCACGTCGAGCCGCCGCCCCGGAACGTCACCAGGATCGATCCCGACAAGCGCGACCCCGAGCTCCCGAACGTCACCGTCACCGGCATGACCGGTCTCGAAGGCGCCCTCGACATGGTCGCCGACCACCTCGGCGGCGACTACGCCACGGTCGGCTCCATCGCGCACCACAACCTGCGCACGACCCTCGTCGACGAGCTGCCGATGGCGCTGCGCGAGGCGGTCAACGGCGGGTTCAGGCGGCCCCTCACCGTCGGGGGACGCACCGACGCGCGCATCAGGGTCGACACCAGGATCGTCCAGGTCCCCGACAGCCCGCTGGTGGGCCAGCCCAGCTCGGACGAGTGGGAGGAGGAGGTGCTCATCGACTTCGCCAACGTCCCCGGCGGGGCGTCGGCGGGCGGCTCCACCGGCCTCAGCGCCTCCGCCAAGCTCAAGATCCACCGGCTTGAGGACCTCGACGTCCTGGGCCCCATGGGCGAGTTCGAGCCTTCCATCAACCCCAAGGCCGAAACCGGAAGATCGGCCTCGCACTCCCACTCGTCGACCGCCAACCAGCAGGCCATCCACCCGAGCGTGCACCGCAAGAAGGGCCCGCGGCAGTCGTACCGGCTCATGATGGTCCACTCGATCACCGTCGAGCGCCCCGGTCAGGCCCCCGTCACCCTCCCGGACGTCGCCAGCACCGCGCTGGTCGCCATGCAGGAGGCGGCCGCCTACCGGTTCGGCCTGCCCGTCGACGAGGGCGCGCTCCTCCGCAAGGACGGCAAGGTGGTGATCGGGGCCGACGGCATCCCGGTGCTGCGCGGCGACCCCATCCCCGAGGTGCCCGAAGGCCGCACGGCCGGGCTGCCCCCCACGATGGGCGACCAGCCCGGCCAGCTCCGCGGCGCCGGCCCGGCCCTCGTCCAGGAGGTCCTCGGGATGGACGAGGTCGCCCAGGACGTCCTGAGCGACCTCGGCGAGCGCGGCGTGGTGCCGAAGATCGTGAACGGCGAGTTCGTGTTCTCGGACAACGAGCTGGAGCTCGCGAGCCAGGTCCACAACCTGCGCGAGGTCCTCACCCAGCTGTCGGCCCGGCGCATGCAGGCCGGCTACGACCAGGCGGCGCAGGACGGACTGCACTTCGACCTGGTACGGCACCGCCCCAACCGCACCTCCGAGCACTACACCGTCCACATCCAGCTCAAGCAGGACTTCAAGGACTTCACCTACATCGGCTACACCGACGCGGAGGCGGTGGTCTACCTCGACATCGGCTCCGACACCTCCGGGCGCGGCTTCAGCCGGTCCAGGACGTACCCCGGCAAGGTCGGGCTCGCCGAGAGCGACGCGCCCGGGGAGGGCCAGAACGGCTTCGGCCACGAGGTCAACGGCAGCTACAGCCGTGGATACAACCGGAACGTCGGCTCCAGCCACGGCGGCACGCAGAACATCGTGACGCTGGGCGAGAGCGGCGACATCGTCGGCGTGTACACCATGCGGCACCGCGTGATCGTCGAGCTGGAGCACAACGGCAAGCGCGAGCAGATCTCCTCCCGCAAGGGCGAGGCCAAGCTCGTCATCGCCGCCGACCTCATGCCCGCGAAGAACCCGAAGCAGGCGCCGGTGGGCAAGCTGTCCGCCAAGGTGCTGGCGCGGACCAAGATGCTGCACCTCGACCCCGGCAACGCGCTGGCCGCCGCCCGGGAGGTGCTGCCGAGGGCCATGCGCAGCGACTCGCCCGCCTTCCACCACTTCGCGGGCCTGGTCAACATGCGCAACCTCGCCGGGCACCGCGAGTGGGAGGACGACGCGTACGGCAGCGAGACCGGCATCCGCACCCGCGGCACCACCACCCGCTCCTTCCTGTCCGTGAAGGGCGAGTACGGCGCCGCCGAGGTGGTCGGCGTCGTCGACCACGTCAGCGGCGACATCAAGTTCGGCATGGGCAGCGCGGGCGTCAGCTACGGCGGGTCCGTGAGCCGGAACACGAGCCTGTCCGCGAGCGGGACCGACCACGACGACGGCGGCACCACCAACGACGGCGGCAAGCTGTCGCTCCCCTCCGTCTCCAAGTCGACGTCCACCTCGATCTCGCAGCTCGACATCTGGGGCACCGAGGAACTCACGATCGAGACCGGCCGGCACTACGTCATCCGCGCCGACGTCGGCTTCACGTACACCGGCAACGAGACCGTCCCCGACGGGGTCACGCCCAGGGCCGCCCGCCCGGCCCACAGCCGCGGCGCCGCCCTGCTGACGATCCCCGAGTACGACGCCCTGCTCCTGTACTCCGACGACGACCTCGACCTGCCGCTGCACCTCGTGGCCGACGCGGTCGAGCGGTTCGTCAACGGCAGCCTCACCCTGGACCGGACCCTCGCCACCGCTCTCCTCACGCGCTACACCAAGGCCCTGGCCGACGCCCGCGCCGCCGGGGAGGACCTCGGCCTGGCCGAACAGCACACCCCGCACGCCCTCCTCACCGCGCTCAGAAAGGTCGTCGAACCGCAGCAGCCGGCCAAGCAGCGGCGCAAGGGCAAGGGGCAGACGGCGCAGAGCGGGCCCAGCGGGCACCAGTCCGCGCAGAACCAGAGCACGCCGCAGCGTGAGCGGCGCATGCCCATGCACAAGCAGCTCGCCCGCATGCTGTCGCGAGCCAGGGACCTCATCCAGCAGAGCCGCGAAGTCGTGCTGGCCCGGCCGTACCAGAACGCGATGGGACTCAGCCTCATGGAGTCCCTCACGGCCAAGGACAAGAGCGGCAAACGCGTACAGCTCCGCGACGAAGTCCTCAACATGCTCGAAGAGGTCGCGCCCGAGGTGCTGAAGGCCGCCCCCACCCTGCGCAGGGAAGTGTCGGTCGACTTCGCCCGCACCCGCACCGAGATCCGCGTCAACGACATGTGGAGCCGGAACGGCTACAGCAAGACCTACAACGCGCTCGGCGACCTGGCCAGCGGGGTCGCCGAGGAGATCACGGTCAGGGTGCGGATGGTGCCCAAGCACGGCGCCGACCGCGCCGAGCTGATCGGCCACACCGACGCCGCCGGCGCCATCAAGCAGTTCTACCGCTACACCGACGTCACCGAGTCCGAAGGGTTCAACGGCTCCCACGCCTTCGGCGCCGACTTCAGCGGCAAGGAGGAGACCGACACCGGCGGCGTCAGCGCCTCGACCGACCTCACGAAATCCTTCGGCGCGACGCGCGGCCGGCAGATCGTGCGGCTCCAGCGCATCGCCCTGTTCCTCGGCCTCGACCGGGTGCGGCAGGAGATGGACCTCGTCGTCGAGATCGAACGGAGACCGCTGCCCGGCGGCAAGGTCCGCTCCGTCGCCCAGAAGGCGAGCGGCGCCGTCAGCCGCAAGACCCGCGAGATACGGCGCACGTACGACGCGGTCGTGGTGCGCCGCATCCCCACCGGCATGATCCGGCCCGCCGACGCGAACGTGACGGAGGCCCCGCCGGTCATCGACCCCCGCCGCGCCGAACTGCCCCGCGGGTACTTCCCGGAGTCGCTGTTCACCGACGCCGGCAAGCCGACGCTGCTGGAGGTCGTCAGCGGCCAGCTGGAGAAGATGGTCGGCCGCGCCACCGTGGCCGCGCGCATGGGCGAACTGACCAGCCGCCTGTCCGTGGACGCGCTGATCAGCGTGTTCGAGCGCATGTCCAGGCCCGGCGGCGAGGTGGTCGTGCCCCTGGGCCGGCAGGGCGCTCGCAACCAGGGCGTCGACGTGACCATCGAGGCGCACACCTCCGACATGCAGGTCTACAGCGGCCCGTTCACAGGTGAGAAGGGCGAGGTCGACCGCGAGGCGACCAGCATGAGCGTGACCGTGGGCCGCGGCCGCTTCGCCCCCATGAGCGGAGGCGCCAACGGCGGCATGATCCCCGAGGCGGGGATCGGCCTCGGCGCGTCCCTGGGCGAGCAGTCCGCGGAAAGCGTCACCGAAACCAGCGGCGGCCGCGTCGAACGCAGCGAGTTCCGCAACGGGGCGCTTTACACCGTCCGCCTCCGCGTCGACTACGACCTCACCTTCCAGCACGTACGCCGCCTGCCCGGCGGCCCGCCCACCCCCATCGGCGACGCCGTCACCATGCGGCACGCCACCGGCGGCGAGATCTTCGTGACCCTCTTCGGCGAGGAGATCAACGAGATGCGGGCGCGCATGGAAGCCGGCATCCGCGTCGCCCCGCCGTCCTCCGTCCGCGAGACGTTCCGCGCCACGGGCACCCGCCAGGGACTGATCCCGCAGCTCACCGACGCCCGCCTGGAAGCGCGCGACCGCGGCGCCGTCGCCGTCGTCACCGTGACCGAGAACGGGGTCCCGCGCCGCTACTACGCCCACCCCGACGGCTCCGTACGCAGCGAGACCTTCGACGGCGGGTTCGCCGAGGCGTTCGCCACCCTGCCCCCCGACGTGCTCACCCTGGCCGAGAGCACCGGCCTCGACCTGCGCGCCGTCTTCGACACCTCGCAGGACCCGGGCACGTTCACCGACCAGGTGCTCAAGGCCCTGGAGAACAACGGGCACAACCGCCCCGCCGAGCCCAAGCCCGTCTACCCCTACAAGGCAGCCGCCGCGGAGAACCCGGCCGCCGCGGCCGGCACGCCCGGCGGCGGCTCCGCCACCTCACCCTCGTCCGGCCCCGGCACCTCTGTGACCTCGCCCGAGCTCCCCGCCACACCCCTCGACGCCGCCGCCCGGCCCGACGGGACCGAGGACCTCTCCCTGACCGAGATCCAGGCCCAGAACGTGTCGCTGACCGACTTCGGCGGCGCCGTCCGCAGCCTCACCTGGTCCGGCGACACGCTCCAGGTCGAACTGCCGTCCGGCGCCGTCCACCACGTGCGCGTGACCGTCGGCGACCCCGGCCCGGGCCTGACCGGCCGTACGCACCTCCGCACCGGCACCACCGCCGACGAAGCGCACGTCATGGTCCTCGCCCCGCGCCTCCACCCGGACGTCGTGTCGTCCGTCCTGGTGCACGAGATCACCCACCTCGCCCAGGACGGCGCCGCCCGCGCCGCCGGCCGGCCCCAGGGCGTCGTCCGCTCCTTCCTCGCCGCCCTCTCCTCTCGTGGCGAGCCGGTCGTCGACCACTGCCTGACGCCGCGCCTCAACGAGCACGCCCACCTGTCCCGCAAGTGGCACGCCGCCACCGACACGCCGACCCGAGACCGCCTCGCCCAGGCGATCGACGCCGTCGCCGCCGACCTCACCCGCCGCGGCCACACCCCGCCCCCGGCGCCCTGGGCCGGCGCCCCCCAACCCCGCAGCCGGATAGCGAGCCTCCTCAACTGGGGCGCCACCACCGCCACCGCCCCCGCCCCCGCCCCCGTCAGCCTGGCGACGCTTCCGCTGACGGCCGTCGTCCGCGCGGTCGAACGAGGCGCGGCGATCGCCGGCGCCCGCGCCCGCCACCACGGCGACGGCCGGATCACCCTGGAGATCCCCGGCCGCCCCCCGACCGACCTCCAGATCCGCCCCGCGACCCCAACCCCCCGCATCCCCGGCGCCCCCACCCCGAACGACACCCGGGGCCCCGCAGCCTCCCCGAACGACACCCGGACCTCCGGAGTCGGTGCGAACGGCTCCCAAGCCCCCGCAGCCTCCGCGAACGACACCCGAACCTCCGGGGCCAGCACGAACGGCACCCAAGCCCCCGGAGTCGGTACGAACGGCTCCCAAACCCCCGCAACCGCCCCGAACGGCTCCCGGACCTCCGGGGACATTTCGAGCAACCCCGTGGTCATCGAGCTAGACCCGTACGCCACAGTGGACGTCAGCGAGCGCGCCGCGGCAGCCATCGCGGCCGGGGCGGCGGCCCAGGCCGCCGGCGACCCCCGGATGGCCGCCCACTTCCAGGCCGTCGCCCAGCTCGCCGAAGCCGCACGCCAGGTCCGCACCTCCATCCCCGCCGAGCGCTCGGCCCGCATCGACACCCTGCTCACCCTCGCCGCGCGCGCCGACATCAGCTACGCGATCCCGCCCAGCCTCGCCGCCGAGCTGATCGCCCTCATGAAGGACACGCCCAAACGCCACCGCAGCGAGAAGTGGCGCCCCTACCGCAAGCTCACGAACGTCACCGGCTGGTACCCGGACTGGGAGGAATGCGACTGCCGCGACGACGAGCCGTGCCAGTGTGCCCCCACCCCCGTGGCGACGGCATGATGGGACCCCGGGACCTCCGGGACCGGGACTTCCGAGACCGGGACCTCCGGGATCGAGACCTCCGGGACCGGGACCTTCGGGATCGGGACCTTCGGGATCGGGACCTCCGGGACCGGGACTTCCGGGACCTCCGGGACCGGGACCCCCGGAACCGAGACCTCCGAGACCGAGACCTCCGGGACCTCCGGGACCGGGACCCGCGGGACGAAAGGACGGCGATGGCATTCGCGGTGGCACGCACCAGGGACGAGGCGCACCTCTACCTCGACCTGCACCCGTGCGAGACGTGCGGTTCTGCGGAAACCACCTGGGACAGCGGCCTGACCACGGTCGACGGCACGCTGGTCAGCCGCTACGCCGGCGACTGCGGCGAGTGCGGCACGAGCCGCGAGTTCCTCTTCGGCCTGCCGGAACGCCCGATCCCGCCCGACGGCTATCCGACGTTCGGCGCCGCCGAGCCCTCCGAACTCCTCGACGCCGGCGAATGGCTCTGGGTCGCCGACCTCACGGCCGGCCACGTGCCCGCCGACGACCGGGCCGAAGCCCACCGGGCCCTGTCCATCGCGGCCGCCGCCGTCGGCGAGGCCATCAAGTTCGTCCCGCCCGGCCAGGACGAGGTGCCCGACGACGCGTTCTGGTCCGAGCGCGGCCTGGAGATGCGCGCCGCCGAACCCGGCCGCTTCCACCTCGACCGCCTCCTCATCGTCCGCGACACCTACCGCGACCTGGCGGCCCAGCATGCCTGACTACGCCCGCTCCCTGGTTGAGGCGTACGTCTACCTCGACATCACCAGCCCCGGAGCCGAACGCGCCGTCACCGAGCAGGACGACGACTGGCTCGTCCGCGCGGGCGACGCCGAGATCGTCGTCCCCTTCGTCTCGGAAGAAGAGGCCCGCCTCGAGGACGCCACCTTCGGCTTGGGCCTCTCCGAGCTGATCGACCTGGGCCAATGGGTCCTCATCGCCGCAACGTACGCGGACCGCGCCCTGGAAGGCGGCCTCCTCTACTCCGCCGACACCACCGTCGACGAGCGCTACCACGACGTCGTCGCCGACTGGCGCTTCGCCGCCGACGCCGTCGCCGAGGCGCTCAAGTTCGTCCGCTCCGACGGCACCCCACCCCCGCCGGAGGCTTTCTGGACCGACATGGGCAGAGCGGCGTACGAGGACAACCCCGAACGCTTCACGTACGAGGCCCTGGCGGACGACCTCGCCTACTACCGCGACAGCCTCACCAACTTCCAACGCCTCCACCAACCCCCCGACCAGTAACCCCCACCCTCCCCACCGCCCGCCCTCCGCCTCGGGTCTCCGCCTCGGGTCTCCGCCTCGGGTCTCCGCCTCGGGGCCTCTGCCTCGGGCCTCCGCCTTGGGCCTCCGCCTTGGGCCTCCGCCTTGGGCCTCCGCCTGGGGCCTTTGCCTCGCGCCCGCTACGGGTCCTTCGCCACGGCCCCCTGCCCCTGCCCCCTGCCACGGGCCCGCCGCCGGACACGCTGTCACTGGACGCCCTGCCACCGGGTGTGACTTTCTGGCGGGACGCTGCCATTGGCCGAACTTCCCGTGCGCGCTGCCAGTGCCCCGGCCTCTTGACCGACGCCCCGTCAGTGGACGGGCCTGCGCCGACACGCTGCCCACGGGGTGGGCCTCCACCACGCTGTCAACGGGGTGGGCCTCCACCACGCTGCCCACAGGTTGAGTCTCCACCACGGCCGCCAACGGGGTGAGCCCCGACCGGGCGGCTGCCAACGTGGCGGCAACGGGCGCGCTGCCACGGCTGGCCAGCAAACGGCCTCAGCCCCAAGCTGACCGCACCGAAGCGGAGCCCCGACAGCCGACACCCGCCGCAACCTACGCCCCGTCCGGGACCGCGGCCTGGATGGGGGTGATGGTGCCGGTTGTGACGAGAAGCCCGCGTCCCGGCGGGCCGCCCGATACGCCACGCGGCAGGCGGATCGTGAACAGGTCACCGTCGGCCTGGCTCTGCACCGACAGGAGAAGACCGGTCCGCCCCTTGCGAGCTTCGGCGGCGAAACCGCGATAGGCCACGGTCAGGTCACTGGTGGTGCCCGCGATGAGGAGACCGTGGTCCCCGTCCCTGCCTGACCGGAGCTGATCCTCCAGGGCAGTGCCCAGCGGGCTGTCCGGGTTGATCAGCTCGGCATCGTCGACCAGGAGAACGTAGTGATGCAGATCGGCGACCAGCTCCTGAAGGTCGGTGGCGTTGCCGTCCAGGATGGCCACGGCGGCGTCGAGGTCACGCAGAGGGCTGCGCCTCGGCGCGATGGCGATCACCGGCGTCCCCGCACGGATCAGCGACTGAGCCGCCGTCACCAGGACGGACGATCGCCCTGACCGCGCAGGCCCGGCGATCACCGCCGCTGGCCCGTACGCCATCAGGTCGAGGCCCAGGGGCGCGAGCGCGTCACCGCCCGCCCCCATCAGCGCCCAGAGCGGCGACGGCGGGCTGAACGCCGGATCCAGCGCCAACGCCTGGCCGGCGGTGATGCGCAGCGGCAGGGCGTCCACCCGCAGCGGCGGCTCGCCTTCCCAATGCCATGCTCCCGGCCCCGCCGGCCCGCCGCGCTTGTGAGCCGGACTGGAACGCCGTGAACCGTCCGACCGCCTCGGCGAAGGCAGCCCGGATGAGGAAGTGCCCCCACGCACCGAAGCCCCGTCGTGGGCTGATGCGCCCCCGTGCACCGAAGGCCCGTCGTGGGCTGATGCGCCCCCGTGCACCGAAGCGCCGTCGTACGAAGCCGCGAACTGGTCTGGGGGACGCGAAGCCTCGTCGGGGTCGTACTGGCCCGCGGAGTGGGCGGGCGCGGTGGCGTCGCTCTGAGCCGCAGGGTGCGGCGGCGTGCCGAGGCCGGGGTCGGCTGAGGAGTGCGCTGGTGTGCCGAGGCCGGGCTGGAGGGCGGCGTCCGGGGTCGCGTACCGATCGGGCGGCGGCGAGGTCCCGAAAGGGAAGCCCATGACCGAATCGGCGGTCGGGATGGGGGTGGAGCGGGCGAGGGACTGGAGGGTGGCCACCTGGGCGGGGCCCGCGGGGTCGGGGGTGAGGAGGGCGATCTGGTGCTCGACGATGCCGTGTTCGCCCATGGACAGGGCTCGGCCGGGAGGCATGGACGAGGGCAGGCCCTTCAGGGGGAAACCCGCCAGGCCGTAGTCGGAGGGGTCGGAGAGGCGCAGGAGAAGGCGGTCGTCGAAGACCGTCGACACCTGGCCGAGCAGGGACGAGCGGTCACCGGTGACCACGCCGCGCAGGCCCACCGCCGGGCCCTCGCGGAGAAGCTGGAGGAGGGACTCGAGGAGGCGGCCGTAGTCGTAGTTCTCGAACGCCGCGACGTAGCCCTCCC
Organism: Nonomuraea sp. NPDC049725; assembly: GCF_040674795.1. NCBI lineage: Bacteria > Bacillati > Actinomycetota > Actinomycetes > Streptosporangiales > Streptosporangiaceae > Nonomuraea > Nonomuraea sp. NPDC049725. The sequence continues at coordinate 182,892 of NZ_JBFANJ010000006.1, read as the reverse complement.
AGCGGTCCAGCATGAGCACCAGCCACGGCAGCCGATGTCCGGCTTGCCGGTATTCGGCCAGCGAGGCGTGGCCCGCTTCGGCGAGGAGCTGCTGGCGGCGGCCGACCTCCGTACGCAGGCGCGTGAGCAGGCGTTCGACCCGGTCCAGTTGGTCACGGGTGACGACGGCGCCGCAGTGTGGCATCGCGACCAGGGGGAGCAGGGCGCCGGAGCCGCAGTCGACGGCGTGGACGTGGACGTCCGACGGGAGGGTGTAGGCGGCGATGGCGCCCGCGATGGTGCGCAGGGCCGTCGATCTGCCGCTGCGCGGTGCGCCCGCGATGAGCAGGTGGCCGCCGTGCGCCAGGTCGAGGGTGAGCGGGCATCGGTCCTGTGCCCAGGGGCGGTCCGTCATCCCGAAGGGCAGCGGCTCGACCTCACCGGCCGGCAGGCTGCCCGGCGAGCGGGACCCATACGGCTCCACGAAGGTGACCGGGGGAGCGTCGGGTGACCCGTTCGACGGGGTCCCGCCGGGCCCTCCCACGGGTGTGGCCGCGCTGGACGGGATGCCGCCGGTCGGGCCGGCAACGGGGTACGCCGTGGCCGGGCCGTCCTTCGTCGTCCCGTTCGGCGGGGTGGCGGTGCCGTACGGCATTCCGCGCGCAGGAGCGTTGCCCGGCGGACGCACGTTCGGGGGCGGGCCGGTGGGGGCGGGGAGGGCGGCTTCGGCACCCGCCACGGCAGCCTGGCCGTCGAGCGCGGCGGCGGGAGAGCCGCCTGGCCCATGGGGGGAGTCGGGTTGCGCGGAGGGGAGGTCGGGGACCGGGGTCAGGTGGGGGCCGGCGGTCGGCAGGGTGAGGACGATCTGGGCGGGAAGGGGCTCCAGCCAGGGGCGGGGCTGCTCCGGCACGCCTGCCAGGCGGGCGGCCTCGATCATGGCGTCGGCCAGGATCGACAGGTCCGTGACCGCCGACTCCTCCGTGGGCTGCGGAGGCGCGGGCAGGGCGCGGCCCAGGGAACGCCAGTCGATGTCCACGACCCTGACGCGGGCCGGGGTGCGCTGCGGCGCCCAGGTGGGGCCGGTGAGGCCGGGATGCACGGAAGGGCCCGGCACGCCGGTGTGCGGGCCGGATGAGGGGGCGGGGAGAGGCTCGGGGGCGCGGCCGCCTACGCGGGCCGTCTGGACGGCCGTGGCGGGGCCCGCGCCGGACTTCACGTAGCAGCGGCCGGGGGTGGACTTGGAGATGTGGGCCGCGTCCGGCAGGTCGATCACGTCGGACGACTCCGCGGGCTCCGTGACGCGCAGGGCGATGCGGAGGGAGGTGTTGGCCTGGATGTCGGCCGTCACCACGCCGGCCGGGCGCTGCGTGGCCAGGATCAGGTGGATGCCCAGCGAACGCCCTCTGCGCGCGATGTCAACCAATCCCGTGACGAAGTCGGGCAACTCCGACACCAGGGCCGCGAACTCGTCGATGATGAGCACCAGCCGGGGCAGCGGATGGCCGGTGTAGTCCTCGATGTCCTTGGCCCCGGCGGCGAGGAGCAGGCGCTCGCGACGGCGGATCTCGGCGCCGAGCGACTCCAGTGCCCGCTGGGTTAGGTGGCCGTCGAGGTCGCTGACCATGCCGACCGTGTGGGGCAGCCGGGTGCACTCCTTGAACGCGGCGCCGCCCTTGTAGTCGATGAGCACGAACGTCAGCTGGTCGGGGCGGTTGGAGACGGCCAGCGAGCAGATGAGGGACTGCAGGAGCTCCGACTTGCCCGCGCCGGTGGTGCCCGCGACGAGGCCGTGCGGGCCGTCGAGGCTGAGGTCGATCGCGAACGGGCCGTCGGGGCCGGTGCCGATCAGCGCGCGGGTGGTGCCCTGGTCGAGCCAGCGGCTGCTCACCTCGCGGCCGGTGGGGGCGCGCAGGCCGAGCAGGTCGAGCAGGCGTACGGACTGCGGGAGCTGGGCGGCGCCGTCTTCCCTGCTCACGTCGCGGATCGGCGCCAGCGCCCTGGCCAGGCGGTCGCACCAGGAGGGTGAGACCCGGTCGGCCAGGACGGGGCCGATCACGTCGAGGCCGCCGCCGCGCAGGTGCACGCGGCCGTCCGGGGCGCACGCGGCGACCGTGGCGCACTCCTCCGGCAGCAGCCGCTCGTCGTCGTCGAGGGCCAGCGTGTAGACGCCCGCCCGGGGGCCCTGGCGCAGGACCTGCGGCATGCTGGGCAGGCCGCGCAGGGCCTGCGCGCCGTCGAGGACGACCAGCACGTCGTACGGGCGCACGTCGTAGGTGGAGAAGGCCGGGGGCTCCGGGCCGCCCAGGTCGTCCCAGCCGGTGGGGATCTTGCCGAGCTCCGGGATGGCGGTGTTCTGGCGTTCGTCGATGAGCGCGGCCAGCTCGCTGACGCGGTGGGCGGCGGACTCGGGGTCGGCGCCGACCAGCGCCACGCAGTCCTCGCCGCCGCGCGGCGCGCAGTGGGGCAGCCAGCGCGCCCACCCCCAGCGGCGCTCGCCGTCGGCATGCGCGGAGATGATCACGATGGCCAGGTCGCGCGGGCTGTGCAGGGTGGCGGCCTGGCCGATGAGCCATCCGGCCAGGCCGGTGGCCGTGTCACGGGGGCCGGTGACCCCGGCGACGCCGAGCCGCCGCATGGCCAGCGCCACCGGAACCGCGCGGCAGATCGGCGGCTCGATCGGGCCGCCCTGCTCCTCGGCGAGGTCGAGGTTGGCCGGGAGGTCGGCGAGGCCGACCCTGAGCCGGAGCGCGTCGTCGTCGTGGACGCGGCGCTCCCACAGCCGCCGCCGTGGGCCGATGGCGGTGAGCAGCACCTGAGCCGGATCGGGGGCGTCGGACCGGCGCAGCAGCTCGTCCTCGGCTCTGGCCCGCTCGACGGCCTCGTCGTAGGCGTCCAGGCGCTCCTTGTACTCCTTGATCGCCTGGCGGTGCTGCTTCTTGCCGTGGCGGCGATCGCTCCACCACTGGCCGACCATGATGACCGGGGTCATCAGGGCGAACAGCAGGAAATACCACTGCTTGAGCACGTAGGCCAGCGTCAGGCCGATGACCATCGGGAGGAACGCGGCCAGCAACTGCAGGCGCATGCCCTCGGTGCGCGACGGCTCCTTCGGGCGCTTGAACGTACGGCGGAGCTCGGGACGGGTCAGGCGGGGCGGCCGGTTGTAGGCCACGCCGCCTTCGAGCCGGGGGGTGAGATGGGCGTCGCGGGGCTCGATGGCGGTCAGCGTGAACAGCGACGAGCCGCACGACAGCAGCGCGTCCTCCGGCCACTCGACGGTGTCGGTGAGCGGACGGGAGGCCAGCTCGGGGGAGTCGTCGAACGATTCGGCGGCGAGCTCGGCCGCCTCGCGTTCGGCGACCCGGGCGGTGAGCTCGGCGACCTCGTCGGCCCAGCGGCCCTTGAGCTTGAGGCGCGGCGCCTGGCCGGGAGTGGCGCGGGGCGCGCGCTCCGCGGTGATGGCGTCGGGGGTGACGCGGATCGTCACCGACTCGGGGGCCAGCGCCGGGTCGGCCACCGTGATCGCGCACATGGGATCGGAGCCGATGACGTGGACGCCGAGGCCCAGGCGGTGCACCGCGCCGGCGGCCGGGCCGCCCACCACGCGCACCTCCGCCACGCCACCCGGCTCCTCGACGATCGTGGCGCGGGCGAGGAGGGGGTCGAGGGTGACCTTGTCGCCGTCGTGCAGCACCGCCTTGGCGGGGGCGCGCGGGTCGAGCGGGCGGCCGTTGCGCCACAGGGTGAGGGCCTGGCCATGCGGATGGGTGGTGCCGTGCACGCTGTGGGGCGGGGAGGCGCGGACGTCCCAGGTGACGCCGTCCTCGGGATGGGGCGTGCCGGGGGCCGGGGAGCCGTGGCGGCCCCGCCCGGGGCCTCCGGAGGGACGCTCGCGGTCTGGTGACGCCCAGTCGTCGCCCGGGCCGGTGAGCCCGTGAGCGTCGCCGTGATCGTCCGAAGCGGCCCACCGCCCCTGACCGGTGCCGCCGCCGGAGCCGGACGGCCGCCACCCGGAACCGTCGCCGGAGTCGGACGGCCGCCATCCGGAGCCGCCGCGACCCGAGCGACGCCCCGCAGGCCCGTCGCCGGGCGCAAGGGGAGCGCCGAACGGCGGGCCGCCCGAAGGGGACGGCCCGGGCCCGGAGGGACGGTGGCGGCCCTCGGACCCGTTGCCCGGGGCGGACCCGTCGCCGAAGGGGGGACCGGCGGGCCCGTCGAGGCCGGACGGTCCTGGGTCCGGAGGACGGCGGCGTTGGGAGGGGACGCGGGCGACGGGGCTGGGAGGCCCGGCCGATGACATGCCGTAGGGAGCCCGGGCACGGGGCAGCCGGACCACCTGGGCAAGCGGCTGATGATCGGCGAGCGCCTCGCTCACTCCGGCCACGGTGGTGTCGTCGTCGCCGTCGATCACGACGTCACGGTCGCCCTGCTCGCCGAGCACGGTGAGCATGATCCGCATGGTTGCCGTCTCCTCGGTCGGACCTCGGCGCCAACGTAGCGCCCGCAGCGAGGCTAGGCCCGCAGGTTGACGGCAATGGCATGGAACGCGGTTCTGTGGAAAACCCCGAAGGGACGCACGGAACCTGTGGATGACCAGGGAAAACACCTGCGCGGCGGCCGGCGGAGAAAGATGCCCGAATATGCGCGGAAGATCCCGACCGAATCACCCCCGACATGCCCAACCATTAGGGGATAAATCCCAAAAACCAAGTGAATAATGTGCCGCATGTTACTCATGTGACTCTTATCCATAAAAAACAGCCACCGTCAACTCGCTAGAAACAATAAGCATCGATTACCCGGAGTTGACACAACGCCCCCTGCGAATCAAGCATGGTTCCTCGCATTCCACCCACGCCCTTGACCAAGGGCTGCACATAATGGCGTGAATTCCCTCAAATCATCATGGGAGCCGCATGAGGACCAGTGAAAAACCCGCCGTCAACGCGGCCGGGTTGTCGGGCCCGGCCTCGCGCAAGCTTCCGGTGCCTCCTCGCGAGCGCAAGCCCGCGCTGGCGGCTCTGGCCCTGCTCCTCATCCTGGGCGGAGCGCTCGCCACGACGCTGCTCGTGCTGCGCAGCGGCGACCGGGTGTCGGCGATCAGGGTCGTGCAACAGATAGGCGCCGGCCAGCGGTTCACCCCGCAGGCCCTTGAGGAGGTCCAGATCGCCGACACCGGCATCGCGTACGTGAGCTGGTCGCAACGGCAGAAGGTGCTCGAGTCCTTCGCGGCCGTCACGATCCTGCCCGGCACGCTGCTGACCAGCGACATGGGCATGGAGGCCAGCGACGAGCTCGGCCCCGGCAAGGCCCTGGTCGGCCTGGCGCTCAAACCCGGTCAGATGCCGCAGGGCCTGGAGAAGGGCGACCGGGTCCAGGTCGTCCACGTGCCGGGTGACGAGGGCGAGGCCCGGGTCCTGGCGCAGAACGCGCTGGTCCAGAACGTGGGCGAGAAGGGCGGCGTCACGGTGATCGTCGAGACCGGGGTCTCGCCGGCGGTCCTCCAGTACGCCTCCACCGGCCAGGTCGCGGTCGCCGAGTTGCCGGGGGCACGCTGACGTGGCGCTGATCGTGCTGGCCGCCGACAAGGGCGCGCCGGGGGTGACCACCGCGGCCACGGCCCTGGCCGCGGTGTGGCCCCGTCCCGTGCTGCTCGCCGAGTGCGACCCGGCCGGCGGTGACCTGGCCTATCGGCTGCCCGCCGCCGACGGGGGCGTGCTCAACCCGGGCCGCGGCCTGCTCACGCTGGGCGCGACGGCCCGGCGCGGCCTGGAGCCCGCGCAGATTCACGCCCACACGCAGAAGATCATCGGAGGGCTCGACGTGCTGGTCGGCATCACCCACGGCGAGCAGGCCGCCGGTCTCACCTGGCTGTGGGGACCGCTGGGCCGGACACTGGCCGCGATCCCCAACGCCGACGTGATCGCCGACTGCGGCCGGCTGGGCGCGCACCCGCAGCTCGGAGACCTGCTGGCCGAGGCCGACCAGGTCGTGCTGCTCACCAGAGCCACCCTCGACCACGTCGCCCACCTGCGCGAACGCCTGTCGATCAGCAAGGCGCACGGCGTCGTGGTGATCGCCGACCCGCGCAGCTACCGTTCCTCCATCGACGACGTACGCCGGATCGTGGGCCCGTACGTCGGCTTCGTCCACGGCCTGGCCTACGACCCGAAGGGCGCCGAGCTGCTGCGCGGTCAGTGGGGCGGCAGGCTCGACCGCTCGCTGCTCGTCCGCACGGCCCGCGACCTCGCCGGACGGCTGGTGAGCCGATGATCGACCACGCCCTCGTCAAGAAGTTCCGCCAGGAGGTCGGCGACCGGCTCGCCCACCAGCGCAGGCTCGACCAGGCCAACGGCCTGCCGGCGATGACCGGCGAGGACGAGCGCCAGTTCGCCAGGGCGCTGATCTCGCAGGTGCTGGAGGAGCACGCGCGCAGCGAGATCGGCCTCGGCCGCACCCCGCCCACGGTCGAGGAGGAGGAGGGCCTGGCGGCCGGAATCCACGCCGCGCTGTTCGGCGTGGGCCGCCTGCAGCCGCTGCTCGACGACCCCGAGGTCGAGAACATCGACATCAACGGCTGCGACAAGGTCTTCGTCGGTTATGCCGACGGCCAGGAGATCGCGCACGAGCCGGTGGCCGAGTCGGACGAGGAGCTGATCGAGCTCATCCAGATCCTGGCCGCCTATTCGGGCCTGTCGAGCCGCCCGTTCGACACCGCCAACCCGCAGCTCGACCTGCGCCTGCCCGACGGGTCCCGGTTGAGCGCGGTGATGGACGTGACAGTACGGCCGGCGGTGTCGATCCGCCGTGCGCGTTTGGGCAAAGTCTTTCTTTCGGATTTGGTCGGAAATAACACCATAAGCCCAGAAGTAGGCCGTTTTCTGACTGCGGCGGTGCGCGCCCGTAAGAACATCATGATCGCCGGTTCGACCAATGCCGGAAAGACGACGCTCCTGCGCGCCCTCGCCAACGAGATCCCGCCCGCCGAACGCCTCGTCACCGTCGAACGCGCCCTGGAGCTCGGCCTCGACCAGTTCCCCGACCTCCACCCGAACGTCGTCGCCTGCGAGCAGCGCCTGCCCAACTCCGAGGGCCAGGGCGAGATCAGCATGGCCGAGCTCGTCCGCCGCTCCCTCCGCATGAACCCCAGCCGCGTCATCGTCGGCGAGGTCCTCGGCGACGAGATCGTCACCATGCTCAACGCCATGACGCAGGGCAACGACGGCTCCCTGTCGACCATCCACGCCAACTCCAGCATGGAGGTCTTCAACCGCATCGCCACCTACGCGCTCCAGGCCAGCGAACGGCTGCCCATCGACGCCACCCACATGCTCATCGCGGGCGCCATCGACTTCGTCGTCTTCATCGAGAAGCGCAACGACTACCACCGCGGCGGCAGCCTGCGCCGCTACGTCTCCAGCATCCGCGAGGTCAACGGCTGCGACGGACGCGTACTGTCCAGCGAGATCTTCGTGCCCGGCCCGGACGGGGCGGCCGTCCCGCACGCCCCCGTCTCGTGCCTGGAGGAGCTCGCCGCCCACGGCTACCAACCGGGAGGCTGGTGACGCGTGCTCACCTTCGACCCGCTCGCCCTCCTGTCCGGCGCGCTCGCCGGCGGCGGCCTGTTCCTGCTGTTCCTCTCCCTGTACGGGATGCGGCCCAGGCCCTCGCAGCCCAGACGCCGCCTGATCCAGGTGCTGACCACCCGCGCGGCCGTCGCCGCCATCGCCGCGGCGCTGGTCATGGTGGTCACCGGCTGGGTGGTCGTCGCGGTCGGCGCGGTGCTGCTGGTGTTCGCCTGGCGCGGGCTGTCCGGCGGCGCGGCCGAGGAACGGGCCGCCATGCGCCGCCTGGAGGGCCTGGCCGCCTGGACCGAGTCGCTGCGCGACACCATCGCCGGCGCGGCGGGCCTGGAGCAGGCCATCCCCTCGTCCATCAGGGCCGCCGCCCCGACGCTCCGCCCCCACCTGCGCGCGCTGGTCGACCGCCTGCACACCCGGATGGCGCTGCCCGAGGCGCTCGGCCTGTTCGCCGACGAGCTCGACGACCCGTCGGCCGACCTCGTGGTCGCGGCCCTCATCCTCAACTCCCGGCTGCGCGGCCCCGGCCTGCGCGACGTGCTCGGTGCGCTCGCCGTCTCCGCCCGCGAGGAGCTCGACATGCGCCGCCGCGTCGAGGCCGAACGCCGCGCCACCCGCCGCAGCGTTCAGATCGTGGTGATCACCGCGCTCGTCTTCGCGGGCCTGCTGGTGGTCTTCAACCCGTCGTACGTGGGCGAGTACGACAGCTACCTGGGCCAGGCGGTGCTCGTCGTCGTCGCCGGGCTGTTCGGCGCCGGGTTCGCCTGGATGCGGCGGCTGGCCAGGTTCGACAAGCCGACGCGGCTGCTCATGGGAGGCGACCATGCCTGAGGCGCTGCCGATCCAACGCGTGGCTGGGGGCGGTCATGGTTGAGACCGTGCTGGCCGGGGGTGTCGCGGGGCTGGGCCTGTTCGTGCTGCTGAGGGCGCTGTTCCCGGCCCGGCCCGGGCTGGTGGCGCGGCTGCTGGCGCTCGACGCCGTCCGCGAGGACGCCGAGTCGCCGCGCATCCAGCTCGTGCTGCCCGACGAGGAGGTCAGCGCCTTCCGCCGGGGGCTCGGCGTGCGGCTCGCCCGCCTCTACGGGGCGCGCGGCTGGGAGGTCCGCTCGATCAGGGCCGACCTGGCGCTGGTCGGGCGCTCGTTCGAAGGCTTCCTGGCGACCAAGGCGCTGCTGGCGGTCAGCGGGCTGCTGGCGTTCCCGGTGCTGTTCGGCTGGCTGGTGCTGATGGGCTGGGGCGCCTCGCCGGCGATCCCGTTCTGGGTGGCGCTGATCGCGGCCGTGGTCTTCTTCTTCCTGCCCGACCTGCAGATCCGGCGGGACGCCGCGGCCCGGCGGCGCGACTTCCGGCACGTCGTCGGCGCGTTCCTGGACCTGGTCTCGATGAACCTGGCCGGCGGCCGGGGCGTCCCCGAGGCGCTCATGATGGCCGTATCCATCAGCGGCGAGCAGCCCAACTGGGCGATCGGCCGCATCCGCGACGCGCTGAGCGGCGCCAGGATCGTCGGCATCACCCCGTGGCAGGCGCTCGGCCAGCTCGGCGAGGAGATCAACATCGACGAGCTGCGCGACCTGTCGGCGGCCCTCGGGCTGGTGGCCGACGACGGGGCCAAGGTGCGCGCCTCCCTGACGGCCCGTGCCGCCACCCTGCGCCGCCGCGAGCTCGCGGAGATCGAAGGGCGGGCGGGGGAGCGCTCGCAGTCGATGCTCGTCGCCCAGCTCCTGCTCTGCGCGGGGTTCGTGATCTTTCTCAGTTTTCCGGCCGCTATGAAGATGTTGGGGTCCTGAATGAAGAATCATCCGTGGATCGTCTATCTGGTGGCGCTCCTCAGCGTGCGGATCCACCGGGCGCGCACCGCCCCCAGTCGTGGCGCCTCCGCCGTCGAGTGGGTCATCATCACCGCGATCATCGCCGGGGTCGCCCTCGGCCTGGCGACTCTGATCAGGCAACTGGTCGAGAGCAAGCAGAGCGAGATCCAGGGCTCCTTCGGCGGCGGCGAAGGAGACACATGACCGGCCCGCCCGCCCCCGGATGCCGGCCTGACGCCCCGCCCTCCAGGTGGCGGCGGCGCGTGGCGTCCGGTGGACGGGAGCGGGGGGCTTCGGTGGTGGAGCTGGCGCTGCTGATGCCGGTGGTGCTCGCCGTCGTGCTGCTCATCGTGCAGGTCGCGCTCTGGTTTCACGGGCGGCAGGTGGCGGAGGCGGCGGCCAGGGAGGGGGCCCGCGTGGCCCGTTCCGCGCCCGCCGACTCCGGCGGGTGGGAGGCCGAGGCGCAGGCGAAGGCTCGCGAGGTGGTGGCGGCGATCGGGCCGCGGCTGCTGAGCGGCGCGCAGGCGACCACGGCCGAACGGCAGCCGGACGAGCGCCACGTGACCGTGACCGGCAGCGCCGTCCAGGTCATCCCGCTGCTGCCGGAGCTGGCGTTCACGATCACCGCCACGTCGGGCGGTCCGATCGAGTGCTTCCGTCCCGACGACGGCGGAGATGACTGCGGTTGACCCTCTCCCGACCGACGGAAGCGGGCTCCCGTGGGCCGGGACCGCCTGGCCGTGCGTCACGCCGGGCCCAGCCCGTACGAGGTCGTCCGGAACACCCGCTGAAGGAGGAGGCCGTGCCGCGAAACCCGCAGGGGCGGAGGTCCCTGGTGCGCGAGCGTGGGTCGATGGCCGTCGAGACCGTGATGCTGGCGCCGGTCTTCCTGCTGTTCCTGCTGTTCCTGGCGGGTGCGGGGCGGCTGGTGGAGGCGCAGGGCGAGGTGAACGGCGCGGCCAGGGACGCCGCCCGGGCCGCCTCGGTGCAGCGCACCCTCCAGGGGGCCGAGTCGGCGGCCGAGGCGGTCGTCACCCAGGCGTTGCGCGACGGCTGCACCGGTCCGGCCGTCTCGCTCGACGGCTCGCGGTGGGAGGAGGGCGGGCAGGTGGTCGCCGAGGTGACGTGCGAGCTCGACCTGGCGTTCCTCGGCTTCGGCGGGAGCCAGCGGATGACCGGCACGTCGGTGGTGCCGCTGGAGCAGTTCAGGAGGGTCGAGTGAGGGGCGGGGAGCGCGGCTCGATGTCGGTGTTCACGGTGCTGTTCTCGGTGGTGGTGTTCCTGCTCGCCGGGCTGCTCGTGGACGGCGGGGCGGCGATCAACGCCCGGCTGCGCGCCGCCGACGTCGCCGAGCAGGCCGCGCGGGCCGGGGCGGACCGGATCGACGTCGAGCACCTGCGTTCCACCGGCCAGGTGCGGTTGCTGGGCGAGGCGGAGGTGTGCGGGCGGGCCGACGAGGTGATCGGCGCGCACGGCGGCACCGGGGTGACCTCGGGGAGCTGCGCCGTCGGGCAGGGGCAGGCCGACGTGACGGTGACCGTACGGGTCCGGTGGACGGCCTTCTTCCTGGGGGCGATCGGGTTCCCGGGGTCGGACATGGAGGCCGAGGCGACGGCCGCCCCCGAGGCGCGGTGAGCCAGACCGAATCACGCCGGTCGGTGGATGCGGGGCCGGAGAGACGTGACGCTGGAATCGAGGAGGGAGAGGCGATGCCCAGGCGAGGCCCCGCACGACCGGCGCACCCCACCGGCGGGCCCCACCAGCCCGGCGGCGGCCAACCGCCCACGGGCGGGTCGCGGCCGGCCGGAGGCGGGTACCCGCCGCCCGAGGCCGGGTCGCGCCAGGCCGGTGGACAGTACGCGCCGTACGAGGGCGGGTCGCGCCAGCCCCGTGGAGAGTACGCGCCGCCCACGGGTGGGTATCCGCCGCATGGCGGGGGGCGGCAGTACTTGGCGCCCAATGACGGGGCCCCGGAGGACAGGCAGCGCCAGGCGGCGACCACGGGCCGGGCGCGGCAGGCGGGGCGGATTCACGCGCGGCGCAGCGCCGGTGACGTGCTCGCCGGGCTCGGGGCGTTGCTGGTGCTGCTGGCGCTCGTCGGCGGGGTGCCGTACGCGCTGCTGACGTTCGTGGGCCCGCCGATCGCGCCCGAGCTGCTCGATCTCGACCTGCTGACCAGCCGGGTGGGGCCGAGCACGGTGATGGCGCTGCTGGTGGCGTTCGTCTGGCTGGCCTGGCTGCAGCTGTTCGTGTGCGTCGTGGTCGAGGTGTACGCGGGCGTGCGGCGGGTGGGGATGCCGGCCCGGGTGCCGCTGTCGGGAGGCACGCAGGCGCTGGCGAACAAGCTGGTGTCGGCGGTGCTGCTGCTGTTCACGGCGGGGGCGGTGGTGGTGCCGATCGCCAGGATGGCCGCGCCGCCGCCGGTCCCGCAGCCGATGACCACGGTGGCCTACACCGCGCCGGTCGTGGAGAAGGAGGTGGTCGACACGCAGCGGACGAAGAAGGTGTACGTGGTGCAGCCGCCGCACGGCCGCCATCACGAGAGCCTGTGGGAGATCGCCGAGAAGTGCCTGGGCGACGGCCGCCGCTACCCGGAGATCTTCCGGCTGAACCAGCACAAGGAGCAGCCCGACGGCGCCAAGCTGCGGATGGCCGATCTGATCAGGCCGGGCTGGGTGCTGGACATGCCGGACGACGCGAAGAACACCCATGTGGTCCCGGCGAGCCAGGCCAGGGCGCAGACGCTCAAGGAGCATCCGGCCAAGCCCGGCGGCGACGGCGGCGACCGGGAGGTGGTGCGCGACCGCGTCGAACGGGAGAGCACCCAGGAGCAGGCCCCCAGGAACGCCCAGCCGCCGACCGAGGAGCGCGACGCGGAGACCCAGCCCCAGCAGGAGCAGGGCCTTGAGCTGGTCGATTTCCTCGCCGGGTCGTCGCTGGCCGCGGCCGGGCTGCTGATGGTGCTGGCCAGGCGGCGGCGGGAGCAGCTCTGGCGGCGCCTGTTGGGCCGCCGCCTGGCCCGGCCGCGTGGTGACGCCGCCGAGGCCGAGATGGCGCTGCGGCTGGGCGCCGACGCGCCGGGGGCGCGCATCCTCGACGTGGGCCTGCGCCTGCTGGGCGCCGAGCTGGCCGCGCAGGGGCGGACGCCGCCGACGGTGTACGCCGCCCATCTGTCCGCGCGGTCGCTCGACCTGTGGATCCACCCGCCGGACGCCGACCCGCCGGAGCCCTGGACGGCCGACGACGGCGGCCAGGTGTGGCGGCTGGCGGCGCACGAGGGCCGCCTGCTGGACGACCATCCGGGCGGAGCCCCGTACCCGGGGCTGGTGTCGATCGGCACGGACGGGAGCGGCCGGGTGCTGGTCGACCTGGAGGCGGCGCAGGGTCTGATCAACGTGCGGGGCCCGCAGACGACGGCGGCGCTGGCGGCGCTGGCCGTGGAGCTGGCGACCAACCGGTGGTCCGACCGGATGCGGATCACGCTCGTCGGGTTCGGCGAGGAGCTGACGGCGATCGCGCCCGACCGGATCAGGGCGGTGGGCGGGCTGGCGGAGGTGCTGCCGGAGCTGGAGGCGACGGCGGCGCCGCGCCGGGAGGTGCTGACGGGCCGGGTCTCGGGCCGCCCGCGTGACGCCCACTACCTGCTGTCGGCGGTGGCGCCGACGTATGAGGAGGCGCGCAGGCTGGCGCTGCTGGCCCGCGACGACACGGCCGGTTACGTGGTGACCGGCGACGTGCCGCATGCCACCTGGACCTGGGAGATCACCGAGGACGGCCGGGCCAAGCTGCCCGAGCTGGGCTTTGAGGTGACGGCGCAGCTTCTGCCGCGCCGCCACTACCGGGCGCTGGTGGAGCTGTTCCGCACCGCGGACCGGTTCGACGGTGAGGCGATCCCGGAGGCGGAGCCGCTGGACGACCTGCGCCCGCCGGCGGTGGAGATCAGGATGCTCGGCCCGCTGGAGATCGTCGGCCCGGAGCCGCTGGAGGAGGGCCGGATGGCGCTCGCCGCGGAGTTGCTCGTCTACCTGGCGACGCATCCGGGCGGGGTGCATCCGGTGGTGCTCGGCGGCGTGCTGTGGCCGCGCGGCGTGCAGTCCATGGTCCGGGACGCGACGATCGCCCGGGTGATGAGCTGGCTGGGCCCGGAGCACCTGCGTGCCGACGAGTCGGGCAGGCTCACGCTGGGGCCGGGCGTGCGGACGGACTGGGCGGTCTTCCGTGAGCTGGTGCGCCGCTCGCACCACGATCCGGCGGCCCGCGCCGTGCTGCTCGAACGGGCGCTGAACCTGGTCAGGGGGCCGCTGCTGAGCGGGCGGGCGCACGGCCGCTACGCCTGGCTGGCGGGTGACGAGCTGGAGTACGACGTGGCGGCCGAGGTGGCCGACGCGGCGCACCGGCTCTGCGAGCTGCGGCTGGCCGACGGCAAGGCCGACGCGGCGATCGCCGCCGTGCGGGCCGCGCTGCTGCTGGCGGCCGATGACGAGGGCCTCTGGCGTGACCTGCTGCGGGCCACGCACGCCACCGGTGACCTGTCGCGGCTGCGGGCCGTGGTCGAGGGGCTGACCAGGCGGTCGGCGTTCCATCCGCACGGTGGCGGGATGGCCCCGGAAACCGAGGCGCTGATCGACGAGCTGCTGCCGTCGTGGCGCCTCCGCGTCGTCAGGGAGTCGACGGCATGAGACGTATCGCGATCCTTCTGGCACTGGCGGCGGCGGCCGGGTGCGGCCAGGCCGAGCAGCCCTACACGCCGCGGCAGGCTCCGGTGCAGGCGACGGGCGAGGCCACGGAGCAGGCCACCCCCAGCGGGAGCGAGCCGCCCGCGACGGTCGGCGTGGGCGACGAGCTGGAGGTGCGGGTGGCGTGGCCGGACAAGGTCGACCAGCTCGTCCGGCTCTTCCCGGAGTTCTACGCCGACTCGTGGGCGGCCGTCGTGTCCGGCGGTGACCGCTACCTGCGGCACGTCGAGCCGACGCTGATCCCCGACTCGGTCGAGTGGGTGGCGGGGTTCACCGGCAAGGGCCAGTCGGTGAAGGGCGTCGTGCGGCTGTACGACCTGAAGACGACCGTCATGGGCAAGGGCGCCCAGGTCGACGTGTGCGTGGACGAGACGCGGATGACGATCGTCTCGGCCGATACGGGCAAGGCGATCTCGCCGCAGCCCGACTCCAGCCGCGCCCCCTACCTGCAGACCATGCTCGCCCACCGGGGCGACGACGGCGTGTGGCGCATCAGGCAGTTCAGCAACAGCAAGGAAGGGTGCAGCCCATGAAAGGCCTGCTCTCGGTGATCGTCGCCGGATCGCTGCTGTTCGCCGGCAGCGCCGATCCGCCGCGCGACAACACGAAAGCCGAAGGTTTCCAGAAGGGCAAGACGGCCGGGGTCGTCCTGGAACACTCCAAGATCCAGATCACCGGCGACGTGAAGGGCGGCAAGAGCGACGGCTACCAGCTCAAGAGCCCGTGCTGGTACGAGCCGGGCATGAACGCGGAGGAGATGTACGCGTTCATGAAGGACGCCGAGGCCAACCTGTCCAGGATCAAGGAGGACGAGGCGGGCTTCAACGCCTTCGTCAAGCAGTTCAAGGACAAGGTCGGCCAGCCGGGGCTGTGGTGGTCGCCGGCCTACAACGCGGCCGATCCCCGGGGGGCGGCGTGCTGGGCGGGGCTGGAGCTGTTCGTGTTCGTGCCGCCGGACACGACGCCGCCGAGCGGCATCACGTTCCGGGAGCTGGCGGAGATCGCGCGGGCGGCGCTGACGGTGCCGGAGGGCAAGGTCGAGCTGAGCCCCGACGCGAAGAGCTACGTGAACCTGCCCACGTTCGTCTGGCTCGAGGGCGTCGGTGAGCCGCGCCGTTCGGTCACGGCGACGCTGCCCGGTGTGATGAGCGCGACCGTGGTGGCCACGCTGGACGACATCAAGATCGACGCCGGTACGGGCTCGGACCGGGCGGAGGTGCGCCAGTCGGGCTGCGGCGCCGCGGGCAGGCCCTACGCCGAGGGCGCGGAGTTCACCTGCGGCGTGCGGTATCTGCGTGCCTCGATCGACCGGCCGCGTGAGGTGTACGAGCTGACCGTGACCAGCGTGTGGCCGGTCGAGGTGAGCGGCGGCGTGGCGGTCCAGTTCGACCCGATCGAGGTGTCGGCGAGCAGGGACGTGCCGGTCGGCGAGGTGCAGAGCAACGTCAGGCCCTAGGCGATGACGGCGGCGAGCGGCGCCAGCTCGGGCTGCTCGGCCGCCTCGGCCAGCACCTCCTTGAGCACGGTGTCGTGGGTGGGCCCGGCCGTGGCCAGCAGGTCGCGGCCGGCCTGGGTGACCTCGGTGTAGATGCCCCGGCGGTCGTCCTCGCACAGGTAGCGCGACAGCAGGCCCCGGTTCTCCAGGCGGGTCACCAGGCGGGTGGTGGCGCTCTGGCTGAGCACGACGGCGCGGGCGAGCTGCTGCATGCGCATGTGCCAGCCGTCCTGGCGGGCGAGCACGTCGAGCACCGTGTACTCGCTCACGCTCAGCCCGTGCTCCTTCTGCAGCGCCTTCTCCAGCCGGTCCTCGATCTTGGCGTGCAGTGCGGCCAGGGTGCGCCAGCCCTGGGCGCGTGCCTCCACGGCGTCGTCGGCGATGGGCATGTGACACCCTCCTCGGCATTCTTGTATGGTCAGTTAGTCGGCGTGTGCAAATAATGCCTACGCTCACTAACGTCGTCTGAGGAGAATTCTATGCCTCTCGCCCTGTTCGCCCTCGCGATCAGCGCCTTCGGCATCGGCACCACCGAGTTCATCATCAACGGCCTGCTCCCCGAGCTGGCCGGGGACTTCGGCGTGACGATCCCGGCCGCCGGGCTGCTCGTGTCCGGTTACGCGCTGGGCGTGGCCGTGGGCGGGCCGCCGCTGACCATGCTCGGCGGCCGGTTGTCACGCAAGACCATGCTGCTGGCGCTGATGGTGCTGTTCATCGCCGGCAACCTGCTGTCCGCGCTCGCGCCCTCGTACGGGACGCTCATGGTGGGCCGGTTCCTGGCGGCCTTCGCCCACGGCGCGTACTTCGGGGTCGGGTCCGTGGTGGCCGCCGACCTGGTCGCGCCGCGCAAGCGGGCCAGCGCGATCGCGCTGATGTTCACCGGGCTCACGCTGGCCAACGTGCTCGGGGTGCCGCTCGGCACCTGGATCGGGCAGGCGTTCGGCTGGCGGGCCACGTTCTGGGTCGTGGTCGTGATCGGCGTCGTCGGGCTGGCCGGGGTGCTCGCCCTGGTGCCCGCCCAGCCGAGGCCCACCGGCGGAGTGCTCAGGGAGCTGGCGACCTTCCGCAAGGGCGGGGTGTGGCTGGCGCTGGCGATGACCGTGTTCGGGTTCGCGCCGGTGTTCGCGGTGATCACGTTCATCTCGCCGATCATGACCGGGGTGGGCGGGTTCTCCCCGGGCGCCGTGCCGATCGTGATGGCGCTGTTCGGCGTCGGCCTGGTGATCGGCAACCTCATCGGCGGGCGGCTCGCCGACCGGGCCGTCATGCCCAGCATCTACGGCTCGGTGGCGCTGCTCACGCTGCTGGCCGTGGTCGTGGCGCTGGTGGCGGGCCACCAGGTGGCCTTCGTCGTGGCGATCACGCTGTTCGGCGTGGCGGCCTTCGCCACCGTGCCGCCGCTGCAGACGCGCGTCCTGGACGCGGCGGCGGGTGCGCCGACGCTGGCCTCGGCGGCCAACATCGGCGCGTTCAACCTGGGCAACGCGATCGGCTCGTTCGCGGCCGGGCTCACGATCGACGCCGGTCTCGGCTACACCGCCCCCGCCTGGACCGCGGCGGGGCTCGGTGTCGTGGGGCTCGCCGTGGCCGCACTGGCCGGGCTGCAGGCGCGTCAGCGGGCGGCGGACTCGTGGGCGAGCAGCCACTCCTTGACGGGCACCCCGTAGTAGTAGCCGCCGAACCCGCCGGTCGACGGCAGCACCCGGTGGCACGGCACGAACGGCGCGATCAGGTTCTGCGCGCACGCCCCGCCCGCCGCGCGGGCCGCCGTGCGCGGCAGCCCGGCCCGCTCGGCCAGCTCCGCGTACGACACCGTGGTGCCCGCCTTGACCTCACGCAGCGCCCGGTGCAGCTCCTTGCGCCGGGGCGAACCCGGCTGCTCGACCGGCACGTCGTCCAGCGCGTCGAGGTCGCCGGCGAAATAGGCGCGCACGGCCTGGGAGATCGGGCCCAGGTCGTCGACCACGTCCAGGCCCTCCGCCTGGAGCTCGGGCTTGAGCCGGACGAACATCTCCTTGGGGTCGGCGGTGAAGCCGGCGGCGACCACGACGCCGTCGCGGGCCAGCACGGACAGCTCGCCGGTCGGGGTGGGCAGGATCTGAGCGTTGATCATGAGTGACTCCAGAGGTGCAGGGCGGCGTAGGCCCGCCAGGGCCGCCACCGTTCGAGATGGTCCTTGGGGATGCCGAGGGCGGCCATGCGCTTGTCGAGCACGAGGTCGCCGGTCGGCCACGCGTCGGGGTCGCGCAGCGCCCGCAGCGCGACGTAGCTGGCGGTCCACGGGCCGATGCCGGGCACGGCGAGCAGTTCCTTGACCGTCTCGGCCGGCTCCTGGCCGCCGTCGAGGTCGATCAGGCCGTCGTCCACGCGGGCGGCGAGCTCGGCCAGCGTGGTGATGCGCCGCCCGGTCAGCCCGAGCCCGGTCAGATCGGCGTCGCGCAGCTCGGCCGGGCCGGGGAAGAGGCGGCCGTCCCCCGCGCGGGCGACGATCCGGCCGAGCAGGGTACGGGCGCCCGCCACGGAGATCTGCTGGCCCACGACCGCGCGCACGGCCAGCTCGAACCCGTCGAACGCGCCCGGCACCCGCAGCCCCGGCCGCGCCGCGACCAGCGGGGCCAGCGACGTCTGGCCGAGCGCCCCGGCGATGGCGTCGGGGTCGGCGTCGAGGTCGAGCAGTCGCCGGCACCGCGCCACCAGCCTGGCGAGCTGCCGGGTGTCGTCCACGGCCACGTCGAGGGCGAAGTGGCCGTCCTCCGGGGTGAGCGTGACCGTGCCCCCGGGCACGTTGCGCGTGTAGGAGGCGGCATCGGCCACCTCCAGGCCGGGGATCGCCCGGGAGGCCAGGAACGCGAACACCCCGTCCACGTCGTACGGCTCGCGCCGGTGCAGCCGCAGCCGGAGCGAGGCGTCCTTCGGCACGCCCCGGCCCGCCGCCGTGGCGCGCAGCTCGCTCGGCGTGAACCCGTACGTCTCCCGCATCGTCGCGTTGAACTGGCGGACGCTGCCGAACCCGGCGGCGAACGCCACCTCGGTCACCGGCAGCGCCGTCTCGGTGAGCAGCTGCTTGGCCAGCAGCAGCCGCTTGGTCCTGGCGACCGCCAGCGGCCCGGCGCCGAGCTCGGCGACGAACAGCCGGTGCAGGTGCCGCTCGGTGATGTGCAGCCGCCTGGCCAGCCCGGCCACGCCGTCCTCGTCGGCGGCCCCGTCGTCGATCAGCCGCAGAGCCCGCCCGATCAGGTCGCCCCGCAGGTCCCAGCCGGGGTCGCCGGGCGACAGCTCCGGCCGGCACCGCTTGCACGGCCGGAACCCCGCCGCCTCGGCGGACGCGGCGTGCCGGTAGAACCGCACGTTCCGCGACGCGGGCGTGCGGGCCGGGCAGATCGGCCGGCAGTACACGCCGGTCGTCTTCACCGCCGTGTAGAACCGTCCGTCGAACCGGGCGTCCCTGGCGGAGACGGCCCGGTAGCAGGAGTCGAAGTCGAGCTCTGGTGCTGACATGCCTCCGAGGCTATGCGCTGGTCACAGGTGTCGACTGGCGGAAATCAGACGTTACCGTGAACGCCCAGGTCAGCGCCGGGCGCGGCATCGCCACGCTGTGGGAGAGCCGCACGCCGGAGCCGCCCGAGGCGCGCCTCGGTCACTTGGACGAGACGCCGACCCCCAGGTCGAACTCGCGGTAGACGCGCGCCCAGAAGCCGTCGCGCAGCCACACGCGCGCCTCCGGGTAGGGCCGCAGCGAGTGGCCGAGCTCCTTCTCCGCCTCGATGAGCAGCTCGGTGTCGATCACCGTCGGCAGGATGGGGCCGGGGAGCAGGTCGCGGATGTTGTCGCGGCCCCGGGTGAGGATCCACTTCTGCGCCACGTGCTCGCCCACGTCCTCCACGCGCGGGCGGCTGGGCCCGAGCTTGGCCACCTGGCCGGGTTTGACGTGCGGCTTGACCGGCGCGCGGCCGGCGAACACCTGGGCGGGCGAGGGCGCGGCCGCCGGCGGGGTGACCGCGACGGGCTGGGGAGCACGGCTGAAAAAGGGCCTCAGGAAATCAGCGCTGATCACTTCCACGGTGTCGGACTCCCAGACCAGGCGCTCGGCCTGGTTGGTCCCATAAGGCGGCTCGACCCCCCATAGGTGGATCCGCACCCCGTACGCCTGGGCGGCCTCCACCGCGGGCACCATGTCCTCGTCGCCGGCCAGCAGGATGGTGTCGGTCACCGCGTGGTGCCTGGCCAGCGCCTCCAGGTCGCTCCTGATCTGCGCGTCGACGCCTTTCTGCTGGCCACGGGCGTTCAGGTTGCCAAGCCGCACCTTGACCCAGGGGAGCTGGGCGATGACCCGCTGGTCGACCGTGGGAACCCGGTCGCGGGCCGCGTCATACCAATAGATCCGCAGAAGCTCCCCGGAAATACGTTCCTCTGCATGTTTCTGTAGACTCTGGATGAGCTCATCGGCCGCCACTCGATATTCCTTGCGCTCCTTGGCGCCGAGCAGCACTTCACCTGCGGCGGCGTAGAGATAACCGACATCCACAAGGACGGCGTACTTGGCTGCCACAGGATGCGGCATGAGGTCTGGGATGGCCATGATGTCCTCCAGGCCGCGGCGTTAGTTGATCGGCTGACTATATACGCCTACTTTCTCTAGATAGTCCCAACTCCCGGAGAACTTGACACCCGATTCCCGGGATCTATCTAGGGTTGGGCGCTCATCCGCCAAGCCGACTTCCCCGGTGCCGGGGGGTTACGCATGCTTCTCGCGGGGTTGCGCCAAGATTGTGCTGCGGGGGTCACGGAGGGTGCCGGCCGGGCGTGGCGAGTGGCGAGGACGGCCACGAGCGCGGCGATCTCCTCGGGCGTGGCGTCGCCGCGCACGACGCGCAGGTGGCCGCTCACAGCGGGATGTTCCCGTGCTTCTTGGGCGGCAGGCTGGCGCGCTTGTTGCGCAGCGCCCGCAGCGCCCTGACGATGTGCGCCCGCGTCTCCGACGGCCGGATGACGGCGTCCACGTAGCCGCGCTCGGCGGCGATGTACGGGTTGGCCAGCGTGTCCTCGTACTCGGTGACCCGCCGGGCCCGCTCGGCGTCGGCGTCGTCGGAGGCGGCCAGCTCGCGCCGGTAGAGGATGTTGACGGCGCCCTGCGCGCCCATGACCGCGATCTGTGCGGTTGGCCAGGCCAGATTGACGTCGGCGCCCAGGTGCTTGGACCCCATGACGTCGTACGCGCCGCCGTAGGCCTTGCGGGTGATGACGGTGACCAGGGGGACGGTGGCCTCGGCGTAGGCGAACAGGAGCTTGGCGCCGCGGCGGATGATTCCGTTCCATTCCTGATCGGTTCCGGGGAGGAAACCCGGTACATCAACAAAAGTCAGGATCGGAATATTGAAAGCATCACATGTTCGAATAAATCGTGCGGCCTTCTCGGATGCGTTGATATCCAGGCATCCGGCGAAATGCATGGGCTGGTTGGCCACCACGCCCACCGGCCGCCCGTCGACGCGCCCGTACCCGACCACCACGTTCGGCGCGAACAGCTCGTGGACCTCCAGGAACTCCCCGTCGTCCAGCACGTGCTCGACGACCCGGCGCATGTCGTACGGCTGGTTCGCCGAGTCGGGGATGATGACGTCCAGCTCCGGATCGGGGTCCAGGTCCTCGGCCGCCTCGAAGCCCGGCGCCTCGTCGAGGTTGTTGGAGGGCAGGTAGGACAGCAGCGCCTTGACGTAGTCCAGTGCGTCGTGCTCGTCCGCCGCCTGGTAGTGGGCCACGCCCGACTTGGTGTTGTGCGCGTGGGCGCCGCCGAGCTCCTCGAACGTGACCTCCTCCCCGGTGACCGTCTTGATGACGTCCGGCCCGGTGATGAACATGTGCGAGGTCTGGTCCACCATGACCACGAAGTCCGTCAGCGCGGGGGAGTAGACGTGGCCCCCGGCCGCGGCGCCCATGATGAGCGAGATCTGCGGGATCACCCCGGAGGCGTGCACGTTGCGCTTGAAGATCTCCGCGTAGAGGCCGAGCGCGACCACGCCCTCCTGGATGCGCGCGCCGCCGCCCTCGTTGATGCCGATGATCGGGCAGCCGATCTTGAGCGCCAGGTCGAGCACCTTGACGATCTTCTCGCCGTACACCTCGCCGAGCGAGCCGCCGAACACGGTCACGTCCTGCGAGAAGACGCACACCTGCCGCCCGTCGATCGTGCCGTGCCCGGTGATGACGCCGTCGCCGTAGGGCCGGCGCTTCTCCAGGCCGAACATCGTCGAGCGGTGCCTGGCGAACTCGTCGAACTCCACGAACGAGCCCTCGTCCAGCAGCGCCAGCACCCGTTCGCGGGCCGTCATCTTGCCCTTGGCGTGCTGCTTGTCGACCGCTGCCGCGGACCCGGCGTGCACGGCCTCGTCCAGCCGTCGCTCCAGGTCGGCGATCTTCCCAGCGGTGGTGTGAATATCCGGCATGTCTGGCAAGGGTTCGGCAGCTGTCATGCGCGCAAGATTAATCCCTGCTCATAGAGTGGATCCATGTCGGACGCGGTACGCACCACGGCCCTGTTCAAGCGCTACGGCCCTCAGGTGGCGGTGGCCGGGGTCGATCTGGTCGTCCCCGCCGGCAGTTTCGCCGGGCTCGTCGGGCCCAACGGCGCGGGCAAGACGACGACGCTCAGCATGATCACCGGGCTGCTCCGCCCCGACGGCGGCGAGGCGCACGTCGACGGCCACCACGTGTGGCGCGACCCGCTCCAGGTCAAGGCCCGCATCGGCGTGCTCCCCGAGGGGCTGCGGCTGTTCGAGCGGCTGTCCGGCCGCGAGCTGCTCCTCTACAACGGCCGCCTGCGCGGCATCCCCAAGGCCGAGGTCGAGCGCCGAGCCGACGAGCTCCTCCAGGTGATGGACCTGACCGCCGCCGCGGGCAAGCTCGTCGTCGGCTACTCCACCGGCATGCGCAAGAAGATCGGCCTGGCCGCCGCGCTGCTGCACAACCCGTCGGTGCTCTTCCTGGACGAGCCGTTCGAGGGCGTCGACCCGGTCAGCGCCAACACGCTCACCGAGGTGCTGCGCCGCTTCACCGCCTCCGGCTCCACCGTCATCTTCTCCAGCCACGTGATGGACCTGGTCGAGCGGCTGTGCGACTGGGTGTCGGTGATGAGCGGCGGCCACATCGTCGCCCAGGGCCCGATCGGCGACGTGCGCGCAGGGCGCAGCCTCAACCAGGCGTTCCTCGACCTGGTCGGCGGGCCGCAGGCGGCCGCGGGCGAGGGCCTGGGCTGGCTCGGCTCAGGAGAGCGCCGGTGAGCCTCACCCGCACCGTCGCGCTGTTCGCCGGGCTCAAGCTGCGCCTCATCACCGGCAACCTGCGCGGCGACACCGCCCGCCAGGTCGGCTTCGCGTTCACGCTCATCCTCGCCCTGGGCACCGCGGCGGGCGGCTTCGCCCTGGTCAGCCTGCTGCGGCTGGCCCCTCCCGACCTCGCGGTCGCGGTCGTCACGCTGCTCTTCACCGCGCTGCTCTTCGGCTGGATGGTCGTGCCGCTGCTGGCGTTCGGGCTGGACGACACGCTCGACCCGGCGCGGCTGTCGCTGTTCCCGCTGCGCACCCGCGAGCTGGCCGTGGGCATGTTCACCGCCTCGGCGACCGGCGTGTGGCCGGCCGCCACGCTGATCGTGACCGCCGGGGCGCTGGTGGGACTGGCCGGCGGCGTCGGCGGGGTGCTCGTCGGCCTGCTCGCGGTGCTCGCCCACTTCGCGCTCTGCCTGGTCGCCTCCCGGCTGGTCACCACCGCGCTGTCGGGCGCGCTGCGCTCCCGGCGCGGCCGTGACGCGCTCGCCGTCGCCGCCATCGCCGTCGTCCTGCTCTTCCAGCTTCCCAACCTGCTGATGAACCGCGGCTTCGGCGACCCGCAGGGGATGCTCCTCGACATGGCGGGCGCCCTGCGGTGGACCCCGTCGGGGCTGGCCGCCCACGCCATCGCCGGCGGCGGGCTCGCCGGGCTCGCCGAGGTGGCCGTCCTGGCCGCCCTGACCGTGGCCGCCGGCTGGCTGTGGATCAAGGCGCTGGGCCGCGCGCTCGTCACCGCCGACTCCTCGACCCAGGCCGCCTCGGTGCGCCGCGACAGCGGGCTCGCCGACCGGTTCCTGCCCGACGGGCCGCTCGCCGCCGTCGTGACCAAGGAGCTGAAGTACGTCCGCCGCGACCCGCGCTACCGCATTCTCTGGTTCGCCGCCGTCGCGGTCGTCCTGGTGATGGCGTTCTCCTTCACCGGCCAGGGCATGAGCGGCCCCACACTGCCCATCGTCATGACCGCCTTCTGCGGCATGATGATCGCCGTCCAGCTCGGCAACGCCTACGGGATCGACGGCCGCTCGCTGTGGATGAACACGGTGGCCTTCGGCGCGCAACGCCAGTTCGACCTCGACCTGGCGGGCCGCCACCTGGCCAACGCGCTGATCGCGGTCCCGGTGCTGGCACTCGTCGCCGTCGCCTCCGCGCTGTTCGCCGGGGAGCCGGGGACGATCGGCTGGGCGCTGGCGGCAGGCACCGGCGTGCTCGGCGTCGGGTTCGGCGTCGGCTCGGTGACCAGCGTGCTCATCCCCTACACGGTGCCCGAGCGGATGAACGCCTTCACCGGCGCCGCGCCCGGGCAGGGCGGCCAGGCGTTCGGCTGCGCCCTGCTCGCCTTCGCCGGCGTGGGCCTGCTGTCGGCGCCGTTCGCCGTCGCCGTGGCGTTCGCCGGCCCGTGGGTGCTCGCCTTCGCCCCGCCGTACGGGCTCGCGATCGAGACGCTCGGCCGCCGCCTCGGCGCCAAGATCGGGTTCGCCCGGATGCCCGAGCTGCTGGCCGCCGTGTCCCGTCCCACGTGAGCAGTGGTCTAGTCCATTAAGTGAGACCGGTCTGCGCGTGTTCAGAGCGACTCGATACCCTTCGAAGCATGATTGACCAGGGGCTTGAGCACCGCAGCGCCGCCGTGACCGAGATGCCGGACGAGCTGCGCCGCGATGTGCGGCTGCTCGGCAAGCTGCTCGGCCAGGTGATCGCCGAGCAGGGCGGCGAGGACCTGCTGGCCGACGTCGAACGCCTGCGCAAGGCCGTCATCGCCGCCCGCCGCGGCGAGGTGTCCGGCGACGAGATCGCCGCCTTGGCGGCCGGATGGGAGATCGACCGCGCGGTCCAGGTCGCCCGCGCCTTCACCTGCTACTTCCACCTGGCCAACCTGGCCGAGGAGCACTACCGCATCCGCATCCTGCGCCAGCGCGACACCGAGGACGCGGTGCAGCGCGAATCGCTGGCCCAGGCCGTGGCCGAGCTCGGCCGCGACCGGGTCGCCGAGCTGGTCGAGGGCCTGGAGCTGCATCCTGTCCTGACCGCCCACCCGACCGAGGCGCGCCGCCGAGCCGTCGTCACCGCCATCCAGCGCGTCAGCGGCCAGCTCACCGAGTACAACGCGCCCGGCCGCGGCGCCTCCGAGCGCGCGGAGCTGGAGCGCCGCCTGCTGGAGGAGATCGACCTGCTGTGGCGCACCGCCCAGCTCCGCAACACCAAGCTCGACCCGCTCGACGAGGTGCGCACCGCGATGGCCGCCTTCGACGAGACGCTGTTCCGCATGGTGCCGCAGGTCTACCGCTCGCTCGACGCCGCGCTGAGCGACGCCACCGGCACCGAGCCGCCGCTGGCGAGGCCGTTCATCCGCTACGGGAGCTGGATCGGCGGCGACCGCGACGGCAACCCGAACGTCACCTCCAAGGTCACCCGCGACACCATCCAGATCCAGTCGGAGCACGTGCTCAACGCGCTGGAGACGGCCTGCACCCGCATCGCGCGCACGCTGACCGCCTCCGCCCAGTTCGCCCCGGCCTCGGCCGGGTTGCGCGCCGGGCTGGCCGCCGCCGTCGACGCGCACCCCGAGCTCGTCTCCGAGCTGGCGACCCGGTCGCCGTCGGAGCCGCACCGGCAGTGGCTGCTGTTCGTCGCCGCGCGCATCGCCGCGACCCGCCGCCGTGACCTGGACCTGGCCTACCGCACCCCCGCCGAGCTGCTGGCCGACCTCCGGCTGGCCCAGGAGTCGCTGGCCGAGCACGCCGTAAGGCAGGCGTACGGGGAGTTGCAGCATCTGATCTGGCAGGTCGAGACGTTCGGCTTCCACCTGGCCGAGCTGGAGGTGCGCCAGCACTCCCAGGTGCACGCGGCCGCGCTGGAGGAGCTGCGGGCGGGCGGCGAGCTGTCGGAGCGCACCGAGGAGGTGCTGGCCACGATCCGGGTCATCGCCTGGATCCAGGAGCGGTTCGGCGTCACGGCGTGCTCGCGCTACGTCGTGTCGTTCACCCGCTCGGCCGACGACATCGCCGCCGTGCACGAGCTCGCCTCCTACGCGCTGGGCGGGCGGTCCGTGGTGCTGGACGTGGTGCCGCTGTTCGAGTCGGGCCAGGACCTGGCCAACTCGCCTGCCGTGCTGGCGGGCATGCTGGAGATCCCGCAGGTCCAGGAGCGGCTGGCGGCCACCGGGCGGCGCATGGAGATCATGCTCGGCTACTCCGACTCGGCCAAGGAGCTCGGCCCGGCCGCCGCGACCCTGCGTCTGTACGAGGCGCAGGAGCAGCTCACCGCGTGGGCTGCGGCCAACGACGTCAAGCTGCGCATGTTCCACGGCCGGGGCGGCGCGCTCGGCCGGGGCGGCGGCCCCGCCAACCGGGCGGTGCTGGCCCAGGCGCCGGGCTCGGTCGCGGGCCGGTTCAAGGTGACGGAGCAGGGCGAGGTCATCTTCGCCCGCTACGGCCACATCGCGATCGCCCGCCGCCACATGGAGCAGGTCGCCAACGCCGTCATCATGGCCTCCTCGCCGTCGGTCGGCTCGCGCACCGCCGCCGCGGCCGACCGGTTCCGGCCGCTCGCCGAGCGGGTCGCCACCGCCTCCGAGCAGGCCTACCGCGCGCTCACCGAGGCGCCCGGCTTCCCCGAGTGGTTCGCGCTGGTCAGCCCGCTGGAGGAGATCGGCTCGCTGCGGCTCGGCTCGCGTCCGGCCCGCCGGGGGCTGGGCGCTCCGCGCTCGCTCGACGACCTGCGGGCCATCCCGTGGGTGTTCGCCTGGGCGCAGACGCGGGTCAACCTGCCCGGCTGGTACGGGCTCGGCACCGGCCTGGCCGCGGCCGACTCCCTGTCCGACCTCCAGGCCGCCTACGCCGAATGGCCGCTGTTCAACGCGATGCTGGACAACGCCGAGATGTCGCTGGCCAAGACCGACAGGTCCATCGCCGCCCGCTACCTGGCCCTGGGCGGGCGCAAGGACTTCGCCGACCAGGTCCTGGAGGAGTACGACCGGACCAGGGAGCTGGTGCTGAAGGTCACCGGCCACACCCGGCTGCTGGAGAACCGCAAGGTGCTCTCCCGGGCCGTGCAGCTCCGCGACCCGTACGTGGACGCCCTGTCGCACCTGCAGTTGCGGGCGCTGACGGCGCTGCGCACCGGCAACCCGACCGACCGCGAGCGCGAGCGGCTGTCAACGCTGCTGCTGCTCTCGGTCAACGGCGTCGCCGCCGGGCTGCAGAACACGGGTTGACCCCAGCACGCCCAGCACGATGAGGAGCTGGCCCAGGATGTAGGTGGTCATCAGCACGGTGCTCCGGCCGGGAAAGCCCATCCCGGCCACGCCGAGCCCGACGAGGAAGTCGGAGAAGGCGAACAGCGCCCCGCCGAGCCCGGCGACGAGGCCGAGCCCGCCGGCGAAGGCCGCCATCGTCATCAGGGCCAGCCCGTAGCCGAGCACGGGCGCGGCCAGGGTGCCCAGCGGCTCCCACAGCACCATCGCGGCGGCCACCCACACCAGCAGGTAGGCCGCCGCTCCCCAGCGCGGGCGCGACCCCTCGCGGACGAACACCACGATGTAGCAGATCTGCATCACCAGGAACGCCGTCATCCCGGCGATGAAGGCGGCCTGCCCCTCGATGAGCAGGGCCACGTCGCCGGCCGCGGCGAACAGCAGCCCGACGCTCAGCAGCCGGAGGCGCGGCGCCCGCCGGATCACGTACGCGGCCAGCACCGGGCAGAGCAGCGGCTTGGTCGCCCACTCCAGCCATTCGATCCCCAGGGCCACGGAGAACACGTTGGCCACGGCCAGCACGCCGAAGATAATGAGCACGCCTCACCTTAGCGCCCGGCGCAACGCCTGGTCAGGCGGCGATCGGGGCGGGCGGCTCGAAGGCCACGGAGTCACGCACCGCGGCGTACAGGCGCCAGTTGAGCGATCCCCGGCGGGACACCACGGTCACCCCGACCCCCTGCGTGAGCAGCCAGACCGCCAGCTCGGTGAAGAACCCGTCGCCCGAGCCGATCACCACCCGGTCGAAGCGCTGCCCGAGACGGTCCACGTACGCGGTCTCGACGAGGGCCCGGTCGGCGCCGTCGGGGCCGGACCTGACGAGCAGTTGCACGCCGCGGAACGCGATCCCGGCCTGGACCAGCGCCTTGTGGTTGACCGCCACGATGAACTGGTCCATCGGCCCGATCGGCACGATCGACCGGTACAGCGCCATCACGGCGGCGACCTCGGCGGTGGTCGGCAGGCTCGTCGCGGTCAGGTTCTCTATGTCCAGCAGGTGCACCGCCCTGCCTCGACACCACGTGGTGGGCTTCACGGCATCTGGCCCTTCCGTTACGTATGTCCAGTGAAGCATGTGTTGATGGAATCGACCAGCATTGGTTCTGTCGTTGTGTGACATGGGTAGGTTTTTGCCACGTCGTCGTTGAGGAGAGCTTGTGGACAGGGACGTCCAGGTGACCGCGGCGGACATCGCCAGGCTGGGCGACGTCGGCCGCGCCGCCGTGAGCAACTGGCGCCGCCGCCACGACGACTTCCCGCAGCCCGTAGGCGGCACCACCGCCAGCCCCACCTTCTCCCTGAAGGAGATCAAGGACTGGCTGCGCGCCCACACCGAGGCCAGGCCGCTGCCCAGGCGCGAGTGGTTCTGGCAGGAGCTGCGCGCCGGCGTCGCCGAGGACGAGCTGCCCGCCCTGATCGCCGACCTCGGCTCGTTCCTGCTGCGCGCCCGCCGGGGCGAGGCCCGCCCCGAGAACGACGCCCAGCGCGGGCTGGCCGAGCTCGCCGCCGTGACCGGCCCCGAGGAGACCTTCCAGTTCCTGTACGAGCGCTACGCCGAGTCACAGCGCGCCAGCCTCACGCCCAAAGCGGTCGCCGATCTGATCGCGGCACTCCTGCCCGCCTCCGCCCGCCGCGTCCTCGACCCGGCCTGCGGCTGGGGCATGCTGCTGCGCGCCGTGCGCGAGCGGTCCGCCGGGCAGCTCCTCGGCCAGGATTTGAGCGAGGCCACGGCCCGCCTGACGGCGATCTCGCTGGCCTTCGGCCCCGGCGACGCCGACATCCGGGCGGGCGACTCGCTGCGGGCCGACGCGTTCCCCGGCGCCGCCGTCGACGCCGTCGTCTGCAACCCGCCCTTCAACGACCGCAACTGGGGCTACGAGGAGCTCACCGCCGACGCCCGCTGGGAGTACGGCCTGCCGCCGCGCACCGAGCCCGAGCTCGCCTGGGTCCAGCACGCGCTGGCCCACCTGGTGCCGGGCGGGTTCGCGGTGCTGCTCATGCCGCCCGCGGCGGCCGGTCGCCGGTCGGGCCGGCGCATCAGGGCGCAGCTCCTGCGCCGGGGCGCGCTCCGCGCGGTGATCGCCCTGCCCGTGGGCAGCGTGCCGAACATGTCCGTCGGCCTCACGCTCTGGGTGCTGTGCCGGCCAGGCGGATCGGCGCCGCCCGGGGCCGTCCTGATGGTCGACACCTCCGCCCGGCAGGGCGACTTCGCCGCGACGGCGCTGGCCGCCTGGGAACGCTTCCGCCACGGCGACGGCGGCGACGAGCCCGGCGTGAGCCGCGCCGTGCCCGTCATCGACCTGCTCAACGACGAGGTCGACCTGCTGCCCGGCCGCTACCTGCCCGCCACGCCGTCCGGCCTGTCGCCGGAGCGGATCGTGCGCAGCCGCGACCGCCTGCACGAGACGCTCGCCGACACGCTCGCGCTGCTTCCCGGCATCGAGCCGGCCCCCTCAGGCCGCGACCGCCCGCTCGTCCCGGTGGCCGAGCTCGAACGCCGCAACCTGCTCACCGTCCACCAGCAGGCCCCCGCCCGCCCCGGCGAGACCCCCGCCGTCCCCGCCGAGGCCCCCGTCCTCACGGCCGAGGACGTCGTACGCCGCCGCGCCGCCACCGGGCCGCCCGGCTCGGTGCGCAAGGAGCTCCGCACCCGCCCCGGCGACGTGCTCGTGCCGCAGGTCGTCAGGACGCCGGTGGCGGTCGTGGTCTCCGGCGGCGGCGACGTCATCGGCACCCAGCTCCACCTGCTGCGCCCCGACCCGGAGCGGCTGGACCCGCACTTCCTGGCCGGGTTCCTCACCGCCCAGGGCAACCTGCGCCACTACGCCTCGATGTCCTCGACCCACCGGGTGGACGTCCGGCGCGCCGAGATCCCGCTGCTCCCCATCGAGGAGCAGCGGGCGTACGGCAGGGCGTTCCGGCACCTGCAGACCCTGACCGCGTCGCTCAGGCAGCTCGCCGAGCACGGCGCCGACCTCGTGCAGGACACCCTCGACGGGCTGACCGGCGGCCTGGTGCTGCTGTCGGCCGACGACCCGGCCTGGCGCGAGCCGGACTGATCACCCGGGCTGATCGATCGGACTGATCACAAGGCTTCGAAGAAGGCCCGGATGTCGTCCGTCAGGGCCTCGGTCGCGGTGTGAGCCGTGTAGTGGCCGTGCGCGGGGGCGGGCAGCGTCTTCCAGGAGACGATGTTCGCGTGGTCGCGCTCAGCGAAGCGCCGGATCGACTTGAAGTCGCCCTCGGCCATGGCCAGGCCGAGCGGCACGGTGGTGGGCTCCGTGACGGGCTCCATGCGGGCGTTCTCCCAGTACAGGCGCAGGGCGGAGGCCGCGGTGCCGGTGAACCAGTGGATGGCGGCGTTCGTCAGCACGAAGTCGTCGTCCAGGTCCTCGTCGAAGAGCTGGGCGAGCCAGCCGACCAGGCCGGCGGGGGAGTCGGTGACGGCGTGGGCCAGCGTCTGCGGCTGCTGCGACTGCAGGACGTTGAAGGCGCCCTTCTCCTTCCAGAACCAGTCGAGGACGGCCAGCCCGGCCTGGTCCTCCTCCGACAGGTCGGCGAACTCGGCGGGGTCGCCGGACGGGAAGGAGAAGACCTGCGTGACGTGCACGCCGACGACGTGCTCCGGGTCGACCCGGCCGACCTCGGGGGAGATCATCGAGCCGGCGTCGTTGCCGACCGCGCCGTAGCGGGTGTAGCCGAGGCGGGCCATCAGCTCGGCCCAGGCGGCGGCGATGCGCCGGTTGTTCCAGCCGAGCTCCTTGGTCGGGCCGGAGAAGCCGTAGCCGGGCAGCGACGGGATGACCAGGTGGAAGTGGCGTGACAGCGGCTCGACGGCGTCGAGGTACTCGGCGATCGAGCCCGGCCAGCCGTGGGTGAGGATCAGCGGCAGCGCGTCGGGGTTGCCGGAGCGCACGTGCAGGAAGTGGATGTCCTGGCCGTCGATCTCGGTGACGTACTGGGGGAGGGCGTTGAGCCTGGCCTCGACGGCGCGCCAGTCGAAGCCGTCGCGCCAGCGGGTGACCAGGCGCCGGACGCGCTCGACGGCGACGCCCTGCTCGGCGCCGGGGATCTCGTCGGCGAAGCGGGTCAGCCGCAGCCGGGCGGCCAGGTCGTCGAGGTCGGCCTGGGGGATCTCGATGCGGTAGGGGTGGATCACGGCGACCTCCAGAGCTGGAACGGTTCGTTCTGTTCCAACTATAGCAGAACGGAACAGTTCATTCCACTCTGTTGGCGTCCGCATAGACGTTGCACCGCTCGCCGCGCAGGAACCCGACCAGCGTCATGCCGAACTCCCTGGCCAGGTCCACCGCCAGCGACGAGGGCGCCGACACCGCGCACACCGCCGGCAGGCCCGCGGCCAGGGCCTTCTGCATGATCTCGTAGCTGGCCCGGCCGCTCACCATGAGGACGTGGCCGGACAGCGGCAGCCGCCCGTTCATCGCCGCCCAGCCCACCAGCTTGTCCACCGCGTTGTGCCGGCCCACGTCCTCGCGCACCACGACCGTCTCGCCCTCGGCGGTGAACAGCCCGGCCGCGTGCAGGCCGCCCGTCTTGCCGAACACCCCCTGCCCGGCCCGCAACGCGCCCGGCAGCCCGTACAGGACCTCGGGAGTGAGCCGCAGGTCGCCGGGCGGGAGCGGGCGGCAACGGCCGCGCAGCGCGTCGAGGCTCGCCGAGCCGCACACGCCGCACGCGCTGGAGGTGAGGAAGTGGCGCTCCAGCGCGGGCAGCTCGGGCATCGGCCCGCGCAGCCGCACGGTGACCGTGTTGTAGCGGGCCTCGGGCGGCAGGTCCTCGTCGGTGCAGTAGGCGATCGAGGCGATGCCGTCGTCGTGCGCCAGCCCCTCGCCGTGCAGGAACCCGGCGGCCAGCTCGAAGTCGTGGCCCGGCGTGCGCATGGTGATGGCGATCGTCCGGCGCGTGCCGCCCGCGGCCGTCAGGCGGATCTCCAGCGGCTCCTCGGTCGCCAGGTCGTCGCGCCGCTCCACCGCCGAGCCGCCCGTCAGCTCGCGCACGCGCACCCGCCTGCTCGGGCCCGGCCGGGTCACAGCGGACGCACCGTGACGAGCGCGTTGTAGTCGGGGATGCGGGCCTGCGGGGAGCGCCGCGCCTCGTCCAGCAGCACGTTGCCCTCCGGCCAGTGGACCTGGAGGTTGCCCGGCATCAGCGGCGCCCGCAGCACCTTGCCCCGGTAGGCGCGCTCGCCCGAGCGCAGCTCGACGGGCGCGCCGTCGGGCAGGCCGAGCCGGTCGGCGTCGTACTCGCTCATCAGCACAGCTTCGCGCATCGCGCCGTTGAAGCCGTCGAGGCGCTCGTGGACCATGCTGTTGAACTGCTTGCCGCGCCGCGTCGCCACCATGAACGCGCCGTCGGGGCGCTCCAGTGCGGGCGGCTCGACGGGGGAGAAGCGGGCCAGGCCGTCGGGCGTGGGGAAGCGGCCGCCGGGGCACAGGTGGGCGCCGCCGTACTGGACGCTGTCGCCGAAGCGCTTGAGGCCGGCGATGCCCTCGTAGAACGGGACGGCCCGCTCGATCTCGGCGCGGATCTGCGGGGTGCCGGTGAAGCGCACGTTCGCCGCGATGCCGGGCCGGGTGCGGGCGGCCAGCTCGGTGAAGATCTTCCACTCCGGCCACGCCTCGCCGATCCGCGGCCCCTCCACCTCCGGCGAGAAGATGATCCGCCGCTCGGTCGAGGTCTCGGTCACGCCGCCCGTCATCTCGTAGCGGGTCTGCGCGGGCAGCAGCAGCACGTCGCCCTCGGCGGGCACCAGCATCTGCGACGACAGCACGATGTCGACGTGCACCCGCAGCTTGAGCCGCGCCAGGGCCTCCCGGCAGTAGGCGGGGTCGGGCAGCACCTCCAGGAAGTTGCCGCCGGAGGAGACGAGCGCGTCCAGCTCGCCCGCGTGGGCCGCGTCGATCATGTCGGTCGCGGTCAGCCCCGGCGTGGCGGGCACCTCGAACCCCCACATGCCGGTGAACTTCGCGGCGTTGGCCTCGGTGATCGGCAGCCCGCCCGGCAGCCCGGTCGCGTACGCCCCCATCTCGGCCCCGCCCTGCACCCCGCTGTGGCCCCGGATCGGCATCAGCCCGCACCCCTCACGCCCGACGAACCCGCGCGCCAGCGCCAGGTTGACGATCGCGCGCACGTTGTCCTCGCCGTAGGAGTGCTGCGTGATGCCCATCGACCACACCAGCACCGCCGACCTGGCCTCGGCCAGCAGCTCGGCCATGCGCCGCATGTCGGCGCGGGTCGAGCCGGACAGCGCCTCCAGCGTCTCCCACGACTGCCCGGCCACCGCCTCGCGCACGGCCTCGAACCCGGTGGTGTGCCGCGCCACGAACTCCTCGTCCACCGCGCCGGCCTCGATCAGATGCTTGAGCACCCCGTTGAGGAACCCGATGTCGCCGCCCACGTTCACGCCGAAGAAGTCATCGGTGATCTTCGTCCCGAACACCGCCGACTCGGCGTTGGACGGCACCCAGTAGCGTTCCATCCCCGGCTCGCGGTAGGCGTTGACCATCGCGATCCGGGTGCCGGCCTTCTTGGCGTGGTAGAGGTACTTCATCGCCACCGGCTGGTTGTTCGACGGGTTGGAGCCGATGAAGACGATCAGGTCGGAGCCGATCCAGTCCGTGTAGGAGCAGGTCGTGGCCGCCGCCCCGATCGCCTCCTTGAGCGCCACGGTCGAGGGCGAGTGGCAGATGCGGGCGGCGTTGTCGATGTTGTTGGTGCCGAGCGCCCGCACCGCCTTCTGGGCCGCGTAGTAGTTCTCGTTCGGCATGCCGCGGCTGGTCAGGTAGGCGCCGAAGCGGGCGTCGCGCAGCCCGCCGGCGGCCACGCGCAGCGCCTCGTCCCAGGAGACGCGGGTGAAGCCGGGCTCGCCGGCGCGCCGCAGCATCGGGTAGGGGAGCCGGCCCAGCTCGCGCAGCTCGGCGCTCTTCCTGCCGCTGAGCCCCGAGACGTCGCGCAGGAGCGACACGTCCAGCGCGGGCATCGTGTTGAGCGGCAGCAGCCGCAGCCTGATGTTGCACAGGTGGATCTCCGGCATGGTCCAGTCGCGCATGCCCTTGGTGCCCAGGGCGCAGCCGTCGCAGGTGCCCTGGTTGAGGATCCGCCACGCGTAGCGCCGGTTGCCCTTGACCGCCCGGAACGCCTTGACCAGCTCAAGGTAGTTGTTCGGCTTGCGCAGCCCCAGCCCGAACGGCCGCCACGAGGCCCAGTTGCGCGGATCCAGTCTCCTCATGTCCCCATCTTCTCCCCGGCACGGCCATGCCCCCGACCACGGCAAGATGGACGGGTGTCTCGTTACTCCGACCTCGACCGGCCGCCGCTCTCCGAGCAGGCGCTCAACCGCGCCCTGCTGCGGCCCGGCTCCCTGTGGACCGGCGTCACCGTCGTCGACAGCACCGGCTCCACCAACGCCGACCTGGCCAGGGCCGCCCGGGATGGCGCCGAGGAGGGGCGGGTGCTGGTCGCCGAGGAGCAGACCGCCGGGCGGGGCAGGCTCGGCCGCGCCTGGGGCGCCCCGGCCCGCGCGGGCCTGACCTTCTCCATCCTGCTCAGGCCCACCGTGCCGGTCGCCGCCTTCGGCTGGCTGCCGCTGCTGTTCGGGGTGGCCGCCGCGTCGGCGGTGCGCCGCCTGGCCGAGGTCGACGTACGCCTGAAGTGGCCCAACGACCTGCTCATCGGCGAGCGCAAGCTGGCCGGGGTGCTCGCCGAGCGGTCCGGTGACGCCGTCGTCATCGGCATGGGCCTGAACGTCCTGCTCACGCGGGACGAGCTGCCCGTGGAGACGGGCACGTCGCTGGCCGTCGAGGAGGCCGCCTGCCTCGACCGCGACCCGCTGCTGCGGGCGACGCTCCGGGAGATCGACGTCCACTACCGCGAGTGGACCGAGGCGGGCGGCGACGCCGACGCGTGCGGGCTGCGCGCCGCCTACCAGGCGTCCTGCGCGACGATCGGCCGCCGCGTGCGCGTCGAGCTGCCCGGCGGCGGCGCGCTCACCGGCCTGGCCACCGGCGTCGACACCGCCGGGCAGCTCCAGGTCGACACCGGCGCCGAGACCGCCGCGCTGAGCGCCGGCGACGTCGTGCACGTTCGGCCCGCGGCATAGCCGCCGGGGGCGGGGTGGTGGCAGCATGTCCGCATGACCATCCCCGACCATCACCTGACACAGGGTGAGCGGCGCGTGCGGTCCTTCCACCCTCACTGGAAGCGGCTGATCGTGCCTTTCGTCGCGCTCGTGCTCATCGCCGCGGCCACGGGCGCGGCGCTGTACTTCATCCCGGGCACCTGGGAGTACGCCTTCCACGCCCGCGTCGCGGTCGGCGTCATCGCCCTCCTCCTGCTGGTGATCTGGTCGTTCGTGCCCTACCTGCAGTGGAAGAACACCGGTTACGTGCTCACCACGCACCGCTTCTCGATCAGCACCGGCGTGCTGAACAAGTCGACGGACGAGATCCCCATGGCCAAGGTCAACACGGTCAGCTCCGACCAGACGTTCGCCGAGCGGCTGCTCGGCTGCGGCACGCTGGTCGTCGAGTCGGCCGGTGACCGGGGCCAGATCGTGCTGCGCGACATCCCGCGCATCCAGGACGTCCGCATGGATCTGTTCCGCCTGGTGGAGGACGCCTCCGACGGCGAGGTCGACGAGCGTTAGCCTCCTGGGCGCGCATCCCTTGCGGAGATCATCCTCCTGACACAAGATGGCTGCCATGCCGTACGAAGTGCAGGGCGTCATCGCCACAGGCAAGGGCCGGGAAGTGGCCATCGAAACGGTGCTGGTGCCGGACCCGGGGCCCGGCGAGGCGGTGGTGAACGTGCAGGCGTGCGGCGTCTGCCACACCGACCTCCACTATCGGGAGGGCGGCATCAGCGACGACTTCCCGTTCCTGCTGGGCCACGAGGCGGCGGGCGTGGTCGAGGCCGTCGGCGAGGGCGTCACCGGGCTGGAGCCGGGCGACTTCGTGATCCTCAACTGGCGTGCCGTGTGCGGCCAGTGCCGGGCGTGCCTGCGCGGCAGGCCGTGGTACTGCTTCAACACGCACAACGCCGCGCAGAAGATGACGCTCACCGACGGCACCGAGCTGTCTCCCGCGCTGGGCATCGGCGCGTTCCTGGAGAAGACGCTGGTGGCCGCCGGGCAGTGCACCAAGGTCTCCGCCGAGGCGCCCGCGTCGGTGGCCGGGCTGCTGGGCTGCGGCGTGATGGCCGGCATCGGCGCGGCCATCAACACCGGCGGCGTGACCCGCGGCGACAGCGTGGCCGTGATCGGCTGCGGCGGGGTCGGCGACGCGGCCGTGCTCGGCGCCTCGCTGGCCGGCGCCGCCAAGATCATCGCGGTGGACGTGGACGACCGCAAGCTGGAGTGGGCGCGCGGCTTCGGCGCCACCGACACGGTCAACTCGCGCGAGAGCGACCCGGTCGAGGCGATCCGCGACCTGACCGGCGGGTTCGGCGCCGACGTGGTGATCGAGGCGGTCGGCCGCCCCGAGACCTACAAGCAGGCGTTCTACGCCCGCGACCTGGCCGGCACCGTGGTGCTCGTCGGCGTGCCGACGCCGGAGATGACGCTGGAGCTGCCGCTGCTCGACGTGTTCGGCCGGGGCGGGGCGCTGAAGTCCTCCTGGTACGGCGACTGCCTGCCGAGCCGCGACTTCCCGATGCTCATCGACCTGTTCCTGCAGCACCGGCTGCCGCTCGACCGGTTCGTCACCGAGACCATCGGCCTCGACCAGGTCGAGGAGGCGTTCGCCAAGATGCACCGCGGCGACGTGCTGCGCTCGGTGGTGATCCTCTAGATGCTCGACAGGGTCATCACCTCAGGCACGTTCTCGCTCGACGGCGGCACCTGGGACGTCGACAACAACGTCTGGCTGGTCGGCGACGCCCGCGAGGTCGTCGTCATCGACGCCGCCCACGACGCCAGGGCCATCGCCGACCGGGTCGGCGACCGCACGGTCCGGGCCATCGTCTGCACCCACGCGCACAACGACCACGTCAACGCCGCCAAGGAGCTGAGCGACCTCACGGGCGCGCCGATCCGGCTGCACCCGGCCGACCAGGTCCTGTGGTCGCAGGTCTACGGGGACGAGGTCACGTACACGCCGCTGGGCGACGGCGAGAAGATCGAGGCCGGCGGGATCGCGCTGCAGGTCGTCCACACGCCGGGGCACGCGCCCGGCGCGGTCTGCCTGTACGCGCCCGAGCTGTGCGTGCTGTTCAGCGGCGACACGCTGTTCAAGGGCGGGCCGGGGGCGACCGGGCGTTCGCACTCGTCGTTCGGCACGATCATCGAGTCGATCCGCGACCGCCTGCTGACGCTGCCGCCCGAGACCGTCGTCCACACCGGGCACGGCGACTCCACCTCGATCGGCGCCGAGGCCCCTCACCTGCAGGAATGGATCACGCGGGGCCACTGAGGTGTGGCTTACCTAACATAGGCAAGCCTTACCGCGGTGGGCTATCTTAGGTGTGCCTTACCTATCCCACCCCTGAGAGGCTCCCCGCGGATGTACGTGTGTGTTTGTCGTGCTGTGACCGAAAACGAGGTCCACGACTGCATCGCCGCGGGTGCGCGGAGTGCGAAACAGGTTCGCGACACCACGGGCGCCGGGGGCGACTGTGCCTCTTGCGTACGGAAGATCTGTGCGATCCTGAAGCGGTCTGAGGAACTGACCACCGCATAGCACAAGGGGCCCGTTCATGCAGGGCGACAAGCAGATCATCGAGCTGCTCAACGAGCAGCTCACGGCGGAGCTCACGGCGATCAACCAGTATTTCCTGCACGCCAAGATGCAGGAGAACTGGGGATACACCAAGCTCGCCGAGCACACCCGCGAAGAGTCGATCGACGAGATGCGCCACGCCGAGCGCCTCACCGACCGCATCCTCTTCCTCGAAGGACTGCCCAACTACCAGCGGCTCGGCACGCTGCACATCGGGCAGACGGTCCGCGAGCAGTTGCAGGCGGACCTGGAGGTCGAGCTGTCGGTGGTGCAGCGGCTGCGGCCGGCCATCCAGCTCATGCGCGAGAAGGGCGACATCACCTCGGCGCGGATCTTCGAGGACATCCTCGCCGACGAGGAGCAGCACATCGACTACCTCGAAACCGAGCTCGGCCTGATGCAGACCCTGGGCGACCAGCTCTACCTGGCCCGCTACGCCGAGCCGCCGTCCGTCGACGACTGAGCCCGCCGCGTCCGATCGCCCGCCGCGCCGACGGCGGGCGCGCGCGTTTCTGGCGCCAACTTTCGCCGCGGGGAACCACGGGGGCGTAACCCTTTTACCCACGGCAATCGCGGTAATTTAATCATGACTAACCGATATTTAGCCGCGTTTGCCCAGGTCAATGGATAGGTCAACGACGAGTCAAACCGCGCGCTGTGCCCGGGAAACGATCGCTTAAGGTCCTACGATCGCTCCATGACCTGCGTACTTCTCGCCGAGGATGACACCTCGATTTCCGAGCCGCTCGCGCGCGCCCTGCGCCGCGAGGGCTATCAGGTTGAGGTGAGCCCCGACGGCCCGCAGGCCCTGGAGAGGGCTCTGTCGGGGGGCATCGACCTCATCGTTCTCGACCTTGGCCTGCCCGAGATGGACGGCCTGGAGGTGGCCCGGCGGATCCGTGCCGAAGGGCACGGCACCCCGGTGCTGATCCTCACCGCCCGCGTCGACGAGGTCGACACCGTCGTCGGCCTCGACGCCGGCGCCGACGACTACGTCACCAAGCCGTTCCGGCTCGCCGAGCTGCTCGCCCGGGTGCGGGCGCTGCTGCGCCGCGGCACCTCCGAGACCCCGGTCGTGCAGGGCGTCCGCATCGACGCCGACTCCCGCCGCGCCTGGATGGGCGAGAAGGAGCTGCACCTGACCACGAAGGAGTTCGACCTGCTCAGGGTTCTGGTCCGCGACGCCGGAAAGGTGGTGACGCGCGAGCAGATCATGCGCGAGGTATGGGATACCAACTGGTGGGGCTCCACCAAGACACTCGACATGCACATCTCGTGGCTGCGCCGCAAGCTCGGCGACGACGCGGCCAAGCCCCGCTACATCACCACCGTCCGGGGAGTCGGCTTCCGCTTCGAACGCGAGTAGGCATGCGCCGACGCCTGCTCACCTCAACCCTGGTGGTGGCGGTCATCGCCGTCCTGCTGCTAGGGGTTCCCCTCGGCATCGTGGTCAGCCGGCTGATCGTCGACGAGGCGGCCCAGCAGCTCAGGTCGGAGGCGACCCGTCTGGTCGGGGAGGTCGAATACGCCCGTATCCAAGAGACCCCGCTCGACCCCAAGCAGCTGGAGCAGAAATACCCCGACCGCTACATCCAGATATTCGAGCGCGGAAACCCGCCCAAGGCCACGATCGTCGGCTCGCAGCCGTCGTCCGGGGAGCAGATGACCGAGGACGCGGAGTCCGACAGCGGCATCTTCGTCCGGGTGAGCCGCGACCGGGCCCAGGTCGAGCAGGACGTCTACGCCCGCCTGCTGCTGATCGTGGCGCTGGCCGTCGCGGCTCTCGCCGTGGCCGTGGGCCTGGCCATCGTGCAGTCACGCCGCCTCACGCTGCCGCTGCAGGACCTGGCCAAGATCGCCGAACGGCTCGGCTCGGGTGACGCCCGGCCGAGCAAGCACCGCTACGGCATCCCCGAGCTCGACCAGGTGGCCCAGGTGCTCGACCGCAGTGCCACGCGCATCTCCGACCTGCTCACCCGCGAACGCGAGTTCGCCACCGACGCCTCCCACCAGCTCCGCACCCCGCTCACCGGGCTCACCATGCGCCTGGAGGAGATCGTCGCCGCCTCCGACCAGCCCGTGGTGGTGCGCGAGGAGGGCGAGGCCGCCATCGTGCAGGCCGAGCGCCTCACGGCGGTCATCGACGAGCTGCTGGCAGCCGCGCGCCGCCAGCGGCACGCCCAGGCCGAGCCGATCTCCATCGACGAGGTGCTCATCCAGCAGGTGACCGAGTGGCAGCCGGTCTTCCGCGGCGTGGGCCGCACGCTCGTGCTCGCCGGCTCGCGCGACCTCAAGGCGCTGGCCACGACCGGCGGCTTCGGCCAGGTCATCGCGACCCTGCTGGAGAACTCCCTGCGCCACGGCGGCGGCACCGTCACCGTCACCACGACCAGTGGTGACAGCTCCGTGGTGGTCGAGGTGGCCGACGAGGGCCCGGGCATCTCCGACGAGATCGCACCCAAGATCTTCGAGCGCAACGTGAGCGGCGGCGGGGGCACCGGCCTCGGCCTGACGCTCGCCCGCGCGCTGGCCGCCGCCGACGGCGGCCGGCTGGAGCTGGTGCGGCGTCGCCCGGCGGCCTTCGCCGTCTTCCTGCGGCTGGCCGAGGACAACGGCCGCAACCGCGTCGTCAGCGGTCCCGCCTGAGTCAGCGGTCCCGCCCTGAGTCAGCGGTCCTGCCTGATCCCCGTGTCGGGCAGCTCCGCGGGGATCGGCTCGGTCGCCTCCAGGAACACCCACTTCTTGTACGACCAGTAGCGGAACAGCGTGCCCAGGCCGACGCCGATGATGTTGGCGATGTTGGCGCTGACCGGGTCGTCCAGGTGCAGCGTGTAGGTGGTGAAGCCGATCGTCAGCACGCTGAACAGCAGCGCGATGCCGTTGAGCAGGAAGAACAGGAAGTATTCGCGCCCCAGCCCGCTCTGCTCGCGGTGGCGGAACGTCCAGAACCGGTTGCCCAGATAGGCGAACGAGGTGGAGATCGCCGTGGCGAACACCTTGGACGTCATCGGCCCGAGGTCGATCACCAGCAGGAACAG
Source organism: Nonomuraea sp. NPDC049725 (assembly GCF_040674795.1). Lineage (NCBI taxonomy): Bacteria > Bacillati > Actinomycetota > Actinomycetes > Streptosporangiales > Streptosporangiaceae > Nonomuraea > Nonomuraea sp. NPDC049725. Next base: position 141,952 of record NZ_JBFANJ010000006.1, on the reverse strand, counting down.
GTTGTACATGCCCGTGTCGATCACGAAGGCGGCGGCACCGACGGTGCCGAACTTGGTCAGCTCATGGACCAGGGCGGCGAAACGCTGGTACAGGCCTTTGGCGAACTGCAGCACGCTCCTGCTCGCCCTTCCTTTTCGGCAGGCATGACGACTTCAGCGTACCGGTTGTCACAACGCCGGACGCGCCGCCCGGCAGGCGAGCTGGAGCGCCAACCTTTGCTGGGGATCGTCCAGGTCCGCGTGGAGCAGGGCTTCTATGCGACGGATGTTGCGGCTCACGGCGTTTCGGTGCATGTGCAATTCCTCGGCGGCGCGGGCCGGGGAGCCGTGATGGTCCAGGTAGGCGCGCAGGATGCCGATCAGGTGGGCCGGGCGGTCGCCCTTGAGGTCGAGGATGGGCTGCAGCAGCTCCCTGACGGCCTGGTGGGCGGCATCGGAGGCGTACCACTCCTCCAGCATGCGGTCCAGCCCGGCCAGGTCGTACACGGCGAGCGGGGCCGGGCTGCGCCTGAGCGCCGTGCGCGCCTCGGCGGCCGAGGTGCGCAGGCCGAGCAGGCCCCGGTGCGCGGTGCTCACGCCACAGCGCAGCTCGGCGCCCGCCGGGCGGACCCGCTCCAGCAGGCGGGCCGCGTCGCGGGCGGCCTCGCGCAGGCCGGCCCGGCCCTGGTCGCGGGGGAGCGAGCGGACGACGACCAGCGCGTCACCGGCCAGCGCGCCGTTCCACTCCGGGCCGACGATCTCGCGGGCCGCCCGCACGGCCCTGGCAGCCACCGCGTCGAGCAGGGCGTAGCGTTGCGGGCCCTCCTCCATCACCGGTTCAAGGCGAAGCACCACGTGCCAGTCGTCGACCGGCAGCCCCAGCGCGCGGGCGCGCGGGGCCAGCTCCTGGGCCTGCTTCTCCGGCGCGACCAGCAGCTCGGTGAGCAGTTGCGCCCGCGACCTGCCCGCCGGCTCGTCGGCCGGTCCGGCGGCGGCCGCCAGCTCGGCGAAGCGCGCCACGACCTCCACCGCCGTGCCCAGGTGGCCGCCGGGGGCGTCGGCGCCCTCCTCGGGGAGCGGGACGCCGAGGGCCCCGGTCGCCGCCTCGGCGATGCGCTCCGGGGTGCCGCCCGCCCGCAGGATGGCGCGTACGGCGGTGACGGTCCTGGCCAGGGCGTCGGAGGCGTCGCCCGCGACGGCGCGCTCCAGGCCGACGACCAGCGCGGCCAGGTCGCCTCCGGCGGCGTACACCCCGATCCCGCTCCGCTCGGCCAGCGTGGCGGCGCTGCGGCCGGCCTCCGCGACGTCCGGCCCGGTGAGCACCAGCGCGGCGGCGCGGGCGGCGGCGGCGTCGCGCAGCGCGACGTCGAGGCGGTAGGAGCCCGCCTCGCGGGAGGCGGCGGCGGTGAGGACGGCGATCGACCCGGCGGGCAGGCGGGCCACCTCGCGCAGGTCCTCCACGAGCCGCACCCCGGAGAAGGGACCGGCCGGGACAGGCCCGGCCAACCTCTGCAAATCCTCCAGTACGTGTGCCACCCGCACACGATAGCCCCATAAAGGTGCCCCCAGCACACCACTGCTGACCTGCGATTTCGTACCGTGAACAGGTGGACATCGGAACCGGGCTGCTGCCCGCGTTCGCCAGAGGGTGCGCCGTGCTCGGCTCGGGCGGCGGCGGCCCCGTCGCGATCGCGCGGGCGGCGGCCATGCAGGCGCTGGAGGACCACGGCCCCGTCGCCGTCGTGCGGCCCGGCGACCTCGCCCCGGACACGCTCGTCATGCCCGTCGGCACGGCCGGTTCGTCGGCGGTGATGTCGGAGCGGATCTGCGGCGTCAACGAGCCCGTCCACCTGCGGGCCAAGGTCGAGGAGCTGTTCGGCGCGCCCGTCGGCGCCGTCATGGCCAGCGAGATCGGCGGCGCCAACGGCTGCCTGGCCGTCGCCTGGGCCGCCGTCACCGGGCTGCCGCTGGTCGACGCCGACGGCATGAGCCGCGCCTTCCCCGGCATGGACCAGACGGTCATGGAGCTGCACGGCGTCCCGCCCACGCCCGCCGTGGTGTGCGACGAGCGCGGGCGCACCGTCGTCATCGAGAACGTGACGGGTCGCTGGCTGGAACGGCTGGTCAGGGCCTCGCTGGAGGCGTTCGGCGGCCAGGTCGCCACCAGCGAGTACATCCTGCGCGGCGGCCAGGTCGCCGCCTGCACGGCCGTCGGCTCCGTCACCCGCGCGCTGCGGCTCGGGACCTCCCTCCCCGAGCCGCTCATCACCGGCAAGGTGGCGGAGACGTCCGGGACCATCCTCATCGAGGGCCTGGGCCGCGACCTGGGCAGGCTCGCCAGGATCGAGGCGGGCAGCGAGTTCCACGCGGTCATCGAGGACGGCGCGCCGCTGGCCCTGGTCCCCGACGTGATCGCGCTGCTCGACACCCGCACCGAGGAGGTGCTGCGGGTCGAGCAGATCCGCTACGGCCTGCGCGTCAGCGTCGTCACCGTCCCCTGCGACCCGATCTGGCACACCCCCGCCGGCCTGCGCCTCGCGGGCCCCGCGGCCTTCGGCCTGGCGGGGCTGACCGGCGAGGGGAGGCCGTCATGAGCCCCGGGGTCGAGCGGCGGCAGGTCGGCATGGTGCGGGCCGGGGTGGACGTCGGGCCGACCAACACCGACGCCGCCCTGCTCGACGATGCCGGGCGCGTGCTCGCCACCGTCAAGGTCGCCTCCGTCCCCGACGACCCGGTGGCCTGTGTACGCGCCGCGCTCGGGGCACTGCCTCCGCACGAGTCCGCCCAGGTCGCGGTGGGCCTGCGCGGCGCGGCCACCGCCGTGACCCGGCGGCGCGGCCTGCGCCGGGTGGCGGTGCTGCGCATCAGCGGCGAGTCCGGCCGCGCCGTACGCCCCCTGTCGGGCTGGCCGGAGGACCTGCGTGCGGCCGTCAGCGCCGGGACGGCCACCGTCGCCGGAGGCGGCGGCCTGGACCGGGAGGACTGGACCCCGCTGGACCGCGACGCCGTGGCCCGCTTCGCCGCCTCGGCGGCAGGCGCCGCCGAGGCCGTCGCCGTCACCGGGCTGTTCTCCCCGCTGGACGGCCGCCAGGAGCGGGAGGCCGCCGAGATCATCCGGGCCGAGGCCGGCGACCTGCCGATCTCGCTCTCCGCCGAGCTCGGCTCGATCGGCCTGCTGGAGCGCGAGAACGCCACCGTGCTGGACGCCGCCCTCTCGGGCTTCGCCGGAGCCGTCGCCGAAGGGCTGGCCGAGACGCTGTCGGGCCTGTGTCCCGGCGCGGCGGTGTTCGTGACGCGCGGCGACGGCACGCTGATGAGCCTGGAGCACCTGGCCAGGCACCCCGGGCTGAGCCTGGGCAGCGGCCCCGCCAGCGTGCTGCGCGGCGCCGGCGTGCTCGCCGGCCTGCACGACGCCGTGGTCGCCGACGTGGGCGCGGCCCGCGTCCGCGTCGGCGTGCTGGCCGGCGGCTTCCCCGAGGAGGCGGTGCGCGGGGCCGGGATCGGCGGCGTGCCCGTGGGCCTGCGCATCCCCGGCCTGATCCGGGTGCCGCGCCCGATCGACCCCGCCGAGCTGGCCGAGGCCGTCGACCGGCTGCAGCCCGGCCCGGCGCGGCTCCCGCTCGTCGTGGTCGGCGGCGGCGCCCACGCCGTCCCCGACGGCCTGCACCCCGCGCACGGGCTGTGCGCCGGCGCCATCGGCGCGGCCGTCAGCCCCGTCGGCGGCCAGTACGAGCGGATCGTCCGGCTGCCCGGCGCCGCCGCGCGTGAGGCCGTCGCCGAGGAGGCCAGGGCCGCCGCCGTGCGCGCCGGGGCCGACCCGCGCGACGTGGCGCTGGTCGAGGTGGACGAGACCCCGCTCGACTACCTGCCCGGCTCCTTCGTCAGGCTCCGCGCCCGCGCGGCCGGCCGCCCCTCGCATCTGTGAACCCCCCTGAGAAAGGCGAGCACGTGACCACCGACTCCGACTATCCCCTTGAGCGGGTGCCGCAGAGCGCGCGTTACCCGTGGTTCAACGTGGCCGTGCAGCGGTTCGGCCAGCTCTCCGACCTGACGCAGTTCCTGCTCGGCGCGACCCTCGGCGCCGGCCTGTCGTTCTGGGGGGCGTTCTGGGCGTTCACCCTCGGGTCGGTCATCCTGGAGGTCGTCTGCATCTTCGTCGGCATCGCCGGCATGCGCGAGGGCCTGTCGACGTCCATGCTGGCCCGGTGGACCGGCTTCGGCCGCTACGGGTCCACGCTGATCGGGATCGTCATCACGCTGAGCCTGTTCGGCTGGTTCGGCGTGCAGACCGCGGTGTTCGCGGCCGGGCTGCACTCGATCATGTCGTGGCTGCCGCTGTGGGCGTGGTCGCTGATCGCCGGGATCGGCGTGACGCTGCTGGTCATCCGCGGGTTCAAGGCCATGGGGATGACCGCGTTCATCACCGTGCCGGCGTTCCTCGGGCTGGCCGGGTGGGCGATGTGGGTGGAGATCTCCCGCCACGACCTGGGCACGCTGGTGGCCTCGCCGCCGTTCGGCGAGCCCATCAGCATCGCCACCGGCGCCACCATCGTGGCCGGCTCGTACATCGTCGGCGCCGTCACCACGCCCGACATGACCAGGTTCAACCGCAACACCGGCGACGTGGTCAAGCAGACGCTCGTCGGCATCTCGCTCGGCGAGTACGTGCTCGGCCTCGCGGGCGTGCTGCTGGCCTACGCGGTCAAGACGTCGGACGTGATCGCGATCATCACGGCGTCGTCCGGCGTGGTCGGCGTCATCGTGCTCATCTCCGCCACCGTCAAGATCAACAACTGGAACCTGTACTCCTCCACGCTCGGCCTGCTCAACGCCGTCGAGACCACGACCGGCGTGCGGCTGAACCGGGTCACGGTCACGATCGGCGTCGGCGTCCTCGGCAGCGTGCTCGCCGCCCTCGGCATCCTGGAGCGGTTCACCGACTTCCTGCTGATCCTCGGCGTCATCACGCCGCCGATCGCCGGGATCATGGTCGCCGAGTACTTCGTGGTGCGCCGCTGGCGGCCGGTGCTCGACGCCTCACGCGCCGCCGGGCGGCTGCCCGACACCGAGCCCGCCTGGGTGCCCGCCACGCTCGTCATCTGGGCCGCCGCCGCCCTGTTCGGCTGGCTCAGCGAGCACTACCAGTGGATCGGCATCCCCGCGCTCAACTCCCTCCTGCTCGCCGGACTGGCCTACGTCGTCGCCGGCCGGCTCGGCCTGGTCCGCGCCAGCCGTGAACAGCCCGTCCTCGCCTAGAAAGTCCCGTACATGCGCATCGGCATCGACGTCGGCGGCACCAACACCGACGCCGCCCTCATCGGCGACGGCGGCCAGGTGCTCGCCACCGTCAAGTCCCCCACCACCGAAGACGTCACCGGCGGCGTCGCCGCGGCCATCGCCGGGCTCGGCGCCACCGAGGCGTCGGCCGTGATGATCGGCACCACCCACTTCGTCAACGCCCTCGTCGAGGCCGCCCGGCTGGAGCCCGTCGCCGCCGTCCGGCTCGGCCTGCCCGCCACGGCCGCGCTCCCGCCCCTGGTCGACTGGCCCGACCGGCTGCGCGAGGCCGTCGAGGGCGCCGTCTACCTGTGCCACGGCGGCCACGAGTACGACGGCACGCCCATCTCCGCCCTCGACCCCGGCGAGCTCCGGCGGGTCGCCGCCGACATCCGGGCCCGCGGCCTGCGCACGGTCGCGATCTCCTCGGTGTTCTCCCCGGTCAGCGCCGACTCCGAGCGGCAGGCCGCCGACATCCTGGCCGCCGAGCTGGGCCCCGGAGTGCACCTGTCGCTGTCCCACGAGATCGGCAGGGTCGGCCTGCTGGCCAGGGAGAACGCCACCATCGTGAACGCCGCCCTGCGCCCGCTCGCCGGCCGTACGGTCGCGGCGTTCGCCGAGGCGCTGGCGGTGGCGGGCATCCGGGCGCCGCTGTTCCTGTCGCAGAACGACGGCACGCTCATGGACGTGGACCACGCCCGCCGCTACCCGGTGGCCACGTTCGCCTCCGGGCCGACGAACTCCATGCGCGGAGCCGCGTACCTCTCGGGGCTGACCGACTGCGCGGTCGTCGACATCGGCGGCACCACCACGGACGTCGGCATCCTGAACGGCGGGTTCCCGCGCGAGGCCGCGGGCGAGGCGCTGGTCGCCGAGGTGCGCACCAACTTCCGCATCCCCGACGTGCTGTCCATCGGCATCGGCGGCGGCTCGATCGTCGCCCCCGACGGCAGCGTGGGCCCGCGCAGCGTCGGCTACCGGCTCACCGCCGAGGCGCTGGTGTTCGGCGGCGGCACGCTGACCGCCACCGACCTGGCCGTGGCCGCCGGGCAGGCCGTCGTCGGCGACCCCGCTCGCGTCACCGGCGTGGACCACGAACGCCCGCTGAAGAGCATCGCCGAGCGCGTCGCCGAAGCGGTGGACCGCATGCGCACCAGCGCCGCCCCGCTGCCCGTCGTCCTCGTGGGCGGCGGCAGCATCCTCGTCGGCGAGCTGCCCGGCTTCGCCGACGTGCGCCGCCCCGACCACTACGAGGTGGCCAACGCCGTCGGCGCAGCCATCGCCCAGGTCGGCGGCGAGGTCGACCGGGTGTTCTCGGGCCCGCGCGAGAGCGTGCTGGCCGAGGCCAAGAACGAGGCGGTCGCGCGGGCCGAGCGCGCCGGGGCGCGCGCGGGCAGCGTGCGGATCGTGGACGTGGAAGAGCTGCCGCTCGCCTACCTGCCGGGTGACGCCACCCGGGTCAGGATCAAGGCCGTCGGCGACCTGGACCTGGAGAAGATCGATGCGTGAGATCGGGATCGACCGGCTCGACGACCTGGCGCGCGGCGCCGGCATCCTCGGCACCGGCGGCGGCGGCGACCCGTACGTGGGCAAGCTGCTGGCCCGCGAGGCCATCCGCAGGCACGGCCCGGTGACCGTGTACGACATCGACGAGGTGCCCGCCGACGCCACCGTCGTCGCCGTGTCCGGGATGGGCGCGCCGACCGTGCTGCTGGAGAAGCTGCCCGCCGGCACCGAGGAGCTGACCGCGCTGCGCGCACTCGAAGCCGTGCTCGGCCGCCCCGCCACGCACATCGTGCCCATCGAGATCGGCGGCGTGAACTCGATGATCCCCATCGCGGCCGCCGCCCAGGCCGGGCTGCCGCTCGTCGACGGCGACGCGATGGGCCGGGCCTTCCCCGAGGCCCAGATGGTGCTGCCCACCCTCATGGGCGTGCCCAACACGCCGATGGCCGTCGCCGACGACAAGGGCAACACGCTCGTCGTCGACACCGTGTCCAACCAGTGGGCCGAACGCATCACCCGGGCCGCCTGCGTGCAGATGGGCTGCCAGGTCTCCTGCGCCGACACCGTGCTGCGCGGCGACCAGCTCCGCGACGGCCTCGTCCCCGCCACGCTGACGCTCGCCGAGAACCTCGGCAAGGCCGTGCGGCGGGCCCGCGCCGCCAACGCCGACCCGGTGCGCGCCGCCCTGGACGTGCTCGGCGGCGTCAAGCTGTTCACCGGCAAGGTCGTCGACGTCGAACGCCGCACCACCGGCGGCTTCGCCCGGGGCAACGCCCGCCTGGAGGGCACGGGCACGCTGGAGCTCAGCTTCCAGAACGAGCACCTGCTCGCCCGCCGCGACGGCGAGATCGTGGCGACCACCCCCGACCTGATCTGCGTCCTCGACACCGATTCCGGCGAGCCCGTCACGACCGAGGCCATGCGCTACGGGCTGCGCGTCACGGTCATCGCCGCGCCGTGTGACCCGCGCTGGGCCTCGCCCGCCGGGCTGGAGCTCGCGGGGCCCCGCTACTTCGGCTACGACTGCGACTACCTGCCCCTTCGGGGTAGGTATGCTCAAGTCACGTGAACGCATACAGTCCCATCGGCCCCGTGGTCGGCATCGTCGGCGCGGGACAGCTCGCCAGGATGACCCAGCAGGCCGCCATCGCGCTCGGGGTGGAGCTCCGGGTGCTGGCCAACGCCCCCGGAGAGAGCGCCGCCCGGGTCATCGTCGACACCCGCATCGGCGACTACCGTGACCTGGCCGACCTGCGGGAGTTCGGCAAGGGCTGCGACGCGATCACGTTCGACCACGAGCACGTGCCCACCGAGCACATCCGGGCGCTGGCCGCCGGCGGCCTCCAGGTCCACCCCGGCGCCGACGCGCTCGTCCACGCCCAGGACAAGGCCGTCATGCGCGAGCGGCTGACCGCCATCGGCGCGCCCTGCCCGGCGTGGGCCCGCGTGTCCGACGCCGCCGAGGCCGTCGCGTTCGCCCAGGAGCACGGGTGGCCGTTCGTGCTCAAGGCGATCCGGGGCGGCTACGACGGGCGCGGCGTGTGGGTGTGCCGCACCGAGGCCGACGTGACCGAGGCGTTCGCGGCCGGGGTGCCGCTGATGGCCGAGGCGTTCGTCCCGTTCGAGCGGGAGCTGGCCGTGCTCGTCGCCCGCTCCCCGCACGGGCAGGGCGTCAGCTACCCGGTCGTCGAGACCGTGCAGCAGGACGGCATCTGCGTCGAGGTGCTCGCCCCCGCCCCCGGGCTCGACCCGGAGGAGGCCGCCCAGGCGCAGCGGGTCGCGCTCAACATCGCCCACGAGCTCGGCGTGACCGGGCTGCTGGCCGTCGAGATGTTCCAGACGGCCGGCGGGCTGGTCGTCAACGAGCTGGCCATGCGGCCGCACAACAGCGGCCACTGGACCATCGAGGGCGCCCGCACGTCGCAGTTCGAGCAGCACCTGCGGGCGGTGCTCGACCTGCCGCTCGGCTCGCCGTCGATGACCGCGCCCGTGGTCGTGATGGCCAACCTGCTCGGCGGCGACGACCCCGACCTGTTCAAGCGGTACGAGCACGTCATGGCGCACGACCCCGGCGTGAAGGTGCACTTCTACGGCAAGGAAGTGCGTCCCGGGCGCAAGATCGGGCACGTCACGGTCACGGGCGACGACCTCGACTCCTGCCGCGCCCGCGCCCGCCACGCCGCCGTCCACCTCACCACCGGGGAGTACGCATGATCGGCATCGTCATGGGAAGCGACTCCGACTGGCCGGTGATGAAGCTGGCCGCGGAGGCCGTTGCCGAGTTCGGGGTGCCGTTCGAGGCCGACGTCGTGTCGGCCCACCGGATGCCCGCGGAGATGATCGACTACGGCACGCAGGCGGCGTCCCGCGGCATCCAGGTGATCATCGCCGGGGCCGGCGGGGCCGCCCACCTCCCTGGCATGCTCGCCTCCGTGACGCCGCTGCCCGTCATCGGGGTGCCGGTGCCGCTGAAGTACCTCGACGGGATGGACTCGCTGCTGTCCATCGTGCAGATGCCCGCCGGGGTGCCCGTCGCCACCGTGGCGGTCGGCGGCGCCCGCAACGCCGGGCTGCTGGCCGTACGCATCCTGGCCGCCTCCGACGCGGGGCTGCGGGAGCGGATGGTGACCTTCCAGGAGACGCTGAAGGAGCAGGCGCACGCCAAGGGCGCGCGGCTGCGCGCCGAGGCGGCGTCGCTCGCAGAGACGCGGCCGCTCTCGTAGGGGCCGCGTCACACCACGTACCCGGCGCGCTGCGTGAGTGGCGCGCCGGAGGTCTCAGGGGCGGCCGAGAGCCCGGTAGTGCCAGCCCGCCGAGCGCCACGCCTCGGCGTTGAGCGCGTTGCGCCCGTCGACGATCCTGCGCGTGGCCACGACCGAGCCGAGCTCCTCCGGGTCGAGGGCCACGAACTCGTCCCACTCGGTCAGCAGCAGCACGACGTGCGCCCCGCGCACCGCCTCCACCGCCGACGCGCCGTAGTTGAGCTCCGGGTGCGCCTTACGCGCGTTGTCCAGCGCGATCGGGTCGTAGACCGTGACCTGGCCGCCCTGGTGCCCGATCGTCACGGCGACGTCCAGCGCCGGTGAGTCGCGGATGTCGTCGGAGTTCGGCTTGAAGGCCGCGCCGAGCACGCCCACCGTGCAGCCCCGGAACGAGCCGCCGGCCAGCTCCCTGGCCAGGTCCACCATCCGCGCCCGGCGGCGCATGTTGATCGCGTCGACCTCGCGCAGGAACGTCAGCGCCTGGTCCGCGCCCAGCTCGCCGGCCCGCGCCATGAACGCCCTGATGTCCTTGGGCAGGCAGCCGCCGCCGAAGCCGAGCCCCGGGTTGAGGTAGCGCCCGCCGATGCGGTCGTCGTACGACAGGGCCAGCGAGAGCTGCTGCACGTCGGCGTGGGCGGCCTCGCACACCTCGGCCATCGCGTTGATGAAGGAGATCTTGGTGGCCAGGAAGGAGTTGGCCGCCGTCTTGACGAGCTCGGCCGTGGGGAAGTCGGTGACGACCATCGGCACCTCGCCCAGCGGCTCGTACACCTCGCGCAGCATCTTCTCGGCCCGCTCGCTGCGTACGCCGATCACGATCCGGTCGGGGTGGAGCGTGTCCTGGACCGCGAAGCCCTCGCGCAGGAACTCGGGGTTCCAGGCGAGCTCGGCCTGGGTCCCGGCCGGGGCCAGCATGGCGAGCTTGTCGGCCAGCCGACCCGCGGTGCCCACCGGCACGGTCGACTTGCCGACCACCAGGCACTCACGGTCGAGGTAGGGGGCCAGCGACTCGATGGCGGCGTCCGTGTAGGACACGTCGGCGGCGTACTCGCCGCGTTTCTGCGGGGTGCCGACGCACACGAAGTGCACGTCGCCGAAAGCGCCCACCTCCTCGTAGGAGGTGGTGAACCGAAGCCGGCCGGATTCGAGCCCCCGGCGCAGCACCGGCTCCAGGCCGGGCTCGTGGATCGGGAGCTCACCGTTGTTGAGACGGCGGATCTTGTCGGCGTCGATGTCGAGGCCGAGGACGTCGTATCCGAGATCAGCCATGCAGGCCGCATGGGTGATGCCCAGGTAACCGGTCCCGATCACCGTGAGGCGATATGGCACGAGTGAACTCCTTTCGATCGCCGTGGCATGCTACCGGCTCTTGGCTACCCCCTTCGTGCCACCTGGGCATACCCCGCAAACCGTACCGACTGGTAACAAGATGCTCGGACGTCCTAGTATCTCTGTATGGACTTTCCTCTGTACGCGCCCGCCGAAGAGCACGACATGCTCAGGGACACGGTCAGGGCCCTCGCCGACGAGAAGATCGCCCCGCGTGCCGCCGAGGCGGACGAGAACGAGGAGTTCCCCTGGGACGTCTACAAAGCCCTGGTCGCCGCCGACCTGCACGCCGTCCACGTCCCTGAGTCCTACGGCGGAGCCGGGGCCGACGCCCTCGCCGCGGTCATCGTCATCGAGGAGGTCGCCCGCGCGTGCGCCTCCTCCTCGCTGATCCCCGCCGTCAACAAGCTCGGCACCGTCCCGCTGCTGCTGTCGGCGTCGGAGGAGCTGAAGTCCGCCTACCTCCGCCCCGTCGCCACCGGCGAGGCGATGTTCTCGTACGCGCTCTCCGAGCCGGAAGCCGGATCCGACGCCGCCGCCATGAAGACCCGCGCCGTCAAGGACGGTGACCACTACGTCCTCAACGGCACCAAGATGTGGATCACCAACGCCGGCGTGTCCGAGTACTACACCGTCATGGCCGTGACCGACCCGTCCGCCGGGGCGCGCGGAATCTCCGCCTTCGTCGTGGAGAAGTCCGACGAAGGCGTCTCCTTCGGTCCGAAGGAGCGCAAGCTCGGCATCAAGGCGTCACCCACCCGCCAGGTCATCCTGGAGAACGTCCGCATCCCCGAATCCCGCATGATCGGCGAGCCCGGGACCGGCTTCAAGACCGCCCTGGCCACCCTCGACCACACGCGCGTCACCATCGCCGCCCAGGCGCTCGGCATCGCCCAGGGAGCCCTCGACTACGCCGTGGGGTACGTCAAGGAGCGCAAGCAGTTCGGCCGGCCCGTGGCGGACTTCCAGGGGCTGCAGTTCATGCTGGCCGACATGGCGATGAAGCTGGAGGCCGCCCGGCAGCTCACCTACCACGCGGCGGCCAAGTCCGAGCTCGCCATGCACGGCAAGCCGCAGAAGGACCTCACGTTCCTGTCCAGCGCCGCCAAGTGCGCGGCCTCGGACGCCGCCATGGAGATCACCACCGACGCGGTGCAGATGCTGGGCGGGTACGGGTACACGAAGGACTTCCCGGTGGAACGCATGATGCGGGACGCCAAGATCACCCAGATCTACGAGGGGACCAACCAGATCCAGCGCATGGTGATGGCCAGGCAGCTCCTCAAGTAGGCGCCCAAAGGCAGGGCCTTCGCCGAAGAGGCGCTTCGCGCCCGTTGGCTCAGCCGTTCACATTGGGGGGCACAGCCCCCCAAACCCCCAGCTCACAGGCTGCTACCGCCGATGCGTTACGCCTGAGCGCGCTCTCGGGTGCCACGCGGAGTCGTAGGGTGCCAGTTGTTGGCGTAGACGTCGAAGTGCGGCGCCCAGGGTCTCCTGGGACCGTGCGCGGACACGGTGGCGGTGGAACTCATGGTCAGGCAACGCGTACCGAGTGAGGTCCGACGCTGATCGTCACGTCGACATGGCCACCGAGAGCGGCTGCGTAAGCGCGGATGGTTTCGAGTTCCATCGAGTCCAGATCGCCGTTCTCGATCTGGGAGACGCGTGCTTGTGAGATCCCAAGCGCAGCCGCCACCTCGGATTGCGTCTTGCCGACGGACTTGCGCAGTTCCTTCAGATGATGGCCGGCGATGTAGGCATCCAGTTGCGCATCGGCGGCGGCCTGCCGCTGGGGGTCGGCCAGCTCGGGGTACAGCCGGTGCGCTTCCGCCTTGACCTCACGCTAGTTGCGTCCTGGGCTCATCGCTTGTCCTTCCTCGTACCAGCGCGACATCCGAAGCGTGGCGGATTCCGAGCTGCTCCCGCAGGGTTTGAGGAGCCACCACTACGACTGGCCCGAACGTTTCGGCTGCGTGGTGCTGGTTTAGGTTGGGCGGGTGGGGACTTATGGGGATCTGCCGGCCGAGCTGGTGACCGAGCGGTTGCGGTTGCGGGCCTGGGTGCCGTCGGATGCCGAGGGCTACCACGGGTTGTGGCTGGAGCGGGATCCCCGGGTGCCGTCGGCGCGGCGGGTCGACGACGAGGGGCGGCCGACGGTCGAGGACCTCCGTGGCCGGCTCGTGGAGGATCCGCGGGGGGCGGAGCCCGGGCTCGGGCTGTTCCCGGTCGAGCTGCGGGACACCGGGGAGTTCATCGGGTACTGCGGGCTGATCGTCGGCCAGGCGTCCTTCGACGAACCCGAGATCGCGTACGAGCTGGCGCGGCGGGCGCACGGTCACGGGTACGCGACCGAAGCCGCCCGCGCGGTCCTGGAGGCGGCGGTCCGGACGGGGCGGCGACGGCTCTGGGCGACCGTGCGGGAGTGGAACGCGCCCTCGTTCCGCGTTCTTGAGAAGCTCGGGTTCCACCCCAGTGGCCGCGTCACCGAGGACGCCGAGCACGGCGACTCGATCTGGATGACGCGCGCCCTCGACCAGAGGTAGCGGCGCGAGCGTCTCCAGAAGCCCCTATCGGCGGCCCGCCACGCGGACGGCCAGGCCCAGAGCCCGGCTCCGGTCGCGCCCGGACTGAACGGGAGCGCCCGGGGCGACATGACAGATGTCATGCCGAGGCGTGACATCCCCATGCGCTCACCTGCGGTTCCGGCACTACTGACACCTGTGCGGCTCCTCCAGAGTGGTCCTCATGGATACCCCCACTCCGTACCGACGGAGCTCACCCGTGAACGGCGCCCCGAAGTGGATCTCCTGGCTGTTGCGGCGCTGGCCGACGGCGCTGGCGCTGGCGGCGACAGCGCTGACGTTCGGCGGGTCGTCGTCCGGCGACGGCATCGCCGGTCTCGCCCACGCCCTCATGCTCCTCCCGCTGCTCTACCTGGTGGTGGCCAAGCTGCGACGGCGCGCGGCGACCTGGCCCGGGCTGGGGATCGGCATCGTCGGCGTCGTCGGCCTGCGGGCGCTGGACGTGATCCAGCCCGCCGCCGTCATCACCGCGATCGCGCTGGTCGTGCTGGTGTGGGGCGCGGTGGACGGGCAGCTCCGGCGCGACGGGACGTTCCAGGTCCAGGCGCTGGGCATGCTGGTGTTCGGCGGGCTGGCGCTGGCCGGGCTCGCGGTCGACCCGGATCTGGGCCGCTACCTCGTGGCCGCCGGCTGGCTCTTCCACGGGGTCTGGGACTTCGTCCACCTGAAGATGGACAAGGTCGTGGCCCGCTCGTTCGCCGAGTGGTGCGGGGTGGTGGACGTGGCCATCGCGGCCCAGCTCGTCCTGATGTTGTGACCGGGCGGAATAGCGCCGCCCCAAGCGGGGGATGCCACGGGGCATGGGTCGAACCTTGATCATCCTGCGGCGGGCGGCGTGCGTCGCCACGCTCGCCCTCCTGTTCCTCCCGGCCGTCGCCGCCCTCCCGGCGTCGGCCGAGCCCCGTAAGCGCTCGACCGCCGAGGCGTCGGCCCGGCGGATGCTGGCCCAGCTCAAGGTCGCCCGGCCGTTATCCATCCGCGGCTACAGCCGCAAGCGGTTCCAGTCCCGGTGGGCGCACCACAAGGGCACGTGCAGCGTACGGGAGACGGTCCTGGCCCGCGACGGGCGCCGCGTCCGCCGCAACGCCGCCTGCCACCCCGTCAAGGGCCGCTGGTACAGCCCGTACGACGGCAAGTGGCTCAAGAGCGAGAAGTACGTGGACGTCGACCACGTCGTGCCGCTCTCCTACGCCTGGCGCTCCGGGGCCAAGCGGTGGAGCCAGGCCAAGCGCCGCGCCTTCGCCAACGACCTGCGCCGCCCCGAACTGCTCACGGTCAGCCACTCCTCCAACATCGCCAAGGGCGGCCAGGGCCCGCAGAGCTGGCGCCCGCCGCGGCGCGCGTACTGGTGCCGCTACGCGACCTCGTGGATCACCGTGAAGCGGCACTACCGGCTCTTCGTGACCCGCAACGAGCGCACGGCCCTGCTCAACATGCTCCGCACCTGCTGAGGGGTGCGAAATACAGAAGTACAGTACTGAGAAGTGTACTTCTGTATTTCAAAGGGAGTGGCGATGCCGGCGAAGCCAGATCATGTCTTCGGCAGGACGCGGGAGTGGGAGGGGCTGGTCAGATTCGCCTCCGCCGGTGGCGGTGCCGCCGCGGCCGGCGGGGCGACGCTCGGCGTGGTCTCGGGGCGGCGGAGGCAGGGCAAGAGTTTCCTTTTGCAGGCGCTCGCCGAGCGGATGAACGGGCTGTACTTCGCCGCGACGGAGGCGACCGAGGCCGAATCCCTCCGACTGTTCGCCGACGCCTTGACCCGCTACACCCGTCAGGTGCCCGAGTTTCCGTTCCGGGATTGGAACGACGCGATCGCGCACCTGTTCCGCTCCGTCCGCAATCGCCGGGTGCCGGTCGTCATCGACGAGTTCCCGTTCCTGACCAGGACTTCACCCGCGCTGCCCTCCATCATCCAGCGCGAACTCGGGCCGGGCGGCAGCGGGAAGGAGAGTACGGCACGGCTGGTGCTCTGTGGGTCGGCCATGGCCGTCATGGGGAATCTCCTGGCCGGTCAAGCGCCGCTGCGAGGCAGGGCCGGTCTCGAACTCGTGATCCACCCGTTCCGCTACCGTGAGGCGGCGGCGTTCTGGGGCATCACCGATCCTCGGCTGGCCGTCCTTGTCAATGCGGTGGTCGGAGGGACGCCCGCCTATCGCCATGAGTTCATCCAGGGTGACGTGCCGGCTGATCTGGCCGATTTCGACTCCTGGATCTGCCGGACCGTGCTCAACCCGCAGACGCCGCTCTTCCGTGAGGCGCGCTACCTGCTGGCGGAGGAATCCGAGATCCGCGATCCCGCGCTCTACCATTCCGTGCTGGCGGCCATCGCCAGCGGAAATACCACGAACGGCGGTATCGCCAACTATGTCGGCCGGAAATCCGATCAGATCACCCATCCGCTCAACGTCCTCGAGGACTGCGCGCTGATCGTCCGCGAGCCGGACCTGTTCCGCTCGGGCCGTGCCCGCTACCGCATCGTCGAGCCGCTGATCACCTTCTATGAGGCGATCATGCGTCGTCGCTGGCCAGAGCTGGAGATCCATCGCGCCGAGAGCGTGTGGGGGTCGATCAGGCACACCTTCCTCGCGCAGGTGGTGGGCCCGCATTTCGAGGCGGTGTGCCGGGACTTCGCCCGCCACGCGGAGGAGGACGTCTACGGCGGCTTTCCCGCAGAGGTAGGCTCCGGGGTCGTGCCCGATCCGGCCAACCGGACCCAGATCGAGATCGACGTGGCCGTGTTCGCCGCTCAGGAGCCGGGCCGTCCCAAGCGGGTCCTGTCACTGGGCGAGGCGAAGTGGGGGGAGACGATGAGTCACCATCACCTCGCGCGCCTGGTCAGAGCCCGGGAGCTGCTCCAGGAGAAGGGCTACGACACCGGCGGCACGGTCCTCGCCTGCTACGGGGGTTCCGGCTTCACGGATGAGCTCGCCGTGGCGGCCCAGGGGGATCCGCTCATTCGCCTCGTGGATCTGGACAGGCTGTACAGGCCCTGATGGGCCCGCCGGTGCTACGACGCGGCAGGTCAGGGGCCGCGGTGGCGGGTGACGGCGGCGGCGGTGCGGTCGACGTCGCCGGCCGCGATCGCCTCGACCAGCTCGGCGTGGATCTCGGCCCGTTCGTCCAGGTAGCCGTCGGGGTGGGTGGCTCCGGCGCCGGTGGACAGGTCGGCGATGCACCGCGTCATGCTCTGGTAGACGGCCTTGGCCAGCGGGTTCGGGCTGATCTGGGCGATGCGCTCGTGCAGGGCCCAGTTGGCGCGCAGGAAGCGTTCGGCGTCGCCTGTCGACTTCCTGAGCCGCGCCACGAGCCGGCGCAGCGCCGTGACGTCGGCGGACGTGCGGTGGCGGGCGGCGTCGGCGGCGATCAGGGGCTCCAGCGACTCGCGTACGGCGATCGCGTCGGCCACGGTGGTGGGCTCGCGGCGGACGGTGAGCAGGGTGTGCCGGAGCCGGACGACGGGGTTGGGTTCGGCGACGAACAGGCCGCCGCCCCGGCCGGGGCGGATGTGGACGCTGCCTCGGTCGCTGAGGAGGCGCACCGCCTCGCTGATGGTGGCGCGGCCGAACCCGGAGCGGTCGCGGAACTCCTCCATGGTGCCGATCAGGTCACCGGGCCCGAGACCCCGTTCGGTGATCATGGCTTCGATGTCGGCGGCGAGGGCTTCGGCCCGCGTCAATGGGGAAACCACCGGACAAAAGTAGCAGATCGCGCTACGCTCCAGCGTTGACAAACCTTCGAAAGGTACGGGTGTTTCGATGCCGAGCGATCCGTTACTCCAGCAGGTGCTGAACGGCGTCGACGGGACCGACGATCGGGTCAACGAGATCGTCTCGTCGCTGATCTCCCATCTGCACTCCTTCGTCGCCGAGGTGCGCCCCACCGAGCGGGAGTGGCTCGCCGGGCTGGACTTCCTGGCCGAGACCGGGCAGCGGTGGTGCGGGCCGCACCGCAACGAGTTCATCCTGCTGTCGGACATGCTGGGCCTGACCACCGCCGTCGACGACGTGAACCACGCCGGCCCCGAGGGCATGACGCCCTCCTCGGTGCAGGGCCCGTTCCACTCGCCGGCCCCGGCGCGCGAGCTCGGCGACTGGATCGCCACCGGCCCCGAGCGGGAGCGCGGCACCCCGGCCGTGGTGCACGGCCGGGTGCTCGGCAC
Organism: Nonomuraea sp. NPDC049725; assembly: GCF_040674795.1. Taxonomy (NCBI): domain Bacteria; kingdom Bacillati; phylum Actinomycetota; class Actinomycetes; order Streptosporangiales; family Streptosporangiaceae; genus Nonomuraea; species Nonomuraea sp. NPDC049725. The sequence continues at coordinate 124,358 of NZ_JBFANJ010000006.1, read as the reverse complement.
CGACGGCACGCCCGTGCCGGGCGCGCTCGTGGACGTCTGGCAGGCCGATGACGCCGGCCTGTACGACAGCCAGGACGAGGAGCAGGAGCTGGGCAACCTGCGCGCCCTGCTGACCGCCGGCCCCGACGGCGGCTACTGGTTCCGCACGATCCGGCCCAGCAGCTACCCGGTGCCGGTCGACGGCACCGCGGGCAGGCTGCTCCGGGCGATCGGACGGCACCCGATGCGCCCCGCGCACGTGCACCTCCAGGTGTCGGCGCCCGGCTACCGGACGCTGACCACGCACGTTTTCCTGGCGGGCGACCCGTACCTCGACTCCGACGCCGCCTACGCGGTCAAGCCAGAGCTGGTCCGCGAGCCGGTGCGGCGGGAGGGCCCGGACGAGCGGTGGGGGATGGACATGCCGTTCGAGGAGCTGGAGTTCGACGTGCGGCTGGTGCGCGAGGAGGCGCGGTGAAACTCGTCGGGGTGATCATCAACGGGCGGCCGTGGGTGGCCCGCCTGGACGGCGACCTGGACAAGGGCCTCGACGGCGCCGAGGTGTGGCCGATCGCCGAGGTGGACGCGTTCTGGGCCGACCCCGCGCGCTCGCTCGCCGCCGAGCCCGGTGCGCCCGTGGCGGCCGGTGAGGTGGAGTTCGTCCCGCCGGTGCCTGCCGGCGCCCGGGTCATCTGCGTCGGGCTGAACTACCGGGCCCACGCCGCCGAGGGCGCGTTCGCCGTACCGGAGCATCCGACGCTGTTCGGGCGCTGGACCGCGTCGCTGAGCGTCGGCGGGGTGCCCGCGCCGGTGCCCGCCGACGAGGCCGGGCTCGACTGGGAGGGCGAGATCGCCGCGTACGTCGGCGCGCCCCTGCGCGAGGCCGACGCCGACACCGCGCGAGCAGCCGTCCTCGGCTACTCGGCCTTCAACGACCTCACCGCCCGGCGCGCCCAGAAGCTGACCACGCAGTGGACGCTCGGCAAGAACGGCGACCGCACCGGCCCGCTCGGCCCGCTGGTCACCGCCGACGAGGTCGGCGACCTGCGTGACGGGCTGCGGCTGCGCACCCGCGTCAACGGCACGCTGGTGCAGGACGGCAACACCAAGGACATGATCTTCGAGGTGGGCGAGGTGCTGTCGCTGATCAGCCGCACCCTCACCCTCCGCCCCGGCGACGTGCTCGCGACCGGCACCCCCGAGGGCGTCGGTTACGTACGCACGCCGCCCTGGCTGCTCGGCCCCGGCGACGTCGTCGAGGTCGACGTCGAGCGCCTGGGGACCCTGCGCACGCCCATCGTCGGCTCCTCAGCGAAGGAAACCCCGTGACGGAAACCGAGGTCGTCATCGCGGGCGGCGGGCTCGTCGGCCTGACGCTCGCCCACGAGCTGGGCTCGCGCGGCATCGGCTGCGTGCTCGTGGAGCCGCGTACGGAGGCCGGGAACGGCTCGCCGCGCTGCAAGCAGATCAACCCGAGGTCGATGGAGATCTTCCGCAGGCTCGGCGTGGCGGCGGACATCCGGGACAACGCGCGGCTGCCGTTCGGCTGGGCGGACTCGGCGGTGTTCTGCGCCAGCCTGACCGGGCACCGCATCGAGCGCTTCGACGGCATCTTCGGCCTGACGGACGTGCGGCGCGACGAGCTGGCCGAGCCGGCGCAGTGGTGCGGGCAGAACCGGGTGGAGGAGGCGCTGCGCGCCACCCTGGCCCGCCGCCCCACGGTCGAGGCCCGCTGGGGCCGCAGCGTGACCCGGGTCGAGCAGGACGCGGGCGGCGTCACCGCCGAGACCGTCGACGAGCACGGCCGCCGCGAGCTGGTCCGGGGCCGCTACCTGGTCGGCGCCGACGGCGGGCGCGGCGTCGTCCGGGGCGAGCTGGGCATCCGGCTGTCCGGCGAGACCCACGCCGTGCGCAACGTGCAGGCGGTCTTCCACGCGCCGGGGCTGACCGAGGCGCACCCGCACGGTCGGGCCGTGCAGTACTGGGTGGTCAATCCCGAGGTCAGTGGCTTGATGGGCCCGCTCGACACCGAGGGCGCCTGGTGGGCGATCATCATCGGCGCTCCGGAGGACCCGGACCCGGCGTGGGTGGAGCGGGCGCTGCACACGATGATCGGCCGCGAGCATCCCGTGGACGTGCGCCTTCTCGACCCGTGGACGGCCCGCATGCTGGTGGCCGACCGCTACCGGGAGGGCCGCTGCTTCCTGGCCGGTGACGCCGCCCACCTCAACCCGCCGTGGGGCGGCTTCGGCGCCAACACCGGCATCGGCGACGCCGTCGACCTCGGCTGGAAGCTGGCCGCCGAGCTGCGCGGCTGGGCCGGGGCCGGGCTGCTCGACAGCTACGAGGCCGAGCGCCGCCCGATGGCCGAGCGCACGATCGCCGAGGCCGCCGCGAACATGCGCGTCCTCACCGGCGAGCTGGCCAGGCCCGGCCTCGACGACGACTCCGACGAGGGCGCGCAGGCCAGGCTCAAGGCCGCCGAGCTCATCAGGCAGGCCAAGGCCAACGAGACGTACACGCTCGGCTTCGTGCTCGGCGCCCGCTACGCGGGCTCGCCGCTGATCGCCGCCGACGACGGGCCCGCCCCCGTGTCGAGCACGTCCGTCTACCGCCCGTCCGGCGCGCCCGGTTCGCGGCTGCCGCACTTCTGGCAGGCCCGCGACCGGTCGCTGTACGACGCGCTCGGTCCCGGTTTCACGCTGCTGGAGATCGCCACCGACCCCGCGGGCGCCGCCTGGGAGGAGGCCGCCGCCGCGCGCGGCATCCCCTTCACCCGCCACCACCTGCACCGCCCCGACCTCCTGGAGCTGTACGGCGCCCGCTATGTCCTGGTCCGGCCGGATCACCACATCGCCTGGCGCGGAGACACCCCTCCCGATCCCGGAACCCTCCTGGATCACGCCCGAGGTGCCTGAGAGAGGTTAGATCGTCTTCGCCCGGGATAAAGGAACGCCCGACAACCGGCATGGAGGTGTGCATGAGGAGCAGACGCAACGCGGTGGCGGCCGCCGCTCTGGCCGCCGTCGTCGGCCTGACCGGGGCGTGCGGCAACGGTGACGGGGACGGCGACGACGATCCGGACATCGTCAACACTCAGGTCCCGGACGACGGCAACGATCAGGAGGGCGACGGCGACTGAGCGTCCCATGACCGCGGGAATCGCCGGAGTGGGGGTTCGGGACGTCAGGCCCGGCTGTTAGGGTCGGTCCCCTTCCCCCATGAACGAGTAAAGATTCCTGCATCGGAGGGTCATGAGGACTGTAGGAAAGGCCGCCGTCGTGGTCTCCGCCCTGGCCACGGCGGTGGCGCTCGCCCCCGTGGCGCAGGCCCAGGCCGCGCCCGCGTTCGTCGCCTACCACGGCGCGACGCCGAGCCAGCAGACGGCGAACTTCACCAAGCTGCGCGACCAGGGCTACCACCCGGTGACGGTGAACGTCTCCGAGGGGCCCCGCTACGCGGCCGTGTGGCAGAAGGGCTCGTCGCCGGGCTGGCTGATGTACCAGGGGATGTCGGCGAGCGGCCTCCAGTCGCGCTTCGACGCGGCGCTGGCGAAGGGCTACCAGCCCATCTCGATCTCCGGCACCGGTTCGGGGAGCGACGCGGTGTTCGCCGCCGTCTTCGAGAAGAGGAGCGGCAAGTTCTTCGCCAGGCACGGGCTGGACGACGCGCAGTTCGCCGCCGCCAACCGCAAGGCCGCCGACGACGGCTACGTGCTGTCGTCCGTCGACGTGTACGGCACCGCCGGCGACCGGCGTTACGTGGCGGTGTGGACGGTCAACCCGGGCGGGAGCTGGTACTTCAGCTACGGCAAGTCGGCCGCGGCGCACCGGGCCGAGTTCGACAAGCGGGTCGGCGCGGGCTACAGGCCGACCAGCGTGGCCGTGGGCCCCGACGGCACCTACGCGGCAGCGTGGCGCAAGGACGGGCTGAAGTCGTGGGCCCACTACATCGGGATGACCGCCTCCGGCTATCAGTCGCGCTTCGACCAGCTGAACGCCAAGGGCCTCTACCCCGTCCAGGTCAACGCCGAGAACGGCGTCTACACGGCCGTCTGGGTCAAGAACTGATCAACCGTACGTCGCCGGTCGAGCTCCTGGCCACGATGGTGTGCCGGGAGCCGTCGGCGTCCTTGAGCTCGGACCGGACCCGGCCGTGGGTGCTGCCGGCGGTCACGGCGTAGTCGCCACGCGGCACGGTCGCCGTCACCCGCCCGTGCTGTGACCTGACGTCCAGCCCGGCGGGCCGCTCGGCGAACGTCAGGTTGATCGTGCCCGTGGTGGTGCGCGCCTCGACGTCCGCCGAGCGCAGGCGGGTGCCGGCGATCACCTCGTGGTCGCCCCGCAGCTTCAGCCGTCCCGAGGCGTCGTAGACCCTGATCGGCCCCGAGGTGGACACGTCGACGTCCTGCGGCAGGTCGCGCAGGATGACGCCGTCGTCGCCGCCCCGGACGACCAGCCGCACCCCGGGCGGCACCCGTACGTGATAGCGGGCGCCGCAGTCGCCGAACACCACCGTGCAGTCGACGTCGAGGCGCAGGGTGCCGTCGGCGAGCCGCCAGGAGTTGTTGCCGTCGTCGGCGGCCTTGCCGCGCAGCCACCGGTCGACCTGGATGCCGGGGCCGGCGGCCGGCAGGACGCGCAGGCCGCCGATCGGCGACTCGAGCGTGAGCGTGGTCCCGGAGTGGGGGAAGGCGCGTGCGGAGTGGACCTCGTCCGCGTCCAGGCTCACGCCGCAGCCCGTCAGACCGGTGAGCACGAGCGCCGCCGCTGCCGTGATTCGCTTCATGGTTCGATCGTGGCGTGGCCGCCCTGGCGGGGAGATCGGCCTTTCGGCCGATGGCCGTCGGTCAAAGAGCCGAAAGTGCCGGGGGAGAGGCGGTCAGGCCCTCCAGTAGTAGCGGTGGAGGCGGCCGACCTCGGCGTAGCCGGCCCGGAGGAAGGCGGCGGCCGTCGGGGTGTTGGCCACGTCGGTGGCCGCGACGACGCGCTCGACGCCGGCCTCGGCGAGCGTGCGGGTGCCGTGGGCGAGCAGGTCGTCGACGTAGCCGTGGCCCCGGTGCTCGGGCACGACGCCGATGTAGGCGATGGAGTGGTCGTCCGGCGCCACCAGCCCCACGGGCGAGTCGCCGGCGTAGCCGATCACGAACCAGCCGGGCTTGGCCTTGCGGCTCATCAGGTCGTCGTACATCCACCGGGCCTCGTGCTCGGCGCCGGAGGTGGCCAGCTCGACCTGGGTGTCATGGTCGAGCGAGCCTTCGGAGATGCGGATCAGCACGTCGAGCACCTCGGCTTCGCCGAGGTCGCGCGCGGGGCGGTAGCGCAGCCTGCCGGGCTCCTCGGGCAGGTCGCTGCCGGCCCGCCATTCGAGCATCAGCCGTTCGACCTCCAGCGCGAACCCGGCCCCGAGCAGCGCCTCGTGCTCGACGGCCCGGTCGACGACGGGGGTGAGGCCGGGCGGCAGCGCGATGTCGTGAATGATCTTGGTCAGCTTGAGCGTCGCCAGCCCGCGCCGCAGCAGCCGGGAGGCCACCTCCGGGTCGGGGCCCGGCTCGAACTGCCAGGTGATCACCGGCTCGGCGTCGGGGAACGGAGCCCAGAACGCCAGCCGTGCGCGCCCGTCCACGAAGCACCACTCCGGCCTGGTCCTGCCCTCCTCGAAAGCGGACACGAGCTGGGAACGAGCGGGCTCGGGGAAATCGTTGAACAAGTGCCGGCCTCCACACCGTGGGAACGATGCGGACATCGTCTCGCACCGGCGCGTCACGCCGTCACGCGGCGGTGGTCAACGCCGCCTGCGCCTCTTCCCGGGACGGGCTCGTCTCGAAGTGCCGGTCCAGGTTGGTGATCGTGAGCAGGTGGCTGATCATCCCGGGGGCCAGCACCAGGATCATCCGCCCGCGCGTGCGCCGTACGTGGTTGTGCGTGGCCACCAGCACCCCGAGCCCCACCGAGTCGCAGAACGGGACCGAGGTCAGATCGATGACGAGCTTGACCGGCTCGGAGCCGGACAGGGCCTGTTCGAGCTCGGCCCGCACCCGTGGAGCGCCGTAGACGTCGAGGTCACCGGCGATGTGCAGAACAGTGCAGGGTTCCTCCCGCCAACTCCTGACCACCATGGGGCTAGCGTGCCCCAATTAGAGGTTGTTATTACTATTTCTTGCATATGTTCTGAGTAGCGGTCTCCGTGACAGGGGTGGCGCTGGGCTTCGCCGAAGGCTTGGCCGTGGACTTGGGCTTGGCCACCTTGAGCTGATCGCGCCCCAGGATGACCTCGATGCCCTTGATGTCCACCTGGCGCAGCTCCGCCCCCGGGATCGCCGCCGCGACCGTGCGTGCCGCCTCCGCCTGGTCCGCGCCGTGGCGCACGACCGTCTTCTCGTGGTCCTTGCGCGTCGTGTTGCCCGCCGTGTCGGGGACCTTGAAGCCGTACGCGATCAGCGCCGTCCGGGTGCGCGCGCCGATGCCGGAGATCAGCGTGCCGTTGAGCACCTTGAGCGAGATCTGCTGCGGCGGGACCGACGCCTTCGCCGACGGCTTGGCGGACGGCTTGGCCGACGGCGTCGGCTCGCCGGGGTCACGGTCGGCCTCGATGTCGCGGAACAGGTCGCGGGCCGCCGCCTTGTCCCACAGCACCGCCGACTCCCCGGTGGGCGTCTTGAAGTCGACGTCGTCCAGCGGCACGTCCACGAACTGCACGTTGTCCAGCTTGACGTCACGCAGCTGGGTGGCCAGCCCCAGCAGGCCGTCGTCCGGGTCGACCTTGATGGTGCCGAGCGTGGTGTTGACGAACGTGGCCAGCTTGGCCGGGTTGGCCAGCGTGCCCGCGCTCAGCGCCCGGTCGAGCAGCGCCGAGATGACCTGCTGCTGGCGGTCGATGCGGTCGAGGTCGGAGCGGGCGGTGGCCCGGGTGCGCGCGTAGCCGAGCGCCTGCGCGCCCTTGAGCTCGTGGGTGCCCGCCGCCAGGTTGAGGCCCGTCTTCGGGTCGTTGATCGGCACCGGCGTGCACACGGTCACGCCGCCGAGCGAGTCGACCACGTCCACGAAGCCGAGCACGTTGACCTCGATGTAGCGGTGGATCTCCAGGCCGGTGGCCTGCCGCACGGTCTGCAGCGCGAGCTTCGGGCCGCCGAACTGGTAGGCCGAGTTGATCTTGTGTTCGCCCTTGCCGGGAATCGTCGTCCAGGTGTCGCGCGGCAGGCTCACCACCGTGACCTTGCTGTGGTCCTCCGACAGGTGGATGAGCATCATCGTGTCGGTGCGCTGACCGGACTCGCGGCCCAGCTTGAGCTCGTTCTGCTTCTTGCGGGTCAGGTCGTCGCGCTTGTCGACGCCGACCAGCAGGATGTTCTCGGCCCCGCGCGGCGCGGTCTGCGTGACGCCCGCGTCGACCGAGCCGATCGTGCGCGGCGTCGCCCACACCACCCCGGTGCCGACCAGCACTCCCGTCGACAGCAGCCCGGCGATGATCGCGTTGCGCCGCCGCGCTCTGGCGCTCTTGCGCGGCCTGCGCGGGCGGCCGGGTGCGAGCCTGACGCCGCCGTAGGCGTCGCCGCCCACGTGCACACCGGCGTCCTCCTCGCTCGGGTCGCGCATTGCCGTCCCCCTCTGTGGCGCACGGAGGATCGGGCCATCGATTGCCCTCCTCCCCTGCCCGTACAGTAGCGTGAGCCCCGCCATGAAGCAGTTCCCCGACTCGCCGCACGCGCCAGCGGAGACGCGTGGCTGGCCGCCCATCTCCGTCGTCATGCCGGTCCTCAACGAGGAACGGCACCTACGCGAAGCCGTCCACCAGGTGCTCGCCCAGCACTACCCGGGTGAGATCGAGGTCGTCCTCGCCGTAGGCCCCTCCCACGACCGCACCCAGGAGGTCGCCGACGCCATCGCCGCGTCCGACCGCCGGGTCACCGTCGTGCCCAACCCCACAGGCCGCACCCCCAACGCGCTCAACGCCGCCATCGGAGCCTCGCGCAACGGCATCATCGCCAGAGTCGACGGGCACGCCATGCTGCCCCCCGACTACCTGCGTGTCGCCGTCGAGACGCTGGCCGAGACGGGCGCCGACAACGTCGGCGGCGTCATGGCCGCCGAGGGCGTCAGCCCGTTCGAGCAGGCGGTCGCCTGCGCCATGACCTCCAAGATCGGTGTCGGCGCCGCCGCCTTCCACGTGGGCGGCACGGCGGGTCCCGCCGACACCGTCTACCTGGGAGTCTTCCGGCGCAGCGCGCTCGACCGGGTCGGCGGCTACGACGAGCACTTCCAGCGGGCCCAGGACTGGGAGATGAACCACCGCATCCGCCAGACCGGCGGCCTGGTGTGGTTCCAGCCGCGGATGCGCGTCTCCTACCGGCCCAGGCCCAACGTCAAGGCGCTGGCCAAGCAGTACTTCCACTACGGCCGATGGCGCCGGGTCGTCGCCCGCACCCACGAGGGCACGATCAACCTGCGCTACCTGGCGCCCCCGGCCGCCGTGCTGGCGATGCTGCTCGGGCTCGTCGTCTCGCCGTTCTTCCCGCTCGGGCTCGTCATCCCGGGCGGTTACGCGCTGGCGATCGTGGCCGGGTCGGTGCTGACCGGCAGCGGGCTGCCCGCGGCGGCCAAGCTCAGGCTCCCGATCGTCTACGCGACCATGCACCTGTCGTGGGGCTGGGGTTTCCTCACCAGCCCACGCAAACTGGCCCGCCCGCCCCGCTGACCGCCGCCGCCCGCCCCGCTCAGGGGCGGGCGCCCGACACCAGCGCGTCGAGCAGCGCGCCCTCGTCCTGGGAGCTCACGTAGGCGACCCGGACCCCGGCCCACTCCGCGGCCAGCGACCTGGCCAGCTCGGCGGTGGCCGCGCGCACCGGCGCGTGCAGGGGCCCCGCGCCCGGGGCGGTCCGCAGCACCAGCCGGCCGCCGCTTTCGCGCAGCGCCGGATAGGCGGCCCGCGCCACGTTCCACGGACCCAGGTAGGCGGCGGCCTCGTCGCCGTCGCGCGCCGGCACGCCCAGATGCACGACGGCGTCCACGGCCGCCACGTCCGCCAGCGCCTTGGCGACCGACTCGGGGTCGGCGACCCGTACCTCCTCGCGCGGGAAGGACCGCACCCGCGCGCCGTACTCGGCCGCCAGCGGGAGATCGCCGCCGAAGACCACCACCGAGAGCCCCACCAGGCCGTCGCGGCGGCCCGTCACGGCCGCGGGCGGCGCCGACGGCGTCAGCAGCCGTTCGGCGATGGCCAGGTCGATCGGGTGGGTGACCTTCATGTTCCGCTCGCTGCCCGCCACCAGGAAGATCGGCACGTCCGGCAGGTAGCGCAGCACCACGCCGCAGTCGTCGGTCGCCGGCCGGTCGCCGAAGCCCGGGTCGGCGAACGCCAGCTCGTACGCCTTCCTGATCACCGACAGGCGGAACCCCTGGGGCGTCTGCGCCCGCCGCAGCCGCGAGCGGTCCAGCACGTCGCCGACCACCTCGCCGCCGTCGCCCGGCGCGGCCACGAGGACCGTGTCGGAGCTCGGGATGGCCACCTCCACGGCCTCGCGCGTCTCCAGGGCCCTGACACAGTCGGTGACGATCCGGGGCTCCAGCAGCGGGCGCACGGCGTCGTGCAGGAGCACGTTGCACTCCTGGGTCCCCAGTGCCTGGAGTGCCCGCCAGGTGCTCTCGGTGCGGCTCGCCCCGCCGTCGACGACCTGGGTCACCTTGCCGAACCCGGCGCGCCGCACCAGCTCGTGCACCTGCCCGCCGAACCCGGGCGTCATCAGCACCACGACCTCGTCGACCTCGGCCGACGCGTCGAACACCGCGATCGTGTGCTCCAGGATCGTCCGCCCGGCGAGCTCGATGAGCTGTTTGGGCGTGTCGCGCCCCACCCGCTGTCCGACGCCGCCCGCCAGCACCACCGCGACAGTGCGCAGCCGAGAATTCATACTTCGAGGGTAACGGTCCTGTTCCGTGATATCACGTTGCGCGATCGCTACGCTGAGTCCACGCACTCCCTCTGAGAACGGGAGGACCTGCGCTTTGCCCGACTCACTGACCCGAGTGAGCACCACCACCTCCGTGGTGCTGCTCGCCACGACACCGGCGTGCAGGCTCTCCTGCGACGGCGGCACCCTGCTCGACCGGCTGCACGACCAGCTCGCCACGCTTCCCGTGCGCGAGGTCCAGGTCGTCACCGCCGGCGGCGGGCTCGGCGCCGACCTGCGAGGCGTGGCGAAGATCGCCCGCGTCTCGTCCGGCGCCCTCGCCGTCGTGCCCGCCGACCTCGTCGCCCACACCGAGTCGCTGGCCCTGCTGCTGGAGCATCCCGCGCGCGACACCCGCGCGCTCGTCTCCCACGGCGCGGCCGGCGGCCCCATGCGGCCTCCCGTACGGATGGAGGGCGGCCGCATCGTGGCCGCCGGCAGCTCCTTCCACACGGTCCCCGAGGCCAACGCCACGTTCGCCGGCGTGCTCCAGGCGGGCGAGGCCGACCTGGCCACGCTCGCCGACCTGGCCGAGGAGCTGGCCGAGCTGGCCGACGCCGGCCGGCTCGGCCCCGTCACCCCGGTGGAGGCCGTCGACCTGCTGCTCGTCGGCCTCGTCCGGTCGGGCGTCGCCGTGCGCGCGGCCACGCTCGGCGAGCTGCACTGCGACCGCGTCACCGGCCAGGGCTCCGCCGACGCCGCCGTCCAGCGGCTGGCCGAGGTGGACGAGGCCAAGGTCAGGCTCGACACCTCGGTCAAGGGCGACGACGGCTTCTTCACCACGTTCTTCGTCTCGTCGTGGACCCGCCACCTGATCAAGCCGGCCGCCGCCGCCAAGCTCACCCCCAACGCCGTCACCGGCATCTCGGTCGGCCTGGCGGTGCTGGCGGCGATCTGGTTCTCGGCGGGCTCGCCGGGCGGGCGGCTGGCCGGGGCGGTGCTGGTCTACCTGTCGTTCGCGCTCGACTGCCTCGACGGGCAACTGGCCCGCTACACGCGCGGCTTCACGCCGCTCGGCGCGTGGGCCGACGGGATGGCCGACCGGCTCAAGGAGTACGTCGTCTACGTCGGCTTGGCCTTCGGCTACGTCGCCGCCCAGCCGTTCCCGAGCGGCAATCCCGGCGGGATCTGGTTCCTCGCCGTGGGGGCGATGATCCTGCAGTCGGTACGGCACGCCATCCACTACTCCTACGCCGGGGCGGTGGCCGACGCCCGCCGGGTCGGCGCGCTGTGGGCCAGACCGGTGCGCTCGCTGCTGGAGCCCGCCGACGCGGGCCGCAGGCGTGAGCCCCGGCAGGGCGTGCTCAAGATGGCCAAGCGGATGGAACGCGAGAGCGTCGTCCACTGGCTCCGGAAGATGATCGTGCTGCCGATCGGCGAGCGGATGGCGCTCATCGCCGTCACCGCGGCGCTGTTCGACGCCCGGGTGACGTTCGTGGCGCTGATCGGCTGGGGGAGCGTCGCGGCGCTCTACCAGCTGGCGGGCCGGATGGTGAGGTCGGCGGAATGATCGCGGTGCACATGACCCCGGTGCCGGGCAGCAAGGTCGTCACCTACCGGGACGACGGGCCTCTCTCGCGCGGTATGGGCCTGCTCGTGGCCGGGCAGCTCCCTCCGCTGCCGCCGCTGATCGCCGGGGCGTTCGTCACCGGCGTGCTGCTGCTCATCGGCGTGGCGGCCTCCGACGGGCTCGCGGTGTTCGCGCCCGCCGTGACGCTGCTGCTGGCCGGGCCGGGCAGCTCCCACCCGCACGACGGCAGGCTCGACTGGCTCGCGCCGCCCATCCTGCGGGCCATCGAATACTCCTTCATCGCCGCCTGCGGGTTCTCCCACGGGGTGCCGCCGGTGCTGATCTTCCTGCTGCTCGGTGCCATCGCCTTCCACCACTACGACCTGGTCTACCGGCTGCGGCAGCACGTCTACCCGCCGCCGTGGCTGTCGAGCCTGGGGCTGGGCTGGGAGGGCCGCACGCTGCTGATCGGGCTGGCCGCGCTGGCCGGGTGGGTGCCCGCCGGGTTCGCGCTGCTCGCGCTCTATCTGTGGGGGGCGTTCGGGTGGGAGAGTCTCACGTGCTGGCTCGCCGCACCGCGATCCGGGGTGGAAGCCGCGGATGCGGGAACGCAAGACTAACGGCGGATTACCCGCACAGGGCCTAAAGCCAACTAACCTTTGGGCCTAGTAGTCATGCTCGACTGAGGAGTGCACGTTGCTGGGAATGGTGCTGGCCGCTGGAGCCGGACGTCGCCTGCGGCCGTACACCGACACGCTGCCGAAGGCGCTCGTGCCGGTCGACGGTGAGACCACGATCATGGACATCTCGCTGCGCAACCTCGCCGAGGTGGGGCTGCGCGAGGTCGTGGTCGTCATCGGTTACGCCGCGCAGGCCGTCCACGATCGCAAGCGTGAGCTGGAGGAGCGCCACGGCGTCGAGCTCACCCTCGTGCACAACGACAAGGCCGAGGAGTGGAACAACGCCTACTCCCTGTGGTGCGCCCGCGATTACTTCAAGCAGGGCGCGCTGCTGGTCAACGGCGACACCGTGCACCCCGTCTCGGTGGAGAAGACGCTGCTGGCCGCGCCGGAGACCAGCGAGATCCTGCTGGCCGTCGACGACGTCAAGAAGCTCGCCGACGAGGAGATGAAGGTGACGCTCTCCCCGGAGGGCTCGCTGCGCCGCATCACCAAGCTGATGGACCCGTCCGACGCCTACGGCGAGTACATCGGCGCCACCCTGATCCGCCCGGGCGCCGCCGCCAAGCTGGCCGACGCGCTCCAGGCCACCTTCGAGCGCGACCCGCAGCTCTACTACGAGGACGGCTACCAGGAGATGGTCGAGCGGGGCGAGCAGATCCACGTCGCCCCGATCGGCGAGGTCGACTGGGTCGAGGTGGACAACCACGACGACCTGGCCAAGGCCCGCACCATAGCCACCCGCTACTGAGGGGGCCGGATGCCGCTTCTCGCGAGGATGCTGCCCGCGCCGCTGACCATGGACGTCCGGCGCGGTGCGGTGGCGCAGCTCGGCGCGCTGCTCGCCGACAGCCGGGTGGCCACCTCCGGCCGGGTCGCGGTCGCCGTCGGCCCCGGCCAGGGCGACCACATCGAAAGCCTGATAGCGCCGACGCTGGACGAGGCCGAGGTGTTCCGCGTCTCCGACGGGAGCGTCGACGCCGCCGTCTCGCTCGGCGCCGACCTGCGCAAGGGCGCCTACGAGGTGGTCGTGGGCGTCGGCGGCGGCAAGACCATCGACACGACGAAGTACGCCGCCTCGCTGGCCGGCATCCCGATGGTCGCCGTCGCCACCAACCTGTCCCACGACGGCATCTGCTCGCCGACTGCGTCGCTGCTGTACGAGGGCGGCAAGGGCACGTTCGGCGTGCCGATGCCGCTGGCGATCCTGGTCGACCTGGACTTCGTGCACAGCGCGCCGAAGTCGCTGGTGCGGGCGGGCGTGGGCGACGTGGTGAGCAACCTGTCGGCGATCGAGGACTGGCAGCTCGGCAACGTCGAGCGGGGCGAGCCGCTCGACGGGCTGGCCTGCTCGATGGCGCGCACGGCCGCCGAGGCGCTGATCGGGCGGACGGACTCCATCGAGTCGGACGCGTTCCTGACCGTTCTGGCCGAATCGCTGATTCTGTCGGGCATGTCGATGGTGGTCGCGGGCTCATCTCGGCCCGCGAGCGGTGGAGACCATGAAATCATGCATGCCGTGGACCAGCTCTTCCCCGGCACCTCCAACCACGGCGAGCTCGCCGGGATCGGCACGGCCTTCTGCTATTTCCTGCGGGAGGACGAGGCGCGGCTCCGGCAGGTCACCGAGTGCCTGCGCCGGCACGAGCTGCCGGTCTCGCCCGGCGACATCGGGCTGACCAACGAGCAGTTCGTGCAGGCCGTGGTGCTGGCCCCGGCCACCCGCCCCGGCCGTTACACGATCCTGGAGCACCTGCGCCTGCCCGAGTCCGAGATTCGCGATCGAGTGGAGGACTATGTCCGGGCCTTCGGTAGCTGAGCTGCGGCGGGTCGCTCAGCCCGCGGGCCATCTGGAGCGCCGCAACGGCGAGCACTGGGCCGGCGTGCTCTACATGCGACGGCTGTCGATCTACGCCACCTGGGCGCTGAGCAAGACGCCGGTCACGCCCAACCAGCTCACCTGGGTGATGACGGTGGCCGGGGTCGTGGCGGGCGTGGTGCTGGCCCTGCCCGGGCTGTGGGCGGCCGTGTTCGCCGCCCTGCTCGTGCAGGTCTATCTGCTGCTCGACTGCTCCGACGGCGAGCTGGCCCGCTGGACCGGCAAGACCTCGCTGGCGGGCGTCTACCTCGACCGGGTGGGCGCCTACTTCACCGAGGCCGCGCTGCTGGCGGGGCTGGGCTGGCGGGCGTCGCAGGTGCTGCCCGACTGGTACACGGTGATGGGGTTCGCGGCCGCGCTGGGCGCGATCCTCATCAAGGCCGAGACCGATCTGGTGGAGGTGGCGCGGGCCAAGGGCGGGCTGCCGGCGGCGAGCGACGCCTCCGGCACGCAGTTCCGCTCGGGGCTGCTGGGGCTGGGCCGCAGGGTGCTGGCGGCCACGAAGTTCCACCGGATCGTGCAGCCGATCGAGCTGTCGCTGCTCGCGCTGGCCACCGCGGTGGTCGACGCGGTGACCGGCGACCTGACCGCCACCCGGGTGCTCGTCGTGGCCTGTGTGGTGGCCGCCGCGCTCCAGACCGTGCTGCATCTGATCAGCATCATGGCGTCGAGGCGGCTGGCGTGATCACATCCCGGAACCGGCAAGGCTCCCCGTCCGTCGTATTGATCGGACGTCCGCGGTTCGGTGGGGGTTCACTACCGGTTCCGATACGCTTAGCTCCACCAATATCAGGAAATAGGCAGACCAGCAGACTCGGTGATCATGAAAGAATGCTCCGCTCGTGCTCTCAACGCGTCAGGACGATGATTCGTTGAAGATCTCGTGCGTCATCCTCACCATGGGCAACCGGGTCGCGGAGCTGAACCGGGCGGTCGAGTCCGCGCTCAACCAGGTCGACGGCGACGTCGAGGTGGTGATCGTGGGCAACGGCGCCGACGTGCCCGAGGTGTCGGCGACGCCACCCGTTGGCTCGTCCGCGACCGTGAAAACGATCCGGCTCGACCAGAACACCGGCATCCCGGCAGGCCGTAACCGCGGCGTCGAGGAGTGCTCCGGCGACGTGGTGCTGTTCCTCGACGACGACGGCTGGTACGCCAGCCAGAAAGTCGTGGCGCACGTGCGCGACCGCTTCGCCACCGAGCCCGACCTGGCCGTGATCTCCTTCCGGGTGATGGACCCGGACGGTGGCATCGGCCAGCGCCGGCACGTCCCCAGGCTGCGGGCCGGCGACCCCGAGCGGTCCTCGCCGGTCACCACGTTCCTGGGCGGCGCCTCGGCGATCAGGCGCTCGGCCTTCCTCCAGGTGGGCGGGCTGCCCGAGCGCTTCTTCTACGCGCACGAGGAGACCGACCTGGCCTGGCGGCTGCTCGGCGAGGGCTACCGGATCGAGTACGACGCCGACACGGTCATGTATCACCCGCAGGTGCCGCCGACGCGCCACGCCGACTTCTACCGGCTCAACGCGCGCAACCGGGTGTGGCTGGCCCGGCGCAACCTGCCGTGGCCGCTGGCGGTCCTCTACCTGCTCGACTGGATCGTGCTGACGCTGATCCGCGAGCGGCGCTCGACGGTCGCGCTCAAAGCGTGGTTCACCGGCTTCTTCGAGGGGCTGCGCACCTCGGCGGGCGAGCGCCGGCCGATGGCCTGGCGCACCGCCTGGCGCATGGTCAAGCTCGGCCGTCCGCCGATCGTCTGACGCCCAGGCCCGCCCACGGGTCTGACGCCCAGCCTGCCGGTCGGCCGTGCGGTCACGGCAGGGCTTGGGCGTCGTCCAGGCTGACCGTGGCGTGCGCGGCCGTCGCGGTCAGCAGCGGGCGCCTGGGCAGCCCCAGCTCGCTGAGCTCCTTGGCGATGGGGTGGTTGCCGAGCCGGATGAGCGCCCCGCCCGGCCTGACCCGCACGCCCCGCGCCCGGAACCGCCACGGCACCCGCCGGGTGACGCCGTCGCGGTGCGTGAAGGCGTCCAGCGCGAGCCCGGGGCCCGCCACCGGGACCCCCGGCCGCACCAGCAGGTCCAGCACGAGCCTGCCGTCCTTGCGCAGGATGCAGCGCTTGTAGGGGGAGGACAGGCGCAGGTCGATGTCGGCCAGCTCCTTCGGGAAGCCCCACAGCGCCCGCCCGGCCTCCAGCGTGAAGCGCCCGTCGACCGGCAGCCAGTGCACGAACAGCCCCGCCCGCCCGGTGTCGGGCCGCCGGATCACGAACGCCATGCCGAACTCGTGGTAGGCGTCGAGATCCCCGTCGCGGTAGTCGGCGAACAGCAGCACGCACACGGCCTTGCCGGGCAGGACCTCGGCCGCGTCCAGCCCGGAGTACGCGATCACCGCCCGGGCCGCGTCGGCCCGCACGGCGTAGGCGGCGGCGCACACCGCCACGTCGCGGATCCGGACAGGCATGCCCACCGTCCGGCCCTGGATCAGATGCGATGCCATGCTCCCCAGTCAATCAACAGCCGGCTGTCGGCACCATTCGGCGTACGCGTTTCTAGACGGCGGGGGAGGGCTTCTCGCCGGAGGCGGCGGCCAGCGGGCGGGAGCGCACGGCCACGCCCGCCCAGCCCTCCATCCGGGCCACGAACGCGGCGGCGTGGTCGGGCCAGTGGTGGCGGGCCAGCGCCCGCGCGTGCCCGGCCGCGCCGAGGGCCAGCCGCCGCACCGGGTCCTCCTTGAGGTCGAGGACGGCGTCCAGGACGGCCTCCACGTCCAGCGGTACGACGAAGCCGCACCCGGTCTCCTCGACCGGCCCGGCCCCCGGCGAGGTCGTGATGACGGGCAGCCCGCGGCCCATGTAGTCGAGGATCTTCGTCGGCGTCACGCCGGGCCCGGCGGACAGGGACAGGCCCGCCAGGGCGCCCTCGGCCATCCGCAGCGCGTGGCGGTTGGGCACGTACCCGAACCAGTCGAGCAGGCCGACCCGCTGCGCGTCACGCAGCAGCGGCCGCACGCCCGGGGCGGCGGCGCCGATCAGGTCCATCCGGATGCCGTGCGGGACGAGCCGCTCGGCCAGCGCGACGAGCTCGCTGACACCCCGGTCCGCCGAGAGCAGGCCGAGGTGCACCACCCTGGTGTCGCCGGGAGGGGGAGGGCTGGGCGACACCAGGGTGGCTTCGGGCACCACGGCGGAGGTGACGACGTGGTGCCGGCGGCCGGCCCGCGCGAGCCGCGCGCCGGAGACCTCCTCGCGCACGTCCCAGACGACGGGCGGGCGGCGGTACGGCAACGCGCGCAGCAGCCGCTGCTCGTGGACGATCAGCAGGTCCGCGCCCCTGACGCCGCGCCTGAGCGCGGCGCGCGCCCGGCCGTAGGCGGCGTGGCGTGCCACGTCGAGCGCGGTGAGCCCGGCGGCCGGCGTCACGTTGTAGTACGTGAACGGCGCGACGTAGGTCACCTCGTGGCCCGCGTCGAGCAGCGCCCGGATCTGCCGGTGCATGATCCGGGCGTCCTCGGGATGGTGGACGGTCGTGGCAACGCATACCCGCATGCGTCGATGCTCAATGCCTACCAGGGCATTGGCGTAAATGCGGGTGAAACGGTCGCTTAACTCCTGGACCTGGATGGGCGGCGGTAGAGCCAGGTGAGGCGCGGCTCCAGCACCCACTTGAAGACCGTTCGGGTCTCCGGCAGGCAGAGCACGATCGCCAGCGCGAAGCAGCTGAAGCTGATCGCCAGCACGCCCAGCGGCCCGTGCAGCCACGGGAACTCCAGCCAGCCCATCTCCTTGGCGATGAGCACCGGGATGCCGTGGAGCAGGTAGCAGTAGAGGGTGCGGGTGCCGAGGTCGGTGAACCAGGTCTCGCGGCGCGGCACCAGCGCCAGCACCGCCAGGCACAGCGCCAGCGCGCACAGCAGCAGCCCGGTGCGCACCCCCAGGCCCATGTACCAGGACAGGTCCATCTTCTCGTAGCTGTTCTTGTAGTAGAACGGCGCGAGCGGCGCCTTCGGCGCGATGTAGATGGCCACGGCGGCGGCAGCGGCGATCACGAACCCGGACAGGATCTTGATCCAGCGGCGGTTGAGCAGCTCGAAGTGCTCCGGCTGCATGACGAGCCCGATGACGAAGAACGGCATCAGGCCGAAGAACCGGTCCATGCTGAAGTCGCCCGAGATCTCCGAGAACCCGGCGAACAGGTAGATGGCGATCGCCACCGGCACGGGATACTTCATCCGCTTCCACACCGGTGTGGACAGCCGCCAGAACAGCAGCGCCAGCAGGTACCAGTTGAGCCAGGCCGGATCGATGATCGTCAGGCTCCACTTCTGGCCCAGTGCGAAGCGCAGCGCGGCATAGCCGACCTCGACGATCACGTACGGCACCAGGAAGGTGTCGACGAGCTTGTTCGTCTTCGCGTTGGAGTTCCAGAAGTTTCTGGACAGGTAGCCGCTGATGACCACGAACAGCGGCATGTGGAAGGTGTAGATGAAGATGTACGCGGCGCGGGCCGAGTCGGCGCTGAGCGTCGGCACCAGGGAGTGGCCGATGGGCACCAGCGCGATCAGGATGAACTTGACGTTGTCCAGATAGGGATCGCGCTTGCGCTTGGGCTGCTCCTCGGGAGCGGGCTCCTCGGCGACCTCCCGGAGACTCTGCGGCGGCTCGCCGCGAGGGTCGGTCCGCTCACTCCAGAAGGCCTCCTCCGGCAGCGGCCATCGGGCGCCTGTGTTGGCGGGCCCGTCGTTCGCGGCCGTGACCGGGGGAGAGTGCTTGGTGTCAGACACAGGGGAGTCGCTCAGCTTCGCTCGGGGCCGGGGAACACGACAGACGACACGCGTGACGCGCCTTCACGGCGCGGGCGAGCCCAGTCGCCGACCCGAACCACGATATCCCGGTCCGGACGGTCCTGTCCTCCGGCGGGCCGGGTACACAGGCAACTTGGAGGGTCACACACAGACGTTCTTCTGCTCCGATGCCTTGATCGTGGAGTTCTCCACGCTCTCGGAAAGCTTGGTCACCTTGACCGCCTTGAAGTCGGCTCCCACGATCAGCTGGACGACCGGGGCCCGCTTGGCCGTGGGCGTCGCCGCGCCGGTGGTCTGGGTCCCGGTGTAGGGCTCGGTGGTGGTCGCCCTGACCTTGCCCGCCTTGGCCTGGGGCGCGGGCGTGAGCTCGTCCGCGAGCGCGTCGGCGTAGTCGGCTCCGGTGGCCGCCGTCTTCGGGTAGTGCACCTCGGTCCTGGCCAGGCTCTGGCCGTCGGGCGACTGGTAGTTGCCGAGCTGGACGACCTTGAAGCCCTGCTTGGTGAGCTGGTCGGCGACCTCGCGGGCCTTGCCCGGCGTGGTGGTGCCGTTGAGCACCTGGACCTGCACCTGCTCGGGCTTGAGCGCGAGCTTGGGCTTGGCGCTGACCGTCGGCTTGGGCCCGGCCTCCTCGATCTGCGTGTCGTTGATGATCGACTGGAACAGCTCGTTGGCGTCGGGCTGCTTCCACACCACGCGGTTCTCGTCCTCGGGGTCGGGGATCCACGGGATCGTGGTGAACTTGACGTCCTTGGCGGTCAGCTCCCTGGCGCTCATCGCGATGTCGATGAGCTTCTGCGGGTTGTTGGCCAGCTCGGGGTCCATCGTGACCGACTTGGCCGCCGCCGTGACGAACGAGGTGAGCTTGCCCGGGTCGGTGAGCAGGTCACCGCTCGTGGCCTTGGCGACGACCTTGCTGAGGAAGATCTGCTGGCGCTTGATGCGCTGGATGTCGCTGTTGTCGCCGTACTTGCGCAGCCGTACGTAACCCAGCGCTTGCTCGCCCATGAGCAGGCTCTTGCCGGGCGGCAGCTTCAGCTTGGAGTCCTTGTCGTCGACGCCGGACTTGAGGCAGATCTCGATGCCGCCCAGCGCGTCGACGATGTTCTTGAACCCGCTGAAGTCGACCTCGACGAAGTGGTTGATGCGGATGCCGGTGAGAGTCTCCAGCGTGGCGATCGTGCAGGCGATGCCGCCGGAGTTGTAAGCGGAGTTGATCATCGCCCGCTGGGGCGGCATCTCCTGCTTGGTCGTCTCGTTCTTGCACTTGGGGATCGTCACCATCGAGTCGCGCGGGAAGCTGATCAACCGCGCGGCGTCCCGGTTGGGGGAGATGTGCATGACGATGATGGTGTCGGTGCGCTTGCCGCCGGCGTCGGCGGTGCGGGCCAGCTCCTGGCCGTATTGGGCGTTGCCCTCGCCGGCGCGGGTGTCGGAGCCGACGAGCAGGACGTTCAGCGCGCCGGTGTCGCGGGGGCGCTCGGTGAGGATGTCGTCCTTGACGGCCTTCTGGTTGATGCTGCCGAAGGCGTCGCGGTAGACGGTGTAGCCGGTCAGGGAGCCGGCCACCATGACCGTGGTGGCGGCGATGCTCACCCAGGCGAGCATCCGCATCTTGTTGCCGCCGTTGCCGCGCCCCCTGCCCCGGTGGCCGCGCGGCGGATCCTCGGGCGGCGGCGGTGGGGCCGTCGCGGCCTGCCTGCGGGCCATGCGGCTTCCGGGCTGCGTCGAGGCGACCCTGCGGTCCTGCACGGACGCGCTCCTGTAGTCACTCATGCGCCCCCTAGCCTCGTCCTGGCTTGGTCGTACTGCGCCACGAGACTAGGTCACGTTCGGCGTGCCCGGGGCCATGACCGCGCGAAACGGCCGTGACACGGGCGTGATGTTTACCGGCCAAAGCATACTCAGAGGTGGACATTTCGGGGAATATTCTTTAGGAACTCTGAGGATTCCTCCAGGTTAGCGCCGCCGCCAAACAGGCGAGCGGCACGACCGGCAACACGTAGCGGTAGTCGAACTCCGCCACGGCCGGCGGTGTGACCAACAACACAACCGCCGCCGCCCACGGGGCAAGCCAAGGCGCGGGGCGCGTCGCGGCACGCGCCCCCGACCACCTCCTGCGCGCCGCCACGGCGGGCGGGACCAGCAGGATCACCAGCAGCGCGGTGCCGGGCAGCCGCGCCACGTCCTGGTAGGCGCGCATCCAGCCCGCGTACGGCTCGGCGACCCGGGTGCCGATCTCGCCCCGCTCGTAACGCCGGGCGAGCTCCGCGCCGTGCCGCGCCGGATAGCGGCCGGGCGGAGGCGGCGAGACCGACGGGAACTGGTAGTAGCCGTAGATCTCCTGGTCGGGGTAGACCGGGCGGCCCCACACGAACGAGCGGCCCAGCTCCGACAGCACCGAGCCCGCGTAGTCGAGCGGCTGCGAGCGGACGGCCAGCAGCGCGAACCTGCCCGCCAGCGCGTCCGTCTCCCGCGTGAACGTGATGCCAGGCAGCTTGACCAGCGGCGCGTCCTTGGCCCAGATGTACTCCTGCGACGGCGGCCGCTGCTCCGGCGGCCGGGGATCGCACAGCACCCGCAGGTCCGGCGGCGGGTCCATCCGCTCGCAGTCGGCGAACGACATCGTCCGGGCATAGAGGAAGACGCCGTTCGCCCCCACGATGCCGACCCGCTGGTAGGTGGCGTAGAACCAGGCCCCGTACGCCACGACCGGCACCAGCCCCGCGGCCAGCATCACCACGGCCGGGCGGACCTGCCGCCGCAGCAGGAGCCAGCCCGCCAGCAGCGCGATCAGCGGCAGCCCGACGGTCCTGGTCAGCGTGGCCGCGGCCAGCAGCAGTCCGATCGTGACCACCTTCGGCCGGTCGGCCAGCGCCAGCACGACCGCGAGCACGACGAGGAACATGAACAGCGTGTCGGAGACCAGCAGGTGCTCCAGCTCCACCTGGTAGGCGTCGAGCAGCACCGGCGCCGAGGCCAGCACCGCCGCCCACCGCCGCACCCGCCGCGCCGCCGCCCAGTAGACCAGCGCGCCCGTCGCCAGCCCCAGCAGGTGCTGCACCGCGACCACCGCGCCGAAGGAGTGGAACGGCTCCAGCAGCTTGACGAACATCGAGTAACCGGCGGGACGCACCAAATCGGGGCGTGGATGGAAGACGGTGACGATGTAGGTGTAGGAGTCGGGGAACCACAGCGCCGGCCGGAAGCCCAGCATCGCGACCACCCTGAGCAGCGCCCCGGCGGCCAGCACCACCAGGAACCACCGGTGACGCCGCCCGAACCGCCCCGCCACCCGCACGACCTCCCGCATGTCCGGCACGCCGGTACGCTACCGGGCTTCCACCTGCGGGGCGTCATCGTGATGCCGTCGAGGTGATGCCGTCGTGATGTTGGATACGCTCGCTGGTCGATGGAACTCGCCCGGACGCGCGCCCCGGCGGCGGGCCGGGTGCTCGCCGTGGTCACCGTGCTGCCCGCGCTCGCCGTGGCCGGGTGGCTGCTGGCCGGGCTGGGGCTGCTCCTCGCTGACGGCTACCGGCCGCTGCCCGCGTTCCTGATCGGGCTGCCGGTCGCGGCTGTGCTGTGCTGGGCGGGCGCGCGGCGGGCCGCTCCGCTCACCGCCACCGCCGGGCAGACGGCCGCCGTGCTCGCCGTGGCGCTCGGGTCCGGGGTGTTCAACGCCGTCCTGCACAGCGAGCAGCTGCTCGTCCGGCGCGACCCGGCCACCTACGCGCAGTACGCCGTGTGGCTGGCCCGGCACGGCTCGCTGCCCATCGACCCGCGGGCGGAGGCGTTCGGCGGGCCGGACCCGGCGCTGGTGTTCGACAGCATCGGCTTCTACCGGGGCGACGGGGCGGTGGTGCCGCAGTTCATGCCGGGGCCGCCGCTGCTGTACGCGCTGGGGGAGTGGCTGGGCGGCATGCTGCTGACGCCCGCCGTGCTGGGGGCGCTGGCGGTGCTCGCGGTCGGCGGGCTGGCCGCGCGCCTGGTCGGCGGCTGGTGGGCGCCCGTGGCGGCGCTCGCGTTCGCGGTCAGCATGCCGGTGCTCTACACGTCGCGGGCCACGTTCAGCGAGATCCCGTCGGTGATCCTGCTGTTCGGCGGGCTGGCGCTGGTGCACGACGCGCTGGAGCGGGAGCGGCGGGCGCTCGCGGCGCTGGCCGGGCTGGTGTTCGGGCTGAGCGTGCTGGTCCGGGTCGACGGGCTGCGCGACGTGCTGCCCGCGCTCGCCTTCGCCGGGCTGCTCATCGCGCTGCGGCGGCTTCCCGGCCGCACCGGGCGGCTCGCCCGCGGCTCGGGGGCGGGGCTGCCGCTGCTCGCCGGGCTGCTGGCCGGGGCCGGGGCCGGGCTGCTCGCCGCCTACGTGCTGTCCCGCCCCTACCTGAACTATCTGTCGCGTTCGGTCGAGCCGCTGCTGCTGATCTGCGCCGCCGTGCTGCTGCTCACCGCCGCCGCGACGGCCGCCGCGCCCGCCCTGGCCCGGGTACGGCTGCCGCGCCGGCTGCCGGAGGCCGGGGCCGCGCTGGTCGTGCTCGTCATGGCGGGCCTGGCCGTACGCCCCTGGGTGCAGACCGTGCGCCGCGAGCCCGACAACGTCGACGACCGGCGGACCTTCGTCTTCATCGAGCAGATCCAGAAGGCCAACGGCCTGCCGCCCGACGGCTCCCGCCTCTACTTCGAGAACTCGCTGCACTGGGTGGGGTGGTACCTCGGCGTCCCGGCGGTCGTGCTGGCCACGCTGGCCGCGGCGGTGCTGCTGCGCCGGCTGCTGCGCGGCCGGGAGACCGCCTGGCTGCTGCCGCTGGCGGTGATCGGCTGGACGACGCTGACGACGCTGCTGCGGCCGGAGATCACCCCCGACCACCCGTGGGCGGCCCGCCGCCTGGTGCCCGTGGTGATCCCGGGCCTGGTCCTGCTGGCCGTGTGGGGCGCCCGATGGCTGGCCCGGCGCTTCCCCCGACGCTGGGCCGCCCCGGTGCTCGCGCTGCTGGTGCTGGCGCCGCCGGTCTTCACGTCGATCGGCACCGCGTTCACCCCGGTCGAGCGCGGCGAGGCGGCGGCGGTGGCACGGATGTGCGCGCGCATCCCGGACGACGCCTCCGTGGTGATCGTGGAGCGGGTCACCGGCGACCGGTTCACCCAGGTCGTGCGCGGCATGTGCGGGGCGCCCGCCGCCAAGGCGGACGAGGCGTCCGAGGACGACGTGCGCCGGGTGCTCGCCCGGGTGCGCGCGGCCGGCCGCACCCCCGTCGTGCTGGCCGCCGAATCCGGCCAGGTCGCGCCCTACGGCACGCCCGAGCAGGTCATGGCCCTGGTGACGCGGCAGGACGAGCGCTCGCTGACCAGCCGCCCGGACGGCACCTGGTCGCTCCGCGTCAACGTCTGGATGGCGATCCCTTGACCTGATGTGGACCCGCGTTTCTGCGGGGCAGAGTACCCTCGACGCACGTGAGCACGCCTGAGACCCCCCAGAGTGGAAACGCCGTGGAAGAAGCGCCATACGTCACGATCGTCCTGCCCTGCTACAACGAGCAGGACCACGTCATCGACGAGGTCGAGCGCATCACCAAGGCCATGGACTCCAGCGGCTACACCTATGAGCTCGTCGCCGTCGACGACTGCTCGACCGACGAGACGCTGGCCAGGCTGCGTGAGGCCGCGCCCGGCTACCCGCACCTGCGCATCCGCGCCTTCCACCGCAACGGCGGCTCCGGCACCGTGCGGCGGATCGGCACGCAGGAGGCCAGGGGCGAGATCGTCGTCTGGACCGACGCCGACATGACCTACCCCAACGAGCGCATCCCCGAGCTGGTGCAGCTCCTGGAGAAGGACCAGACGATCGACCAGGTGGTCGGCGCGCGCACCAGCGAGGAAGGCTCGCACAAGCTGCTGCGCGTCCCGGCCAAATGGGTGATCCGCAAGGTGGCCGAGATGCTCGCCGGGCAGAAGATCCCCGACCTCAACTCCGGGCTGCGCGCCTTCCGCAAGTCGGTGGCCAGGCCCTACCTGCGGCTGCTGCCGCCCGGGTTCTCCTGCGTCACGACGATCACGCTGTCGTTCCTGATGAACCAGCACGACGTCCACTACGTGCCGATCGACTACGCCAAGCGGGCGGGCAAGTCGAAGTTCAGCTTCGTGTCCGACGCCTACCGCTACATCCTCCAGGTGCTGCGGATGATCATGTACTTCAACCCGCTCAAGGTGCTCATGCCGCCTGCGCTGTGGCTGGTCGGCATCGGCATCGCCAAGGGCGTGTGGGACATGATCGACACCCCCTTCTACCTGCCGTCCAACACGGTGATGATCTTCCTGTCCGGCCTGCTCATCGGCTCGGTGGCACTGCTGGCCGACCTGATCGTGCGGTCGCGGGGCGACTAGCGTGCGCATCGCGATCGTCGGCCCCACCTACCCGTACAAGGGCGGCGGGGCCCAGCACACCACCGAGCTGGCCCACCGGCTCGCGGCGCTCGGCCACGACGTGGTCATCGAGTCGTGGCGGGCGCAGTACCCGTCGTTCCTCTACCCGGGGCAGCAGACGATCTCCGCCCCCGAGGGCGTCCCGTACCCGAACACCCGGCGTGACCTCGACTGGCGGCGGCCGGACGGGTGGGTCGCCGCCGGGCGGCGGCTCCGCTCGGCCGACCTGGTGATCCTCGCCGTGCTCAGCCCGGTGCAGGTCCCCGCCTACCTCGGGATCCTGTACGGCATCCGCCGCAAGGCCCGGACCGTCGCGCTCTGCCACAACGTGCTGCCGCACGAGCGCAAACCGTACGACCAGCCGCTGATGAAGGCGCTGCTCAAGCGGGTCGACGGGGTGCTGACGCACTCCGAGGAGCAGGCGGGGCTGGCCCGCGGGCTCACCGGCGGCCCGGTGCGCGTGGCCGCGCTGCCGCCGCACCTGCCCTCCACCCACGCCAGGCGCTCCGACGAGGTGCACCGGCGGCTGCTGTTCTTCGGCATCGTCCGCCCGTACAAGGGGCTCGACCTGCTGCTGCGGGCGCTGCCCGAGGGGGTCGGGCTGACCGTCGCCGGGGAGTTCTGGGGCGGGCTCGACGAGACCCGGGCGCTGATCGACGAGCTGGGCCTGGCCGACCGGGTCGACCTGCGGCCCGGTTACGTGGCCGCCGACGACGTGCCGAAGCTGTTCGCCGAGGCGGACGCGCTCGTGCTGCCCTACCGCAACGCGACGGCCAGCCAGAACGTGTGGCTCGGGCACGAGCACGGCGTGCCCGTGATCGCCACCCGGGTCGGCGCGCTGGCCGACCACGTGACCGACGGCGTCGACGGGCTGCTGGTCGAGCCGGGCGACGTCGGGGCGCTGCGGACGGCGATCGAGCGCTTCTACGCCTCCGGCGAGCCCGAGAGGTTGCGGTCGGGGGTCAAGGCCGTCGACCCGGCGCCGTTCTGGTCGGCGTACACCTCGACGCTCCTCGACGCCTGACGGCCCAGCAGCCACGCCAGCCCGGCCGCCGTCGCGTCGGCCAGCGTGAACGCCAGCCGCGACACCACGGCCACCGCGAGCGCCGCGCCGGTGCCGATGATCGGCTGCAGCACGAGCACCAGCGCGCCCTCGCGCACCCCGACCCCGGCCGGCACCACGAACGTGAGCAGCCCGGTCGCCCAGGCGAACGCGTAGGCGCCGGTCGCGATCACGTAGAGGTCCCACCGGCCCGCGAGCAGCCAGGTGTGAAGCCCGTACACCAGCCAGCCCAGCGTGGTCCACGCCACCGCGACCAGCACCGTGCGACCGGGCAGCACGCTGTCGAGCGTGTCGCGGCGCGCCACCCGCAACGCCAGGTTGAGCCCCCACGTCAGCACCTTCGGGTGCAGGCACACGATGATGACCGGCACGAGCAGCAGCAGATACCACGCCTGGCGCACCGCCTCCTGCGACGCCAGCGTGGCCGCCGCGATCGCCAGGCCCACCCCCAGATTGATCACCAGCGCCAGCGAGATGCACGCGAACGTCCGGCGCGGCGGGCTCCCGCGGTCACGGCCGAGCTCCATCATCGCCGCGTACGCCCACACCGCGCCGGGGATGTACTTGCCGAGCTGCCCGACGAACATGATCCGCCCCGCCACCCGCACCGGCAGCGGCGACCCCAGCCCGGCCAGCACCTGCCGCCAGGCCAGCAGCATGCAGAACTGCCCGGCCAGCACCGCGCCGAACGCCCCCGCCACCGCCCACGGCGAGATCCCCGCCACGGCGTCACGGGTCGCATCCCAGTTGCTCGCCAGGCCGTAGCCGAGAAAGCCGAGTGCGACCAGGGCCAGCACAACGCGCAGCAGTCGGCGGATCACCCGCCCAAGGCTACTTCAGCAACGGTGCCCGAGATAGAGCCCACGACCGCCGTGACCAGCACGTCCTCGAAGCGCCCCGGCCGGCGATTCCCCGGCCGGCCGCCGTACCGAAGCCCGTTCGACGGCCGGGGGCGGCGAGCGCGGGTACTGTTGGGCGGCGTGGGAAAGCAACGGGTCGCGCAGCTGGAATACTCCGAGTTCCAGTCCGCGATGCTCGACGAGGCGAAGCGCAGGCGCAAGGCCGCGAAGATCATCGCGGTGCTTGAGCACTTCCACGGACCGCTCGGCGGGCTGACCGTGGGCGACGTGGGCTGCTCGGCCGGGTTCATCGCCGACGAACTCGCCGCAGCAGGGGCCGGGCACACGCTCGGCATCGACATCGACGTGCCGGGGCTGCGCAAGGCCGCCGACCGGTTCGGCGAACGGGTCGCCTTCGTGTGCGGCGACGGCACCGCGCTGCCGTTCCCCGACGGGTCGCTCGACGTGCTCGTGTTCAACCACATCTACGAACACGTGGTCGACCCCGACGCCGTGGTCGCCGAGATGCACCGGGTGCTCTCCGACGACGGCGTCCTCTACCTGGGGCTGGGCAACCGGCTCGGCATCATGGAGCCGCACTACAAGCTGCCGTTCCTGTCCTACCTGCCGCCCGCGCTCGCCGACCGCTACGTGCGCGCCTTCGGGAAGGCCGACCACTACTACGAACGCTTCCGCACCCGGCGCGGGCTGCGCCGCATGCTGCGCGCCTTCCACGTATGGGACTACACGTTCCCGGTGCTGGCCACGCCTGGCCGCTTCGCCGGAGGTGAGCTGTTCCCCGGCGCCCTGGGGCGGCTCGCCCAGACCGTGCTGGCCCGTACGCCCCGGGCGGCGCTGCGGCTGCTGCTGCCGCTCGTGCCCACCTACCTCTGGGTCGCCACCAAGCGCCCCCGCCTCCCGGCCGGCGCCCCCCTGCCGCAGCCCCCGGAGCGGATCCCCCCACTGTGACCCGCCCCAACGACCCCACCCCCGCTCCCCGGCCCGTCCCCCCCACCAGGGGCACCCCTTGGGGAGAGGGCATCCCCTCGGGTGACGCGCGGCCCCTCACGGATGCGAAACCCGACGGGGACACGACGCCACCTGCGGGCACCCGCCACCTTGGGGAAGCGCGGCCCCGCGCCGACGTGAGACCCAGCGGGGAGGCGGAGCCACCTGCGGGCACCCGCCACCTTGGTGGGGGCGCGGTTTTCGCGGAGGGCCGTCCTCACAGGGAGGGGGAGCCCCGCCCCGAGGAGGAGCCCTCCCGGCCTCTGGGAGAGGCGGCACCGTCCTCGGACGAGCACCCCCTTGAGGAGGGGGAGCCCTCCGGGGATGCCCCGTCCCTTGGAGAGGGCGCGCCCTCCCCGGAGGGGCGCCGCGCGGGGAAGGGGCGGCCGTCCGGCGAGGGGCGGTCCCACTGGGAGGGGGAGCCCTCTGCGGGCGCCCGCCCCCAAGGGGAGGCGCGGCCTCGCGCCGAGGCGGGACCTGGCGGAGAGGCGGAGCCCTCCGGGACTGCCCCGTCCACAGGGGAGGGCGCGCTCTCCCCGGAGGGTCAGTCCCGTCGGGAGGGGAAGCCCTCCGGGGAGGGGGCGGGGCGTCCGGGCCGGAAGGGGCGGGGGCTCAAGAGGGCGGTGCGGCTGGGGTTCCTGGGAGTGGCGCTCGGGTTCGGCGGGTGGGCCGTGGCGTCGCAGTGGGATGCCGTGGCGGCGGGGTTCGCGGCGCTGAGCTGGCCGATGCTGGGCGGGGCGCTGGTGGCCGTGGTGGGCGCGCTCGTGGGGGCGATGCTGACGTGGCGGACGCTGCTGGCCGACCTGGGGTCGAGGCTGCCGTTGCGCCCGGCGGCCAAGGTGTTCTTCGTGGGCCAGCTGGGCAAGTACATCCCCGGCGCGGTGTGGCCGATGCTGGCGCAGATGGAGATGGGCCGCGACCTGGGGGTGCCGAGGGCGCGCAGCGCGGCGGCGTTCTTCCTGATGATGCCGATCCAGCTGGCGACGGGTCTGCTGGTGACGCTGGTGACGCTCGGGTGGGACCGGTTCGGGTGGCTGCTGCTCCTGGTGCCGGTGCTGCTGGTGCTGCTGGAGCCCCGGGTGGTCAACGGGGTGATCGGGTTCGGGCTGCGGAGGTTGCGGCGGGAGCCGTTGGAGCGGCCGTTGACCCGGCGGGGGATGCTGACGGCGCTGGGCTGGGCGGTGGCGGGGTGGACCTGCTACGGGGTGCACCTGTATTTCATCACTCCGGATGTCGGCCTGGTGTTCGCCGTCGGGGCGTTCGCGTTGTCGTGGTGCCTGGGCATCATGACGTTCGTGGTGCCGGCGGGGGCGGGGGTGCGGGAGGCCGCGATGGTGGTGGCGCTGGCTCCGGTGATGGACAGCGGGCGGGCGATCGCGGTGGCGCTGTGCTC
Source organism: Nonomuraea sp. NPDC049725 (assembly GCF_040674795.1). Classification (NCBI taxonomy): domain Bacteria; kingdom Bacillati; phylum Actinomycetota; class Actinomycetes; order Streptosporangiales; family Streptosporangiaceae; genus Nonomuraea; species Nonomuraea sp. NPDC049725. Next base: position 94,847 of record NZ_JBFANJ010000006.1, on the reverse strand, counting down.
GCGCGTGGTGATCGTTCTGGGCGATCTGATCTGTGCCGGGCTGGCGGGAATCGCTGCACGGCGGGACTCAGTGTGATTTGGGCCACGATTTAGGGGACGCTGGTCATAAGCTGAACGAAGAGGGGGACGTGGAGTCCCGACGTTGATCTTGAGGGGAGAAGATCTACGTAATGCCTCGAGTGCTCGTCGACGCGGCGGCGGTCCCGGCCGACCGCGGCGCGCTGATCAGGTACGTGGACGGTCTGGTGTCGGCTCTCGACCGGGCGGGAGCCGATCTTGCGGTGGTCTGTCAGCGGGCCGACGCCGAACGCTACACCCGGCTCGCGCCTTCCGCCCGGATCATCCCGGGCCCGGTCTCCATCACCAACAGGGCCGCGCGGCTCGCGTGGGAGCAGACGGGCCTGCCGCTGCTGGCCCGCCAGGCGGGGGCCGAGGTGATCCACGCTCCTTATTACTCGATACCGCTCCGGTCGGGCCTGCGGACGGTCGTCACGGTGCACGACGTCTCCTGGTTCACCGAGCCCGACCAGCACAGCGCGGTGAAGGCGTCGTTCTTCCGGTCGGCGACGCGCACCGCCGTGCGGCACGCCAACCGGGTGATCGTGCCGTCGAAGGCGACGCGGGACGAGCTGGTGCGGGTGCTGGCCGCCGACCCGACCCGCATCGACGTCGCCTACCACGGGGTCGACCAGGCGCTGTTCCACCCGCCGACGGAGGCGGAGGTGCGGCGGGCGGCCAGCCGGTTCGGCCTGCACGGCCAGTCGTACGTGGCGTTCCTGGGGGCGCTCGACCCGCGCAAGAACGTGCCGAACCTGGTCCGGGGCTTCGCCGCGGCGGTGGCGGGCCTGGCGGATCCGCCGGCGCTGGTGCTGGGCGGCGGCGTGCACGAGGACGACGTCGACGCCGCCTGCCGGGAGGTGGAGGCCACGGTCAAGGTGGTGCGGCCGGGCTTCCTGCGGGCGCCTGACCTGCCGGGGTTCCTCGGCGGGGCGCTCGTGGTGGCGTTCCCGTCCAGCAGTGAGGGGTTCGGGCTGCCGGTGCTGGAGGCGATGGCCTGCGGCGCGCCGGTGCTGACCACCCAGCGCACCTCGCTGCCCGAGGTCGGCGGCGACGCGGTCGCCTACACTGAGCCGGACGCCGACAGCATCGCCTCCGCGCTGGCCCAGCTCCTGGCCGCGCCGGAGCGGCGAGCGCAGCTTCGGGAGGCGGGTCTGGCCAGGGCCAGGGAGTTCACCTGGGAGGCCTCCGCGGAGGCGCACCTCAGCTCTTATCAACGCGCAGTCGAATAGTTGGGTACCCTCGCACAGTTATGGAGAGCTCTTTGCCGGATCTAGAGGCGATCCTCCTGGTCGGGGGACAGGGCACGCGCCTGCGTCCGCTCACGCTGGGCACGCCGAAGCCGCTGCTACCGACCGCCGGAGTGCCGTTCCTGGCCCACCAGCTGGCGCGGGCGCGCTCGTTCGGGGTGCGCCGGATCGTCTTCGCGACCTCGTACAAGGCGTCGATGTTCGAGCCGGTGTTCGGCGACGGGTCGGCCCTGGGGCTCTCGCTGGAGTACATGACGGAGGAGACGCCGCTGGGCACGGGCGGCGCGATCCGCAACGCCGCCGAGGCGCTGTCGTCGCCGCCCGACGCGCCGGTGCTCATCCTCAACGGCGACATCCTGTCCGGCCATGACATCGGCGACCAGGTGCGGGCGCATCTGGCGCGGGAGGCGGCCGTGACGCTCCACCTGACCGAGGTGGAGGATCCGACGAGGTTCGGCTGCGTGCCCACGGACGGCGACGGGCGGGTGACCGCGTTCCTGGAGAAGACTCCCAACCCGGTCACCAACCGGATCAACGCGGGCTGTTACGTGTTCACCCGGTCGGTGATCGACCAGATCCCGCGTGACGAGGTGGTGTCGGTCGAGCGCGAGACGTTCCCGGGGCTCATCGAGTCGGGGCGGCTCGTGCTGGGCTACGCCGACCGCACGTACTGGCTCGACGTGGGCACGCCGAGCGCGTACGTGCAGGGGTCGCGTGACCTGGTGCTCGGCAGGCTGGCGTCGCCGGCGCTGCCGGGGCCGGCGGGCGAGTGGCTGGCGCTCGACGGCGCGCTGGTGTCGCCGGAGGCGAAGGTGCAGGGCGGCACCGCGGTCGGCGCCCGCACGGTGGTCGAGGCGGGCGCGACGGTCGTCGGGTCGGTGCTGGCCGACGACTGCGTGGTCGAGGCGGGCGCGATCGTGACCGACTCGGTGCTGGGGCAGGGCGCGCGGGTGTGCGCCGGCACGGTGGTGCGTGACGCCGTCATCGGCGACGGGGCCGTGGTGGGGCCGGGCAACGAGCTGCAGGCCGGGGTGCGCATCTGGCCGGGCATCGAGCTGCCGGAGCGCGCGGTCCGCTATTCGAGTGACGTCTGACCTGCTCGTTCCGTGCCGCAGACTGGATGGGTGAGGGAGCGTAGCTGGGCGCCCGCCGGGCCGCTCGACGTGGGCCTGGCGCTGGCGGCGCACAAGCGCGGCGGGGGCGACCCGGCCTGGTGCCGGACCCCCGACGGGGCCGTGTGGCGCACCTCCCGCACCCCTGACGGGCCGGTCACGCTGCGGGTGACGGTGGCCGGCGGCCAGGTGCACGGGCGGGCGTGGGGGCCGGGCGCGGAGTGGGCGCTGGAGTCGCTGCCCGCGCTCGTGGGCGCCGACGACGACCTGTCGGGTTTCACCGCGCGGCATCCGGTCCTGGTCGAGGCCATGCGCGCGCACGCGGGCGTGCGCATCGGCCGTACGGGCCGCGTCATGGAGGCGCTGGTCCCGGCGGTGCTGGAGCAGAAGGTCGTCGGCCAGGAGGCGTGGCGCGCCTGGCGCTACCTGCTGCGCCACTTCGGCGAGCCGGCCCCGGGCCCCGCGCCCGACGGGATGCGGGTGGCGCCCGAGCCGCAGGTGTGGCGCGAGATCCCGTCCTGGCACTGGCACCGGGCCGGGGCCGAGGCGGTGCGCGCCCGCACGATCGCCACCGCCGCCTGGCACGCCGCCAAGCTGGAGGCCGCCGCCACCAGTGAGGAGCTCGACCGGCTGCTGCGCGCGCTGCCGGGCATCGGCGTGTGGACCTCCGCCGAGGTGCGCCAGCGGGTGTTCGGCGACCCGGACGCCGTCAGCGTGGGCGACTTCCACCTGGCCAAGATCGTGGGCTACGCGCTCACCGGGGAGAAGACGGACGACCCGGGCATGCTGCGGCTGCTGGAGCCCTACCGGGGCCACCGGCACCGGGCGGCGATGCTCATCACGCTCACCGGCCGCCGCCCGCCGGCCCGCGGCCCGAGGATGGCCGCGCGCGACTATCGGTCCTTCTAGAAGCCCTGGGTGCGGTACGAGAACTCAGCGCGTCGTAGTGTGCCGCTATGAGTCTTGTCAGTGATTCCGCGTTCCGCCGCGCGCTCGCCCGTGCCCGTGACGGCAAGGCGCTCGACGCCGCCGAGGCCACCGTGCTGCTGCAGGCACGCGGCGACCACCTGGACACCCTGCTCGACCACGCCGCCCGCGTACGGGACGCGGGGCTCGCCGCCGCCGGTCGCCCGGGGGTGATCACGTACAGCAGGAAGGTGTTCATCCCGCTGACCAGACTGTGCCGGGACCGGTGCGGCTACTGCACGTTCGCCACCGCGCCGCACAAGCTGGAGGCGCCGTTCCTCAGCCCGGACGAGGTGCTGGAGATCGCCCGGCAGGGCGGGGCGATGGGCTGCAAGGAGGCGTTGTTCACGCTCGGCGACCGGCCGGAGGACCGGTGGCACCAGGCGCGCGAGTGGCTCGACGCGCACGGCTACGACGACACGCTGTCGTACGTGCGCGCGATGGCGGTGCGGGTGCTGGAGGAGACCGGGCTGCTGCCGCACCTGAACCCGGGCGTGCTGAGCTGGCGTGACCTGCAGCGGCTCAAGCCGGTGGCGCCGTCGATGGGCATGATGCTGGAGACGACCTCGCGGCGGCTGTTCGAGGAGAAGGGGCAGCCGCACTACGGCTCGCCCGACAAGGACCCGGCGGTGCGGCTGCGGGTGCTGGAGGACGCCGGGCGCAGCAACGTGCCGTTCACCACCGGCATCCTGATCGGCATCGGCGAGACCGTCGAGGACCGGGCCGAGTCGCTGTTCGCGATCCGGAAGGTGGCGCGCGAGTACGGCGGCGTCCAGGAGGTCATCGTGCAGAACTTCCGCGCCAAGCCGGACACGGCGATGCGCGGGCTGCCGGACGCCGACCTGGAGGAGCTGGCCGCGACCATCGCCGTCGCCCGGCTCGTGCTGGGCCCGCGGGCGCGGGTGCAGGCGCCGCCGAACCTGGTCGACGCCGAGTACGCGCTGATGATCCGCGCGGGCATCGACGACTGGGGCGGCGTGTCGCCGCTCACCCCCGACCACGTCAACCCCGAGCGCCCCTGGCCGCAGATCGACGAGCTGGCCGCCAGGACCGCCGAGGCGGGGTTCCGGCTGCGCGAGCGGCTGACGGTCTACCCGGAGTACGTCAGGGCCGGGGAGCCGTGGCTGGACCCCCGCGTCATGGCGCACGTGGCCGCGCTGGCCGACCCGGAGACCGGCCTGGCCAGGCAGGACGCGGTGCCGCAAGGGCTGCCGTGGCAGGAGCCCGACGGCGGGTTCGCCCCCACGGGCCGGGTGGACCTGCACGTCGAGGTGGACACCACGGGCCGGACCGGCGACCGGCGCGACGACTTCGACCACGTCTACGGCGACTGGGAGGCGCTGCGTGAGCGGCTGCCGGCCGCTTCCGGGCGCGGCGCCGTGCCGGGCGACGTCAGGGAGGCGCTGCGGGCCGCCGAGCGCGACCCGGCGGGGCTGACCGACGAGCAGGCGGTGGCGCTGCTGTCGGCCGACGGCGACGCGCTGGAGGAGCTGGCCGGGATCGCCGACGAGCTGCGCCGCCAGGCCGTGGGCGACGACGTGACGTACGTGGTCAACCGCAACATCAACTTCACGAACGTGTGTTACACCGGCTGCCGGTTCTGCGCGTTCGCCCAGCGCCGCACCGACGCCGACGCCTACACGCTGAGCCTGGAGCAGGTCGCCGACCGGGCCGAGGAAGGCTGGCTGGCCGGGGCCACCGAGGTGTGCATGCAGGGCGGCATCCACCCCGACCTGCCCGGCACCGCGTACTTCGACCTGGCCAAGGCGGTCAAGGAGCGCACGCCCGGCATGCACGTGCACGCGTTCTCCCCGATGGAGGTCATCAACGGCGCAAGCCGGACGAACCTCTCCATCGAGGACTGGCTGCACGCCGCCAAGGAGGCCGGGGTCGACTCCCTGCCCGGGACCGCGGCCGAGATCCTCGACGACGACGTGCGCTGGGTGCTGACCAAGGGCAAGCTGCCCGCCAAGGAGTGGATCGAGGTCATCACCACCGCGCACCGCGTCGGCATCCCGACGACCTCGACCATGATGTACGGGCACGTGGACGACCACCTGCACTGGGTCAGGCACATCAAGCTGATCAGGCGGCTGCAGGAGGAGACCGGCGGGTTCTCTGAGTTCGTGCTGCTGCCGTTCGTGCACACCAGCGCGCCGATCTACCTGGCCGGGGTCGCCAGGCCCGGCCCGACCGCCCGCGAGAACCGGGCCGTGCACGCCCTGGCCAGGATCCTGCTGCACGGCGCCATCGCCAACATCCAGTGCTCGTGGGTCAAGCTCCAGGACGACCTGTGCCGCCAGGTGCTCCAGGGCGGCGTGAACGACCTCGGCGGCACCCTCATGGAGGAGACGATCAGCCGGATGGCCGGCTCGGAGAACGGCTCGTACAAGACCATCAGCGAGCTGCGCGCGATGGCGGAGGTCACCGGCAGGCCGGTCCGGCAGCGCACCACCGAGTACGGCGTGCCGAGCGCGGAGCGGCTGGCCGCCTCGGCCGCCAGCGACGGCGTGTGCCAGAGCGTCAGGCGGGTCCTGCCGCTGGCCTAGATATAACAAGTTCTATCGCCTCTTGCGCCGGTCGTGGGAGGCGCTGGGACAATCGACACCCCCCTTCAAGTGAGGTGCACCGTGCGGTTAGGGCGACACCGCGCCGCGCTGTCTCCCAGGCAGAGACGGAGGAAGGCGCTCCAACGCGGCATGCTGGCCGGCCTGGCGGCCGTTGCCGTGCTGGCCGGCGGGATCGTCCTGGTGTCCGGCGGCACGGGCGCGCTGTGCACCGCGCGAGAGCCTGTTCTGGTCGACGTGGCGGCGGCGGTGGACGTGGCGCCCGCCGTGATGGAGGCGGCGGGGCGGTTCAACGGCACGCGGGCGAGCGTGGGCGGGCGCTGCGTGCTCGTCCAGGTGACCGAGCAGCCGCCCGCCACCGTGCTGCGCACGCTGATCGGCGACCGGGCGGGCGTGCTGCGCGAGCGGCCCGACGGCTGGATCACCGACTCGTCGGCGTGGATCCGGCTGGCCCGCAAGCAGGGCGCGCGGTCGCTGCCGGCGGGCGAGCGGGTGGTGGCGACCTCGCCGCTGGTGTTCGCCACCCGGTCGTCGCTGGCCGAGCGCTTCGCGGTGGGCAACACGGAGATGAACTGGCGGATGGTGTTCCCGCCGACGCTGCGCGGCCGGCTGACGCCGACCGAGGAGGAGCCAGACGTCGTACGGGTGCCGGACCCGTCGCTGGCCGGGGCCGGGATCGCCACGGTGGCGGCGGCCCGTGACGTCGTCGGAGCCGGGCCGGAGGCCGACAAGGCGCTGACGGCGTTCGTGCGGTGGGCCCAGGCCGGGTCCGCGCCCGACTACCGCAGCATGCTGGAGGCCGTCGACGACCGCACGTTCTGGAAGCGGCCGGTCGTCATCGTGCCGGAGCAGTCGGTGCGCGAGCACACCGGCCGGGGGCCGTCCGCCGATCCGGTCGTCGCCCTGCACCCGCGCGAGGGCACGATCACGCTCGACTATCCGTACGTGGTGACCGCGACCGACCCGGCCGTCGCGGAGGCGTCCGCCGCCTTCGCCGCCTGGCTGGGCGAGCCGCAGGCGCAGGAGATCGTCCGCCGGGCCGGGTTCCGCTCGGGCGACGGCTCGCAGGGGCCGCTCGCGCCCGGCCCGGACGCCACGCCCCGGGTGCGGCCCTCGGTGTCGCCGGAGGACATCGACGAGGCGCTGCTGGCCTGGAGCAGGCTGGCCCTGCCGACGAACATCCTGGTGCTCAGCGACACCTCCAAGCACATGGCCGAGCCCCTGGGCGACACCACCCGCGTCGAGGTGGCGCTGGCCGCCGCCAGGACCGGTCTGGCGCTCTTCCCGAACTCGACGCACATGGGCCTGTGGGAGTTCGCCGACCGGCTCGGCGGCAGCGAGGACCACCGGGAGCTGGTGAGCCTGGGGCCGATCGACCGGCCCGAGAGCGGCCAGGTCGTCAGGCGCAGCCGGCTGAACGAGCTCACCGGCACGATCACCGCCCACCCCAAGCGCGGCAGCTCGCTGTACGAGTCGATCCTGGACGGCTTCCGCAAGGTGGGCGAGGCGTACCGGGAGGACATGAACAACACGCTGCTGGTGATCACCGCGGGCAGGGACGACGGCGGCGGGGTCTCCCAGGCGGAGCTGCTGGCCGAGCTGCGCGAGGAGTGGGACGCGGACCGGCCGGTGCAGATCGTCGTCATCGCGTTCGGCAAGGACGTCGACCGCGCCGGGCTGACGGCCGTCACCTCGGCCACCAACGGCTCCCTGCACGTGGCCCAGGAGCCGGGCGAGATCATCGACGTGTTCCTCGCCGCCCTGGCCCGGCGCCTGTGTCACCCGACCTGCCGGCCGGGGGCGTGACGAACCCGGGGCATGGAGAAGGGGGCGCCCAGGTGGGCGGGCGCCCCCTTCGGTCATTTCAGGTCAGACCCTGCCCCATAGGGCGGGGACGTTGGGCGGCTCCCAGCCGTTGATCGCGGTGTGCGGCTGGAGGCAGCGGTAGGTGGCGCCGCCGTAGGTGACCGTCGAGCCCGCGGTGTACGCGGTGCCCGCGGTCCAGGTGCCGCCCGGAGGGTTGGTGGGCGTGTCGGTCGGCGTCGGGGTCGGGGTCGGGGTGGGCGTGGGCGTCGGGGTGCCGGGGCCGCCGCCGCCGACCTGGAGGTCGATGCAGGCGTAGAAGGCCATGGCGGTGTCGGCGATGTTCCAGATGGCCAGCACCTTCTGCCGGCCGGGGAACTGGCTCAGGTTCACAGTGTGTGACACCGATGCCGGGGGTCGCTTGCCGCCGTCGTTGAAGACGGCCACCCGGGTGCCACCGACGTAGTACTCCCACGTGCTGGTGGCGTGCTGGACGGTGAGCCGCCAGTTGAAGTTGACGCTGGTGCCCACCGAGGTGACGGGCCACGGCTTGCTCTCATCGCTGAGCTGGGCGAACCGCCCGACTCCGCCGTGGCAGTTGCGCTGGCCCTTGGGGCCTTCGACGCTCTGCGGCTCGTAGATGATGTCGCCGCAGTTGGCGACGCGCCCCTGGGCGCAGTGGGCCTGGCGGCTGGGCGGCGAGTTGACGTACCCGTGGGCCAGGGCCGGTGAGGTGTTGAAGACCACCGTGGCGACCGCAATCGCCACGACGGAGAGTAACGTGAGCAACCTCTTCATCTAGTGGCTCCTCTACTTGGGGGGATGGCCCAAATGTAAAGGAAAGTTTCCTAACGGTAAACCGTTACGTGACTGTGGCTCGAAATATCAGTCAGCGGGACACGATGAAGTCCAGCGCGTCACGCGGCGCCCGGTCCCGCGGCGGCGCGGCGGCATGGCCCACCGCCACACAGCCCATCGGGTCCCACTCCTCCGGCAGATCCAGCACCTTCCGCACCACCGGACGGCAGAACATCGTCGACGACACCCACGCCGACCCCAGCCCCTCCACCGCGAGCTGGACCAGGAAGTTCTCCACGCCCGCGCCCATCGCCACCACGAACATCTCCCGCTCCGCGGCGTTGCGCCGCTCGTCGCGGTAGGTGTGCGAGCCCTCCATCACCAGGCACGGCACCACCAGATAAGGCGCGTTGCGCAACACGTCACCCCGCCTGATCCGCTTGGCGATCGACTGCTCCGAGAAACCGTCGCCGCGCAGATCCTCGATCCACGCCTCCCGCATCGCGTCCACCAGCCGCAGCCGCGTCTGCGCCGACTCCACCAGCACGAACCGCCACGGCGTCGTGTGATGCGGCGCCGGCGCCGCGATCCCCGCCGCCACCGCCCGCCGCACCGCCTCCGGATCCACCGGCCGGTCGCCGAACTCCCGGATCGTCCGGCGCGCGAACACCACGTCCCGCGACCCGTACCGGAACAGGTCCTCGTCCGCCGGGCGCACCAGCGGACGCACCCCCGGCCCGTCCTCCTCCGTCACCAGATGCCCCAGCCCCCGCACGATCGCCACCGGGACGCCGTCCAGCTTGCCCTTGACCAGCTCCGCGGCGGCCGCGATCTCGTCCACCAGCGCCGTCACCGTCGCACTCAGCGGATTGCCGTACGCGTCCCGCGAACCCCGGAAGTCGGCCGTCGTCACCACGCCCGCCGACCCGATCGCCACGTCCGTCAGCCCCTGCCGCCACGGCCTGCCGAACGTGTCGGACACGATCACCCCGACCCGGCCGCCCAGCCCCGCCCGGATCCGCCGCGCCGACGCGTCCGGATCCTCCGGCAGCAGCAGCACCGTCCCCGGGTCGGTGTTGGACGCGTCCACCCCGGCGGCGGCCATCACGAAACCGTGGCGCGTCTGGGCGATCACCGTGTCGCCGCGCCTCGCGACGACCCGGTCCGTCTCGTCCTCGATCGCCTTCGCCCGGTCCGGCGCCTCCCTGACCCGCCCCTCGGCCTTGCTCACGATCTTGGACGTGACGACGACGATGTCCCCGTCGCGCACCCCGGGGACGAGCGCCGCGAGGTCGTCCCCCGGCCGCACCTCCCCGATCCCCACCACGGGCACCACCTCGACCCGCTCACCCGCGGCCCCCTCCCAAGAGGAAGGCGCATTCTCTGCGGCGGGTGCGGGGCCGCCCGTCCCGGAAGCAGCCACACCCCCTGCGGCGGGTGCGGGGGAGGTGCCCTGCGCTTCCTCTCCCGGGGAAAGCGCACCCCGTGCGGCGGGGGAGGGCGTACCGGACGGGTGGGCGCCTGCCGGTGCGGGGGTTGCCTGGGGCTGCGTGGGGTGGGTCATGAGGTGAGCTCCTGGGCGAGGTCGAGGGCGGCGCGGGCGAGGGCGGCCGTGGCCGCGGGGTCGGACATGAGCAGGGGCCGGGCCTCGACGCGTACGCCGTCGAGCGTGACACCGGCGTCCTCCGGCGCGACCAGCCAGCCGTCGAGCAGGTCGGACCCGTACAGGGAGAGGACCGCCTGGGCGCTGGTCTCGACGCCGATGGCGGTCAGGCAGGCGTCGGCCATGCCGCGCACGGGGGCGCCGCCGATGATGGGGGAGACGCCCACGACGGTCTTGGGGAGCAGGGCGTCGCGGATGCCCGGCACCTGGAGGATGGTGCCGATGCTGACGACGGGGTTGGACGGCGGCAGGATGACCACGTCGGCGTCGGCGATCGCCTCGAGGACGCCGGGGGCGGGCTTGGCCGACTCGACGCCGACGAGGGCGATCGACTCGGCGGGGACGGAGGCGCGCAGGCGCACCCACCATTCCTGGAAGTGGACGGCGCGCCGGCCGCGCTCGTCGTCGATGACCACGTGGGTCTCGCACCGGTCGTCGGTCATGGGCAGCAGCCGTACGCCGGGCTGCCAGCGGGCGCACAGCGCCTCGGTGATCTGGGAGAGCGGGTAGCCGGCTTCGAGCATCTGGGAGCGCACGATGTGGGTGGCGAAGTCGCGGTCGCCCAGCCCGAACCATTGGGGTTCGACCCCGTAGGCGGCCAGTTCGTCCTTGACGACGTGGGTCTCGTCGGCGCGTCCCCAGCCTTGTTGCTCGTCGATGCCGCCGCCGAGGGTGTACATGACGGTGTCGAGGTCGGGGCAGACGCGCAGGCCGAAAAGGGTGATGTCGTCGCCGGTGTTGCCGATGACGGTGATCTGGTCGGCGGGCGCGGTCGCGCGGAGTCCGCGCAGGAAGCGGGCGCCGCCGATGCCGCCGGCGAGGGTCACGATGTGCATGCGGAACAGTCTTCCACCCCCCGTCCCGGGACCGTTTTTCCCCTTTTCTTGACGGCCCGCAAAACCCTGATATGCGGGGAAAAGAGCGACTATTGAGATCTGCGAGCTTCCTGGGACTCCCGCCGGACAAGTCGGTGATGTGGCAAACTCCCTTCGGGCTAAAGGGTCCGATGGGGGTACTTGTGAGCAACTTTGACGTCGCCAGGCTGAAGGAGCCGGCCGCCTGGATCATGCTGGCCGCCGGTGGCCTGGACATCCTGCTGACCATCGGCCGGATTCTGATCGGCTCGACCAGCGCGGACTTCACCGAGCGCGCCTACATGCACTTCTCCGGCCTGACCAGCCCGGTGATCACGGCCTTGCTGCTCGGCGCGGTGCTGCTGCTGACCAAGGTCGGCCCGCCGTCGGCCAAGGCCAAGCCCGTCGCGTACATCGCGGCCGGGGCGCTGGCCGCGGCGGCCGTGTTCGGCGCGCTGTCGCTGCTGCTCGGCCTGTTCGCGGGCAACACCGCGCGTTCGACCGTGGAGTTCCTGCTGACAGGTGTGCCGATGCTGGCGCTGACGGCCCTCGCGCTGGTGTACCTGCTGCCGCAGGTCATGCCGGAGCGCCGCCCGGCGGCCCCGTACGGTCAGGGCTTCCCCCAGCAGGGGTACGGCCAGCAGGGCCAGTTCCCGCAGGGCCAGTTCCAGCAGCCCGGTTACGGCCAGCAGGGCTTCCCGCAGCAGGGTTACGCCCAGCAGCCTCCGTCGCAGGGCGGCCAGGAGTACGGCCAGCCGGACTACGGCCAGCAGCCCGCCCCCCAGCAGGCCCAGGCGGACTACGCGCAGCCCCAGCAGGGGATGCCGCAGCCCGGCCAGCAGCCCACCCCGCAGCCCAACCAGCAGCCCGCGCCCCAGGCTGCCCCGCAGCAGGGTTACGGCCAGCAGCCGCCGAGCTACGGCGGCCAGCCGGAGCAGCCCCCGTACCAGCAGCAGTCCTACAGCCCGCAGCCGCCGTCCGGCGCGCAGGAGCAGCCGCAGCAGGACGCCTACCAGCCGCCGGTCCAGCAGCCCCAGCCCCAGCAGGCCGCCCAGCAGTACCCCCAGCCCCGGGCGGCCCTGCCCGCGGCCCCGTCCGACCAGCAGCAGGACTCCGGCGGCTACGGCCAGCCCGCCCAGGACCCGTACAGCCCCCAGTACGCCCAGGACGCGCCCCAGTACGCCCAGGAGACCCCGCAGTACGGCCAGGACCAGCACTACAGCCAGGACCCCTACGCCGCGCAGGCGCAGGAGGCCCCGCAGTACAACCAGGACCCGTACAGCCCGCCCGCCCAGGACCAGCAGTACGCCACCCCGGCCGCGGACCCGTACGCCCAGCCCGCCCAGGAGCAGTACGCCCCGCCCCCCACCGAGGCGTTCCCCCCGGCGCAGAACCCGTACGCCCCGCAGCAGCCCGCGCACGCGGCCTACACGCCGTCGGAGACGATGCCGGACTCGGGCTACCAGCCCCCGTCGGAGTATCAGCCGGCCCCGTACGTCCCGGCCGACAGCCAGCCGAACCTGCACAACCAGCCCAACCCGTACGCCCCGTCGTACCCGTCGGGCGAGACCGCGCCCAGCGTGCCGTACCCGGACCAGCAGCAGCCCTACTACGACCGCCAGTCGGCGTTCGACCAGCAGGGCCAGCAGCAGAGCCAGCAGGGCCAGCAGAGCCCGGGCCAGCAGCACGGCCAGGGCGGCCAGCCGTTCACCGGCTACTCGGGCCACGAGTTCGGGGTGCCGCAGCACGAGCCGGACCCGCCGGTGGACCCGCGCTCGCAGCAGCTCCTGGACGCCTACCAGCAGGCCGACTCCTACCAGTCGGGCGTGGGCACCGCGCCTGACCTGCGCGTCCCGGAGTACGGCCAGCCGCAGCGACACGACGACGTGTTCGGTCACCCGCAGCAGCCGCAGGCCGCCTACGAGCCGCAGCAGGGCCAGTATCAGCAGCCCGGCTGGGGCCAGCAGCCGGCGGATTCGACCATCCGCCTGGACCAGCAGGCGATCCGCGGTGACGCGCTGGGGGACCAGCCGCGCCAGGGTGACGACCCGATCGACCCGACCGCCATATACACCCCGAATGAGCCACGCAGGTAAGGAACCGGCAAACGACGGCTAGAGAAGAGGTGGCCCGGAGGGCGGGGCTCATCCCGCCCTGATACGGTTCCGACCGCTGACAGCGTTGAACACGCCCGGCGCAAACCGGGCGCGAACATCTGATGCCAGGCACGACCGGGGCGAGAGCTGGTCTTCCCCCGGATACCGGCATGCCGCTTGACGCCACGTACGGCACACGCGTGTAATTACAACCATGTTGTTACGCCTTCCCGTGGGTGGGTACAAGGAAGGCGTTCCATGGGGGGCTCCATTGCGGGCGGGCGGCAGGGAGGTGTGCAGTGACCGATCTGGTCATCGCACAGGATCAGCTTGACGCTGAAGAACTCGGCTGGCAGGAGCGCGCACTCTGCGCGCAGACGGATCCAGAGGCGTTCTTCCCGGAAAAGGGCGGCTCCACCCGAGAGGCCAAGAAGGTGTGCCGATCGTGCGAAGTGCGTGCGGAGTGCCTGGAATACGCACTCGAGCACGACGAGCGCTTCGGCATCTGGGGTGGGCTGTCCGAGCGGGAGCGCAGACGGATCAAGCGCCAGGCCGTTTAGGGATAGATGTGGAAAGGGTCACGCGGTCACCCGTGTGACCCTTTTCCGTATCCGTGGGCGGTGCGACCGGTAAGGTGGCGGCGTTTGATCACCGCCCAATGGAGCCGCATGTCCCGTCCCTTCGTCACCGTGATCGTCGTCGCACACGACGGCGGGCGCTGGCTCGGGGAGACCTTGAAGGCCCTGGCGAGCCAGAGCTACCGCCCGGACCGGGTGGTGGGCGCCGACAACGGCAGCCGCGACGGCTCGGCCGACCTGCTCACGCAGGCGCTCGGCTCCGCCAACGTGCTCAGGCTGCCCCGTTCGGCGAGCTTCGGCGACGCCGTGGCCGAGGTGCTCGGCAAGCTGCCCCCGGGCGTCGACGGCGAGTGGCTGTGGCTGCTGCACGACGACTGCGCCCCCGACCGCCGCGCCCTGGAGGCGCTGCTGCGCGCCGCCGAAGAGGACCGCAAGGCGGCGGTGCTCGGCCCGAAGCTGCGTGACTGGCTGGACCGGCGGCTGCTGCTGGAGATCGGCGTGACCGTCGGCCGCACCGGCCGCCGCGACACCGGGCTGGAGGCCCGCGAGTTCGACCAGGGCCAGCACGACGGCACCCGCGAGGTCATGGCGGTGTCCACGGCCGGCATGCTGATCAGGCGCGACGTGTGGGAGGCGACCGGCGGGCTGGACCCGTTCCTGCCGATCTTCCGCGACGACCTCGACCTGTGCTGGCGGGTGCGCAACGCCGGGCACCGGGTGCTGGCCGTCACCGAGGCCGTGGCCTGGCACGCCGAGGCGTCGGCCCGCCGCAGACGGCGCATGACGGTCAGCGGCGACCACCCGCGCAGGCTCGACCGGCGCAACGGCATCTTCGTCGTGATGGCGAACCTGCCGTTCCTGGCGATGCTGTGGGCGCTGCTGCGCAACGTGGCGGGCTCGCTGACGCGCACGGTGCTGTTCGTGCTGGGCAAGCAGCCGGCGAACGCCCTGGACGAGCTGGTCGCGCTCGGCTCGGTCCTGGCGCACCCGATGCGGCTGGCCAAGGCCCGGCGGGCCAGGCGCGAAGGCCGCAAGAAGGGCCACAAACGCATCAGCCGCCTGCTCACGCCGCGCGGCGCGGGCCTGCGCCGCCTCACCGACATGGTGCAGAGCTTCCTGGCGGGCGAGGGGCCGGTCGACGCGGCGGGCCGGCACCACCACGCCGCCCCGGAGGAGGAGGTGATCGCGCCCGCGCCGGCGCCGCAGGGCAACCCGGTCAAGCGCTTCCTCGGCCGGCCCGGCGTGCTGCTGGCGTTCGGGCTCACGCTGGTCGCGCTGGTGGCCGAGCGGTCCCTGCTGGGGGCCGGACGGCTCGGCGGCGGCGCGCTCGTGCCGGTGACCGGCGGCGCGGGCGACCTGTGGGCGTTCTACACGGGAGGCTTCCACGACCTCGGGCCCGGCTCGGCCGACTGGGCGCCGCCGTACGTGGCGGTGCTCGCGGCGCTGTCCACGCTCGCCTTCGGGCAGACCTCGACGGCCGTGTCGGTGCTGCTGCTCGGCTCGGTGCCGCTGGCGGGCGCCTCGGCCTACCTGGCGTCGCGGCGGCTGGTGCCGGACGCCACCGAGTCGGGCGTCGGCGTCCGCGTGTGGGTGGCCGCCACGTACGCGCTGCTGCCGGTCGCGACCGGCGCGGTCGCGTCGGGACGGCTGGGCACGGCGGCGGTGCTGGTGCTGCTGCCGGCCTGCGCGGTGCTCGCCGCGCACCTGCTCGGCCCGGACGCGCGCCGCTCGCGCCGGGCGGCGTGGGGGTTCGGGCTGGTGCTGGCGGTGGGCGCGGCGTTCGTGCCGCTGCTGCTGCCGATGGCCCTGGTGCTCGGCGTGCTCGCCGTGGTGCTCTTCCGCACGGTACGGCCCGGCGTCCTCGTGCCGGTGGCCATCGCGCTGGGCGTGCCGGTGGCGCTGCTGCTGCCCTGGCTGGGCGGGCTGGTGCTGGACCCGGGCAGGTTCCTGCTGGAGGCCGGGCTGCACGACCCGGCCCTGGTGAGCCCGGCGCTCGGCGCCCGCGACCTGCTGACGCTCAGCCCCGGCGGGCCCGGCCTGCCGCCGTTCTGGGTGACGGGCGGGCTGCTGGCGGTGGCGCTGGGCGCGCTGTTCGTCCATCGCGCCCGCGCCGGACGGCGGGCCAAGCCGGACCCCCAGGCCGAACGCGGCCGGATCGTCGTACTGTCCGGCTGGGGGATCGCGCTGTTCGCGCTGGTGATCGCCCTGGTCGCGGGCCGGGTCGGCGTGGCGGGCGCGCCCGCGTGGCCGGGCGTGCCGCTGGCCGTCGCCGGGGCCGCGCTGATCGTGCTCGCCGCGCTCAGCGCCCCCCGCCTGGACGCCGCCCGCGCCCGGGGCGGCCCGCGCAGGATCGCCGCCTGGCTGGTGGCGGCGGTGGCGTTCAGCACGCCGCTGCTGGCCGCCGGGCACTGGATCGTCCAGGGCGTACGCGGGCCGCTCGACGGCGACGCACGCGATCCGCTGCCCGCCCTGGCCGTCATGAACTCCCGCCACGGCGAGCGCACCCTGCTCATCCGGGGCGCCGAGTTCACCGTGCTGCGCGGGCGCACCCCGCTGATCGGCGAGGCGGAGCTGCCCGTCGCCTCCCCCGAGCGCGCCAAGGTGGCCGCCGCGGCGCAGGGCCTCGCGGGCGGGCGCGGCGGCAACGACGCCGAGGTCCTGGCCCAGCACGGCGTGGCGATGGTGGCGGTGGCGCCGCCGGTCGGGCCCGAGCTCGCCAGGACCCTCGACTCGCAGCCCTCGCTCCAGCGCATGAGCCTGTCCGACAGCGGCGGCCTGTGGCGGATCGCCGAGCCACTCACGCCGGTCCCCGCCCGGCCCGCGCACTTCATGCACACGCCCTGGCTGTGGCTCCAGGGCGCGCTGGTGCTGGTCGCGGTCGTGATGGCCGCGCCCGGCCGGCGCGAGCCCGCCGAGGAAGCCGCCCGCACCCCCGACCCGGCCCTGGCGGGCGTCTCATGACGGCGATCCTGCGCCACCGGTTCGCGCCGCTCGCCGCCGTCCTGGCCGCCCTCCTGGCCCTGTACGGGATCGCGTACGTGACCGAGCCCGCCCCGGCCGGACGCGCGGCGGCCAAGCCGGAGCGGGTGGGCGTCGAGTCGGCGACCGCGGTCTGCCCCGGCGTCAAGGGCGCCGACGTGGCGGTCTACCTGCCCGGGACGATGTCACGCGAGACCATGAAGGACGCCGAGCCGTACACCGTGACCGGGCCCGGCGGCCTGGAGGCGGGCTTCGTCACCCGCGCGCTCTCGGGCGCCCGGCGCGGGCTGGCCGGGGTGCGGTGCGCCGAGCCGGCCGCCGAGACCTGGCTGGTCGGGCCGGGCCCGGCCAACGCCGAGGTCACGCTGCACCTGACGAACGCCGCCAAGACGCCCGCCATGGCCGACGTCCAGGTGTGGGCGGCCGAAGGGCTGGTGTCCGGCGAGGCGGGCCTCGGCCTGGAGGTCGCGCCCGGCAAGAGCCGGAAGATCGACCTGCGCGACCTGGCGCCGTCCGCCGACGTGATGGCGGTCAGCGTGACCTCCCTGGTGGGCCGGGTGGCCGTGGCCGCGAGCGCCGCGCCGGAGACGGGCGGCGCCGACTGGCTGCCGGCCGCCGCCGCGCCCGCCACGAAAATCGTCGTGCCCGGCATCCCCGGCGGAGGCGGCAGGCGGGAGCTGCTGGTCGCGGCGCCGGGCGAGGCCGACGCGACCGTGCGCATCACCGCCGTGACCGAGGGCTCCCGCTACGCGATGAAGGGCCGCGAGAGCGTCGACGTGCCCGCAGGCGGGGTGCTGGCGATCGACGTCACCACCGGCATCGGCGGCGAGTCCGCCGGGCTGGTGCTCGACTCGACCGCCCCCGTCGTCGCCGGCGTGGTGATCACCGGGACCGGCGGGCGGCAGGACGTCGCCTACACCGCCGGGACGCCGCCGCTCGACCTGGGCAGCGCCGTCGCGGCCAACGGCACGGGCTCGCGGCTGCTGCTGACCGCGCCGGGCGCGGCCGGCCGGGTGCGGGTGCAGATCGTGCCGGCCCGCGGCGAGCCGGGCGCCCCCGCCGAGGTCGAGGTCCCCGCCGGGCGCACCACGAGCGTGCCGCTGAAGGCCAAGGGCGCGTTCGGCGTCGTCGTGACCCCGGTCTCCGGGCAGGTCTACGGCGGCCGGGTCATCGAGGAACGGCAGCGCGCCGGCCTGCTCCTCACCGCCCAGCCGCTGGCCCAGGCCCGGACGTGGACGATGCTGCCGCCCCTCGCCGACACCCCGCTCGCCGTGCTGCCCTGACCGGGCTCAGCGCTCGTCGTAGCCCGGGTCGACCGCCTCGGGCGACAGCCCGAGCAGCGTCGCCACCTGCTCGACCACGGTGTCGTGCACCAGCGCGCCGAGCGTCTCGCGGTCGCGGGCCCGCGCCTCCAGCGGACGCCGATAGACCACCACCGAGGCCGGGTCCTGGCCCTTGGCCGTGTCGGCCCGGCCGAACGGGATCGGACCGCCGCCGAACCCCGGCCCGTCGCTCAGCTCGCTCAGCGGCGGCACGTCCTCCACCGCGAACTCCACCGCCGCGAGCTGCCTGCCCCACTTGGGCCGCAACCGGTCGACGGCGTCGAGCACCAGGTCGTCGAAGCGTTCGGAACGGGCCCGGGACATGGGCACGTACGAGGGCGCGAGCGGCCCGCGCAGACCACGACCGTGCCGGTCACGACGCCTGGGACCGCGCTTGAGAGTCACACGGCAAGTCTAAAGGCAGGCCCCATCGGGGCATGTGGGTGGAAAGGCTGCGACAGGTGTCCGAATTGTGGCGACACGCTCGTTAAGAGCGCTCAGGTAGTGGCGCCTCGCACTCTTACCAGATACGGTCCCTCCGTGAGCCCCGTCCGCCGCTGTTCCCGCACTGCTTGCAGTCAGCCTGCCGTCTTCACGCTCACGTACGTATACGCCGACTCGACCGCTGTACTAGGCCCTCTGGCGACGTACGCCGAGCCACACTGTTATGACCTGTGCGCCGAACACGCCGAGCGGCTGACCGCCCCCCGAGGCTGGGAGGTCGTGCGGCTGCCGACCGACGGCGCTTCCCCCAGCTCCGACGACCTCGAAGCGCTGGCCAACGCGGTGCGCGAGGCGGCCAGGCCCAGCGCCGCGCGCGGCGTCGAGCCGGTCGGCGACGCCGTCGAGGTCGGCCGGCGGGGCCACCTCCGCATCCTGCGCTCCACCCAGCCCAACCGCGATCGCTGACGCGCCGCCTGCCGTCGCGCCGGGTACAGTCGAGGCACCTGTCCGCGGCCGATTCGTAGGAGCTCCGATTAATCGCAAGTTCTCCCTGGTCGCCTTCGACCTGGACGACACGCTGGCGGTGTCCAAGTCCCGCATCGACGACCGCATGGCGGGGCTGCTGGCCCGGCTGCTCGACCTGGTCGACGTGTGCGTGATCTCGGGCGGGCAGTATTCCCAGTTCCAGGCGCAGGTGCTGCGCCACCTGCCGATCGACGACGCCCAGCGCGCCAGGCTGCACCTGATGCCGACCTGCGGCACGCGCTACTACCGCTGGCAGAACTCCGACTGGCACCTCGTCTACGCCGAGGACTTCACCGCCCCCCAGAAGGCGGAGATCATCGAGGCGCTCACCCGCAGCGCCAAGGAGCTGGGCCTGTGGGCCGATGACCCCTGGGGGGAGATCATCGAGGACCGCGGCAGCCAGATCACCTTCTCCGCGCTCGGCCAGCAGGCCCCGCCCGCCGCCAAGTACGCCTGGGACCCCGACGGCGCCAAGCGCCGCCTGCTGTGCGCGCACGTGTCGGAGCGGCTGCCCGGCCTGGAGGTGCGCAGCGGCGGCTCGACCTCCGTCGACATCACCCACAAGGGCGTCGACAAGGCCTACGGCATCGGCCGGCTCCTCGACGCCCTCGGGCTGACGATCGACGACGTGCTGTTCGTCGGCGACCGGCTCGACGAGGGCGGCAACGACTACCCGGTCAAGGCGATGGGCGTGGAGTGCGTGGCGGTCGAGGGCTGGGAGCAGACGGCGGCGTTCGTCGAGGACTATCTCGGCATCGAGACTCGATGAACCGGCGGCCGAAAGGCCGCGCAATCCACCGGACCAGTGGCGCCGTGATGTTACGGTCGGTTTTGGCGATGGCGAGCGAGATAGGTGAACGAGTGAAGATCGACGACTGGCTGCTGGAGATCCTGGCCTGCCCGGCGTGCAAGTCACCGTTGCGTGTCGAGAGCGACTCCGAAGAGCTCGACTGCACCGGCTGCGGCCTGATCTATCCGGTCCGGGATGACATCCCCGTGCTGCTCGTCGACGAGGCCAGGAAGCCGTGACCTGGGAGCCGGAGCGGCTCGACGACCAGCGGCACCTGAGCGAGGGCGACCCGGGCGGCATGCTGCTCGCGGTGGCCGCCTCGGCGGCGCAGGTGCGCACCGGGCTCCGGTGCGCCGTCGAGTCCGGCGTCGACCGGCTGGCCGGTGACCTCAGGCCGCGCGCGGTCGTGGTCACGGGCATGGGCAGCTCCGCGCTCGCGGGCGACATGCTGGCCGCGGTCTGCGGCAACAGCGCCCCGCTGCCCGTCGTGACGCTGCGCTCCTACCAGCTGCCCGGCTGGGTGGGGGCCACCGACCTGGTGGTCGCGATCTCCTGGTCGGGCGAGACGGAGGAGACGCTCTCGGTGGCCGCCGAGGCGGTGCGCCGGGGCTGCGCGCTGCTGGCGCTGGGCGCGCCGGGGTCGCCGCTGGAGGCGCTGGCCACGCAGGCCGGCGCCGTCTACGTGCCGCTGCCGGTGGCCGGACGCGACCGGGCCGACCTGTGGCTGGTGACGATCCCGCTGGTCGTGGCCGCCGCCGCGCTGGGGCTGGCGCGGGCCGACGAGGGGCTGTACGAGCGGGTGGCGGAGATGCTGGAGGGCATCTCGCACCGGTGCCGGCCGTCGAGCGAGTCGTTCATCAACCCGGGCAAGTCGCTGGCCCTCGACCTGGCCGAGAGCGTGCCGGTGATCTGGGGCTCGTCGCGGCCGGCCGCCGTGGCCGCCTACCGGCTGGCCTGCCGGCTCAACACCGACGCCGGTTATCCGGCGATCTCCGGGGAGCTGCCGGAGGCCGCGCACAACCAGGTGGCCGTCCTCGACGGGCCGCTGGCCGGGCGTGACATCTTCTCCGACGACGACACCGGCCGTACGGTCCGGCTGGTCGTGCTGCGTGACACCGAGGAGCACCCTCGGGTGGCCGAGACGCGGGAGGCGGTGCTGCGGCTCGCGCAGGACCGGGGCGTGCCGGTGAGCGAGCTGGCCGCCGAGGGCGCGCACCCGCTGGAGCGGATGGCCTCGCTGGTCGGGCTGGCCGATTACGCGGCCACGTACCTGGCGCTCGGTTATGGAATCGATCCGACTACTGTTGCACCCATTGCCGAGCTGAAGTCCAGGATCACCCAATAGGATCCCGGTTCGGGCATCAGTAGTGATCGTATGACTGGAGAAGACCGGTGAGTGCTAGCGGCGGTACGAAAGCGATTGTTGCGGCCTTGGCCGCGAACCTCTCCATCGCGGTGGCGAAGTTCGTGGCCGCAGCGGTCACCGGTTCGTCCTCGATGCTGGCCGAGGGCATCCACTCGGTGGCCGACTCGGGCAACCAGGCGTTGCTGCTGCTGGGCGGCAAGCGGGCGCAGCGGGAGAGGGACCAGAAGCACCCGTTCGGCTACGGGCGTGAGCGCTATTTCTACGCGTTCGTGGTGGCCGTGGTGCTGTTCGCGATCGGCGCGCTGTTCTCGCTGTACGAGGGCTGGCACAAGCTGTCCGATCCGCACGCGTCGGTGGAGTCGCCGCAGTGGGCGTTCGGGGTGCTGATCTTCGCGATCATCGCCGAGGCGTTCTCGTTCCGCACCGCGATCAAGGAGTCCAACGCGGTGCGCGGCAACCAGTCGTGGGTCGCGTTCATCCGCCGGTCCAAGTCGCCCGAGCTGCCGGTCATCGTGCTGGAGGATCTCGGCGCGCTGCTCGGCCTGATCTTCGCGCTGTTCGGCGTCTCCATGGCGGTCATCACCGGCGACGTCTGGTGGGACGCCGTCGGCACGCTCATGATCGGTGTGCTGCTGGCCGTCATCTCGGTCGTGCTGGCCATCGAGACCAAGTCGCTGCTGGTCGGTGAGGGCGCCGCGCCGGAGGTGGAGACCCAGATCCGGGCCGCCCTGGACGCCACGCCCCAGGTCGACCGCGTGATCCACATGCGGACGCTGCACATCGGCCCGGAGGAGCTGCTGGTGGCCGCGAAGATCGCGGTCACCCACAACGACACGGCGGCCGAGGTCGCCGCGGGCATCGACGAGGCCGAGCGGCGCATCCGCGAGGCCGTGCCGATCGCCCGGGTCATCTACCTGGAGCCCGACCTGGACCGGTCGCCGAGCAACGCCTGACCGGGCTCACTCGTGGCCGGTGCGGCAGGACGTGCCGGCGTCGGACATGTCGAACAGGCAGCGGCCCTTCTTGTCCAGCGTGACGACCTTCTTCACGCTCCGGAACTGCTTGAGCGTCGCGTCGATCGTGCGCAGGATGCGCGCGTCGCCGCCGACGCCGTTTCCCCAGACGGTCCGGCAGAAGCGGAGGGTCGCCGTACCGCTCTTGATCGTGAGAGAGAAGTCGGCGCCGCAGTCGGAGCGGCCGCGGATCTGCTTGCCCAGCTCGGAGCGGAGGCCGCGGCGGTGCTCGGCGGCGGTCGGGCCCTTGATGAGCTGCTCGACGGCGAACCGGGCGACGCCCGAGTGGGGCGCGATCCGCTTGACCGCGACGACCTTGCCGGGGAAGCCGTTCCCCGTGGAGAAGTAGACCTTGACGGTGGTGCCGGGCGCCTGCACCGGCGACAACGCGAGCACGGTGGCCATCAGGAGCTCTTTCATGTCCTCTATGACGTCCGCCCGGAGCCCGGGGTTCGCAGCAGCCGCAGGGCCTTCTCCTTCTCGAAGTCCAGTGCCCGGCGCGGCACCTGGATGCGGCCGATCCGTACGCCGAGGTCGCGGACGGCGGCGGCGACGGCGGGCTCGCTGAGCGCGCGCAGGGCGAAGGCCAGCTCGGCGGGGGAGACGTCGAAGCGTTTCTCCAGCTCCACGCCCTGGGCGACGGCGGCGAGCTCCTCGGGGCCGAAGCGGCGGTGCGCGCCCTGCTCGCGCACGGGAGGCAGCAGGCCGAGTGCCTCCCGGTAGCGGAGCATCCTGGGAGACATGCCGAGCCGTCTCGCGGCTTCCGTGATGCGCATCCTTACATTCTTACGTCAGGTTAGCTCTCTGTGAGATGCGATCGGGGCGGGGAGACGCCTAAACTCGTCGCGACAACATTGTGATGCGAGGGGAACCCCGATGGACTTCAAGGTCGCCGACCTTTCACTTGCCGACTTCGGCCGCAAGGAGATCCGGCTCGCCGAGCACGAGATGCCCGGCCTCATGGCGATCCGCAAGGAATACTCGGCCTCCCAGCCCCTTCGCGGCGCGAAGATCATGGGCTCGCTGCACATGACGATCCAGACCGCCGTCCTCATCGAGACCCTGGTCGCGCTCGGCGCCGAGGTCCGCTGGGTGAGCTGCAACATCTTCTCCACCCAGGACCACGCCGCCGCGGCCGTCGTCGTCGGCCCCGACGGCACGCCCGAGGACCCCAAGGGCGTCCCGGTCTTCGCCTGGAAGGGCGAGACGCTGGAGGAGTACTGGTGGTGCACCGAGCAGGCGCTCACCTGGCCCGGCGGTGACACGCCCAACATGATCCTCGACGACGGCGGCGACGCCACGCTCCTCGTCCACAAGGGCGCCGAGTACGAGAAGGCCGGCGCCGTTCCCCCCGCCACCGCCGACGACCCGGAGGAGTGGCACGTCATCATCGACCTGCTCACCCGCACGGTCGGCGACGACAAGCGCTGGACGAAGATCGCCGAGAGCATCAAGGGCGTCACCGAGGAGACGACCACCGGCGTGCACCGCCTGTACGAGATGCACAAGAACGGCCAGCTGCTGTTCCCGGCGATCAACGTCAACGACTCGGTCACCAAGTCCAAGTTCGACAACAAGTACGGCTGCCGCCACTCGGTCATCGACGGCCTCAACCGCGCCACCGACGTGCTCATCGGGGGCAAGGTCGCGGTGGTCTGCGGCTACGGCGACGTCGGCAAGGGCTGCGCCGACGCGCTGCGCGGCCAGGGCGCCCGCGTCATCGTCACCGAGATCGACCCGATCTGCGCCCTCCAGGCGGCGATGGACGGCTTCCAGGTCACCACGCTGGAGGAGGTCGTCGGCATCGCCGACATCTTCGTCACCACCACCGGCAACTTCAACATCATCCGGGCCGACCACATGGCCCAGATGAAGCACCAGGCCATCGTGTCCAACATCGGCCACTTCGACAACGAGATCGACATGGCCGGCCTGGCCAAGACCCCCGGCATCGAGAAGCGCAACATCAAGCCGCAGGTCGACGAGTGGGTGTTCGCCGACGGCCACTCGATCATCGTGCTGGCCGAGGGCCGCCTGATGAACCTGGGCTGCGCCACCGGCCACCCGTCGTTCGTCATGTCCAACTCCTTCACCAACCAGGTGATCGCGCAGATCGAGCTGTTCACCAAGACGGCCGAATACCCGATCGGCGTCTACACGCTGCCCAAGCACCTCGACGAGAAGGTGGCCCGGCTGCACCTCGACGCGCTGGGCGTCAAGCTCACCGAGCTGACCAAGGAGCAGGCCGCCTACATCGGCGTCCACGTGGAGGGCCCGTACAAGAGCGACCACTACCGCTACTGACAGCAAGCCCCGGAGGAGCCGGTGCGCGGTGCGCGCCGGCTCCTCCGTCGTAAGGAGAGTCGATGGACCTGGGGGAGAGCGGGGAGCGGCAGATCAGCTGGGCCGCCCGCGCGATGCCGGTGCTGACCGCCATCGGGGAGCGGTTCGCGGCCGAGCGGCCGCTCGCCGGGCTGCGGATCGCGGCCTGCCTGCACGTCACCGCCGAGACGGCGGTGCTGATGGGGGCGCTCAAGGCGGGCGGGGCCGAGATCGCGCTGGCCGCCTCCAACCCGCTGTCGACGCAGGACGACGTGGCCGAGGCGCTGCGCTCCTACGGCGTGGCCGTGCACGCGCGGGCGGGCGTCGACCGCGCCGCCTACTACCGGCACATCCACCGGGCCCTCGACCTCGCCCCCGACCTGGTGCTCGACGACGGCTGCGACCTGGTCAACATCCTGCACACCGAGCGGACCGACCTGCTCGACGGGGTGAGCGGCGGCTGCGAGGAGACGACCACCGGGATCATCAGGCTCCGGCAGATGGCCGCCGAGCAGGCGTTGCGGTTCCCGGTCGTGGCGGTGAACGACACCCGAACCAAGCGCATGTTCGACAACCGGTACGGCACCGGGCAGTCGACGCTCGACGGGATCATGCGGGCCACCAACACCATGCTGGCCGGGCGCACGGTCGTGGTGGCCGGGTTCGGCTACTGCGGGCGCGGCGTGGCCGAGCGGGCCAAGGGGCTCGGCGCGCGGGTGATCGTGACGGAGATCGACGCGGTCAAGGCCCTCGACGCCACCCTCCAGGGGTACGAGGTGCGTCCGATGGAGCAGGCGGCCGTGACGGGCGACCTGTTCATCACCGTGACGGGCAACCGCGACGTGATCCGGGCCGAGCACCTGGCGGCGATGAAGGACGGCGCGATCCTGGCCAACGCCGGGCACTTCGACGTGGAGATCGACGTGCGGGCGCTGGACGAGCTGGCCGAGGAGGTGCACCGGGCGGTGCGCCCCAACACCGACGAGTACGTGCTGCCCGGCGGGCGCAGGCTGCTGCTGCTGGCCGAGGGCCGGCTGGTCAACCTGACCGCCGCCGAGGGGCATCCGGCCGCCGTGATGGACATGTCGTTCTCCGCGCAGGCCCTGGCCGTCGCCTGGCTCGCCCGGGAGCGGGCCGGGCTCCCGCCGGGCGTGTACGACGTGCCGGAGGACATCGACCAGGAGGTGGCGCGGCTCAAGCTGGCGGCGGCCGGGATCGCCATCGACGAGCTGACCGGTGACCAGGAGACCTATCTGCACTCCTGGCGCTCGGGCTCCTAGCCGGCCTGCATCTCCCGCATCCGGCCGATCTCGGCCGTCTGGGTGACGGCGACGTCGTTGGCCAGCTCCTCGATCTTGATGTGCGAGCCGCCAGTCAGCACGCGCTCGGACATCTGGATCGCGCCCTGGTGGTGGGCGATCATCAGCCGCAGGAACAGGGCGTCGAACTCCTTGCCGGTGGCCGCCTTGAGCTGGTCGAGCTGCTCGGGCGTGGCCATGCCGGGCATGCCCGCGTGGGCCGCGTGGTGGTCGGGGACGCGCTGGCCCTGCTCCTGGAGCCAGGTGCGCATCCACTGGATCTCCGGGCCCTGGGTGTCGGCGATGCGCGAGGCCAGGCTCTTGAGCTTGGCCGACTCCGCCCGGCTCGGGGCCAGGACCGCCATGTCGAGCGCCTGCTGGTGGTGGACGATCATGTCCTGGACGTAGGTGACGTCGGGGGCGTTCGCGCTCGGCGCGGGGACGGCGGTGGCGGCCTCGGAGGGGGACAGGGTCCTGGCCTCCTCGCCGGGACGGCCCGGCGCGATCACGGGGGCGGTGGAGTCCGCCCGGGGCGGCTGCGGCTCGGCGCCGGAGGTGCAGCCCGACAGGGCGATCCCCGACAGGACGATCAGCGTGCCCGTGGCGACGACGTTGAGCGCGGCGCGCACCCAGCCTCCTGACTGATTTCGGTCGGAACTGCGGATTCTAGATCGTAAGAATGATCGTTATAAGAGGGCAAACCGGCATATCTTTTGACATCTTGCGCGCTGGTCGGCGCGGCCGTCAGGGGTGACGATTTCATTCATTTATGTCCCCTTTATAGGAGGATAGGTGTTGGCATCCCGACGAGCCCTCACGCTGGTGGGAGCGGTGATCGCGTTGGCGATGGCCGGCCTTCCCGCGCAGGCGGCTGACATCCCGGCTCCCGGCGAGATCGTCATGAGCCCCAACATCGCGCACGTCACGAACGTGCCCAAGCCCGAAGCCCTGGCCGACATCAACACCGACATGGCCTTCCAGGGCGACTACGCCTACGTCGGCAACTACTACGGCTTCTCCATCTACGACATCCGCAAGCCGAAGCGGACCTCGCTGGTCAGCTCCGTGGTCTGCCCCGGCGGCCAGATGGACGTGTCGGTCCACGGCAACCTGCTCTTCGGCTCCGTCGACTCCTCGCGCAGCGACGACTCCTGCAGCAGCACCGGCCAGAGCGCCTCGATCAAGGAGTCGTGGGAGGGCGTCCGGATCTTCGACATCAGCGACAAGGCCAACCCGCGCTACATCAAGTCGGTCGAGACCAACTGCGGCTCCCACACGCACACGCTGGTGCCCGACCGCCGGGGCCGCAACGTCTACATCTACGTCTCCTCCTACAGCCCGAACGCGAACTTCCCCGACTGCCAGCCGCCGCACGACCTGATCTCGATCATCAAGGTGCCGCTGCGCGACCCGGCCGCCGCGTCGGTCATCTCGGCGCCGAACCTGTTCCCCGACGGCGGCTTCCCCGGCGTGCCCGGCCAGTACCCCGACGGCAAGTCCGCCACCACCGGCTGCCACGACATCACCGCCTACCCGGAGAAGGGCATCGCCGCCGGAGCCTGCATGGGCGAGGGCATCCTGATGGACATCCGCGACCCCGAACGCCCCCGCGTGACCGCCACCGTCAGGGACGAGACGAACTTCGCCTTCTGGCACTCGGCCACGTTCAACAACAGCGGCACCAAGGTCGTCTTCACCGACGAGCTCGGCGGCGGCTCCCGCGCCACCTGCAACCCGGAGATCGGCCCGACCCGCGGCGCCAACGCCTACTACGACATCGTCCGCGGCCAGCTCGTGTTCAAGAGCTACTTCAAGATCGCCAGGCACCAGGACGCGACCGAGAACTGCGTGGCGCACAACGGCTCGCTGATCCCGGTCAAGGGCAAGGACATCATGGTCCAGGCCTGGTACCAGGGCGGCATCTCGGTGGTCGACTTCACCGACTCGGCCAACCCGCAGGAGATCGCCTTCTTCGAGCGCGGGCCTGACGACACCGCGCCGCCGCTGTCCGGCGGGTTCTGGTCGGCGTACTACTACAACGGCTACATCTACGGCTCCGACTTCAACCTGGGCCTCGACGTGCTCAAGATCAACGACCCGCGGACCAACCGGGCGAACGGCGTACGGTTCGACGACCTGAACGCGCAGACGCAGGAGTCGTACCGGGAGCGGGGGCACCACCACTAGCCCTGACACTTCCTGACATAGTGGGGGACCTCTCGATCATCGTGCACCTGGGAGGTCCCTCCGTGACGTCCAGACCCGTCCGCGCCCTGGCGCTGGCAGGAGCGGCGCTGATCCTGACGTCGTCACCGGTCCACGCGGCCGACGACGTCCGGACCAGCGCCAACGTCGAACACGTGGCCAACGTGCCCAAACAGGCCCCGTTCGCGTCGCGGCAGGCGAAGCAGAGCGACCTCGCCTTCCAGGGCGACTACGCCTACCAGGGCAACTACCACGGCTTCACCGTCTACGACATCGCGAACCCGGCCAAGCCGAAGGTCGTCAGCCGGGTCTCCTGCTACGGCGCCCAGGGCGACATCACGGTCAAGGACGACCTGCTCTTCCTGTCGGTGGACGAATCGGTCGCCAGCGATTCCTGCCGCACCACCGGCGCCTCGGCCACCGAGAAGGGCGCCTGGGAAGGCATCCGCATCTTCGACATCAGCTCCAAGAAGCGGCCGAAGTACATCAAGTCCATCGAGACCGCCTGCGGCTCCCACACCCACACGCTGGTGCCGGGGACATCCAAGGACACCGTCTACCTGTACGTCTCCTCGTACGGGCCCGGCGACATCTTCCCCGACTGCAAGCCGCCCCACGACCGGATCTCCATCGTCAAGGTGCCGCTCAAGAAGCCCAGGTCCGCCAGGATCGTCGCCAGGCCGGTGCTGTTCCCCGACGGCGGCAACGAGCGCGGCGACGGCGCCACCACCAGCGGCTGCCACGACATCACCGTCTACCCGTCCAGGAACCTGGCCGCCGGGGCCTGCATGGGCGACGGCGTGCTGATGGACATCTCCGACCGCGAACGCCCGAAGGTCACCGCCCGGGTCACCGACGCGAACTTCGCCTTCTGGCACTCGGCCACCTTCAACAACAGCGGCACCAAGGTCGTCTTCACCGACGAGCTCGGCGGCGGCTCGACGGCCACCTGCCTCAAGAGCACCGGGCCGGAGCGCGGGGCCAACGCCGTCTACGACATCACCGGCGGCAAGCTCGTCCACCGCAGCTACTACAAGATCCCGCGCGAGCAGGGCAGGTCCGAGAACTGCGTCGCCCACAACGGCTCGCTCGTCCCCGTCAAGGGCCGGGACATCATGGTCCAGGGCTGGTACCAGGGCGGCGTGTCCGTCTGGGACTTCACCGACTCGGCCCGGCCGCAGGAAATCGGCTACTTCGACCGGGGCCCGTTCAAGCCGCGCGACATGGCGGGCTCCTGGTCGGCGTACTACTACAACGGGCACGTCTACAGCAGCGACATCCAGCTCGGCCTGGACGTGCTGCGCATCCGCGACCCGCGCACCGACCCGGCCGCCGGGGTCCGGCTCACGTCGCTCAACGCCCAGACGCAGTACGCCTACTGAGCACGCCTATTGGGGCGGGACGAACCCGCCCGGCGTGCTCCCGGACGGCTCTCCGGCGCCCGCTGGGGGCGGGTAGGGCGCGGGCGGGCCCGTCGGAGGGGCCGGGGGCCCGGCGGGCGGGAACGGCGCGTACGGGGCCGTACCGGGCTGCCATGCCGGGACCGGCGGGCTCTGGGGGCCGAGACGCTGGGCGAGCCGGGCCTGGTCGCGGCGGCGGCGCTCGGCCAGGACGGCGCTGAGGTAGGCGTGCGGCGGGACGCCCGCCGGCGCCGCCGGTGAGACGTACGCGGCCGTCTGGGTCGCGATCCGCACCCCCATCTCGTGCTGCACCTGCGGCGACAGCTCGTGCCAGCGCATCAGGTACTGCCGGGCGGCGGCGGCCACCTCCACGGGAAGCTGCGACAGCTCCAGGGAGGCCGCCCACGCGGCCAGCGGCGGCGGCATGACGATGGCCTGGCTCGCGTCACGCGGCCCGCGCTCGGAGATCACGATGGTGCCCGCGAACAGGTCGCCCAGCCGCTTGCCCCGCTGCGAGATCAGCGAGGTGATCAGCGCCGGGGCGCCGGAGAACATCCAGAACTCCATCACGCCCGCCAGCCCGCGGAACAGCGCCTGCCGGAACCGCTCGGGGCTGCCGTCGTCGCTCACCACGCGCAGCCCGAGCGCCAGCTTGCCCAGGCTGCGGCCCCGGCTGACGGTCTCGAAGATCACCGGATAGCCGACCAGGACCAGCACCAGCATCGCGATCGCCACGGCGCCGAACATCGCCGGGTCGGAGACGATCGCGAACGCCTCCAGCAGCACGAACGCGACGACCAGCACGGTGACCTGGACGAGCATGTCGATGAGCAGCGCCAGGAACCGCGAGGGCATCTGCGCCACCCGCACTTCGAGGACGACGGCGTCACCGGTCACAACCTCCGACATATGTGGAGCCTAACGGCAATGGGCAGCCGACAGACCAGCCACAATGGTCGGGTGGACATCGACGCCTTCGTCACCGCGCACCGCCCGGTCTGGGAGCGGCTCGATCAGCTGATCAAGCGCCGCTCCTCGCTGACAGGGGCGGAGGTCGACGAGCTGGTGGACCTCTACCAGCGGGTGTCGACCCACCTGTCGATCGTCCGCTCGTCCACGCCCGACGCGATGCTGGCCGGGCGGCTGTCGGCGCTGGTGGCGCGGGCGCGCTCGGCCGTCACGGGCACCCGCACCCCGGCCTGGCGGGAGCTGGTCCGCTTCTTCACCGTGTCGTTCCCGGTGGTCGCCTACCGGACGCGCTGGTGGTGGCTGGGCACGTCGCTGGCGTTCCTGGCGGTCTCGTGGGTGATCGGCGCCTGGGTGGCGGCCAACCCCGACGTGCAGGCCGCGATCGCCTCCCCCGAGGAGATCACGCAGCTCGTCGAGCACGACTTCGCCGACTACTACTCGGAGCACCCGGCCGCGTCGTTCGCCAGCCGCGTGTGGATCAACAACGCGTGGGTGTCGCTCCAGGTCATCGTGTACGCGATCTTCCTCGGCATCCCGATCCCGCTGGTGCTGTTCCAGAACGCGGCCAACGTCGCGATCTCCGGCGGTCTCATGGCCTCGCGCGACAAGCTGGACATCTTCTTCGGCCTGATCACCCCGCACGGCCTGCTGGAGCTGACTGCGGTGTTCCTCGCGGCGGCGGCCGGCATGCGGCTGGGCTGGGCCGTCATCGACCCGGGCCACCGCAGGCGGGCCGAGGTCATGGCCGAGCAGGGCCGTGCCGTGATGGCGGTGGCGCTCGGCCTGGTGGCGGTGCTGTTCGTGTCGGGGCTGATCGAGGCGTTCGTCACCCCGTCGGGGCTGCCGACCGCCGCCCGCGTGGGCATCGGGGTGCTCGCCGAGATCGTCTTCCTCGCGTACGTGATCTTCTTCGGCAGGCGGGCGGCTCGTGAGGGCGAGACGGGCGACCTCGAACGGGCCCCGGACGTGGCCCCGAGCGCCTGACCTCCTCCTACAGGCGTCCGGCGGCCTTCAGCGCGAGGTAGTGGTCGGCCAGGGCCGGGGCGATGTCGTCGGGCAGCGCGTCGACCACCTCGACGCCGTGGCGGCGCAGCCTGGCCGTGATGCGGCGCCGTTCGAGCAGGGCGCGCTCGGCCGCCGCCGCGTCGTACGCCTCCTCGGCGGTGCCGCGCCGGGCGGCCATGGCGGCGACCAGCGGGTCGGAGACGCCGGCCACCAGCACCAGGTGGCGCGAGGAGAGCTGCGGCAGCACCGGCATCAGCCCCTCGTCGAGCGCGGCCGAGTTGAGGTCGGTGAGCAGCACCACCAGGCAGCGGCGCTTGGCCCGCGCCAGGATCGCGGCCACCATGCCCTGCGAGTCGGCCTCGATGAGCTCGGCCTCGATCGGGGCCATCGCGTTGACCAGCGACGACAGCAGCTCGGTGCGGGACGCGCCGGTCACCCAGGAGCGCACCGCCCGGTCGTAGGCCAGGAAGTCCACCTGGTCACCGGCCCGGGCGGCGAGCGCGGCCAGGAGCAGCGCGGCGTCCATCGACCAGTCGAGGCGCGGCCAGCCGGGCACCGGGCGCGGGTCGGGCCGCGCCAGCAGGCCGCCGCCCTCGATGGCGGCTCCGGCCAGCGGGATCGGCGCCTCGCCCACGCGGCCGGCGGAGGTGCGGCCGGTGTCGAGCACGATCAGCACGCGGCGGTCGCGTTCGGGACGCCAGGTGCGCACGACCACGTCGTGGCGGCGCGCGGTGGCCCGCCAGTCGATCGAGCGCACGTCGTCGCCCACCACGTACTCCCGCAGCGAGTCGAACTCGGTGCCCTGCCCGCGCACCAGCGCCGGGTGCCGGCCGTCGAGCTCGCGCAGCCTGGCCAGGCGCGACGGCAGGTGCTTGCGCGACAGGAACGGCGGCAGCACCCGCACCGACCAGGGCGAGCTGTGGCTCGCCTGCCGGGCGGCCAGCCCGAGCGGGCCGAGCGAGCGCACGGTAACCGAGACCGACTCGCGGTCGCCGCGCCTGGCCGGGTCGAGCGTCACGACGAGCCTGCGCCGCTCGCCCGGCGGCACGTCCAGCTTGAGCACGCGCGGCGTCGCCCCGGCCGAGGGCGGCCAGGCGTCACGCAGCACGCCGCGCACCCGCCTGCGGCCCGGGTTCTCCACGACCAGCTCGACCGTGGCCCGCGCGCCCAGCCGTACCAGCCGCTCGCCCGAACGGTGCAGGCGCAGCGGACGCACCGCGCCCGCCAGCGCCAGGTCCGCGACGATCGCGGCGGCCAGCAGCAGGCACACCCCGGCCACGGCGGGCCCCGGCGACGGCGCCAGCAGCACCGCCACGATCCCGAGCGCCGCGAGCAGGCCGGCGCGCCCCGTGAGAGCCATCAGCGCGGGACCGGCACCGACGCCAGGATGCCGTCGAGCAGGCCGTCGGCGGTCGCGCCCTCCAGCTCGGCCTCGGGCCGGAGCTGCACGCGGTGCCGCAGCGCGGGCCTGGCCAGCGCCTTGACGTCGTCGGGCGTCACGTACGCGCGCCCCGACAGCCACGCCCACGCCCGCGAGGCCGCCAGCAGCGCGGTCGCGCCACGCGGCGAGACGCCGAGCTGCAGCGACGGCGAGTTACGGGTGGCGCGGGCCACGTCGACGATGTAGCCGAGCACCTCGGGCGCCACGTGCACGGCCGAGACCGCCTCGCGGCCCGCCGCCAGGTCGGCCGCCGTCGCCACCGGCTTGACGTGCGACAGGTCGCGCGGGTCGAAGCCGAGCGCGTGCCGCTCCAGCACCGCGATCTCCTGCTCGCGCGGCGGCAGCGGCACCGTCAGCTTCACCAGGAACCGGTCGAGCTGCGCCTCGGGAAGCTGGTAGGTGCCCTCGTACTCGACCGGGTTCTGCGTCGCGCACACCACGAACGGGTCGGGCAGCGGCCGGGCCGTGCCCTCCACGCTCACCTGGCGCTCCTCCATCGCCTCCAGCAGCGCCGCCTGCGTCTTGGGCGGCGTGCGGTTGATCTCGTCGGCGAGCAGCAGGTTCGTGAACACCGGCCCCTCGCGGAACTCGAACTCCGCCGTCTTCGTGTCGTAGATCAGCGAACCGGTCACGTCGCCCGGCATCAGGTCCGGCGTGAACTGCACCCGCTTGAAGTCCAGCGACAGCGCCGCAGACAGCGTGCGCACCATGAGCGTCTTGGCCACGCCCGGCACGCCTTCCAGCAGCACGTGCCCCCGGCACAGCAGCGCGATGACCATCCCGGTCACCACCGCATCCTGCCCGACCACGGCCTTGGACACCTCGGCGCGCAGCGCCCCCAGCGCCTCCCTGGCCGAGTCCGCGGAACCGGTCACGCGGGCGGTCTCCTCAAAGTTCACGGACCTTCCTTTCGATGGAATCCAAGTATCCGGCCAGCGCGACCAGCTCCGCGTCGCCGGTGGGCGGCGGCCCGTACAGCGCGCCGCCGACCTCCCGCGCGTCCAGCCCGGTCCGTACGGCCAGCGCGGCGACGACCTCCTGCGGCCCGGCCCCCGAGGCCAGCCCGAGCCGGGGCGTCAGCCGGTCGATCGTGCCCGCGCGCAGCGAGTCGGCGGCCCTGGCCCTGGCCCGCCTGGCGCGGTAGAGGCGCCCGCGGCCCTCGACCGTCTCCGACGCGCGCACCACCACGGGCAGCCGCTCGGTCACGACCGGGCCGAGCCGCCTGCCCCGCCAGAACGCCACCACCAGCACCGTGAGGCAGGCCATCAGCACCGCCCACGGGATGCTCGGCGGCATCAGGTCGTACACCGAGTCGCCCTCGGGCCCGGCCAGGTCGCCCGTGCCGGGGTCGTCCGGGGGGACCAGCCAGGTGACGGGCTTGCCGGTGGCGAGCAGGTTGAGCGCCAGGGCGGCGTTGCCGTCCTCGGCCAGGCGCTGGTTGGTCATGAACTCGCCGCTGCCGACGACCGTGGTGGTGCCGCTGCCGTTGGGGAAGCTGATCAGCGTCCAGCCGTCGCCCGCCGGGTAGCAGCCGGTGGTGCCGCGCGGGGCGGAGTAGGCGATGCCGCCGAGGTGGACGCTGCCAGCGGCCACGGCGGCCGGCAGCGAGCACTCGGGCTCGCGCGAGCGCTGCCTGGCCGCGCCGACCGGGTTCACGCCGGCCATCTCCGCCGCCCCGAACGGGTCGCCGACGATCAGGCGGTCGCCCCGGACGGCGGCGAGGTCGTCCGGGGACGTGCGCAGGCGGTCGGTGACGACCAGCGTGCGGTCGCCGCCCAGGGCTGCGGCGGCCTCGACGGAGTCGACCCGGTCGACGGTGACGCCGCGCCGGCGCAGCAGCTCAGCCAGGGCCTTGGAGCCCTGCAGCGACGTGTCGGCGGGGTCGAGCGGCCGGGCGGCCTCCTGCTCGGGGCCGAGCAGGACGGTGCCGGCGGCGACGAGCACGATGAGCGCCCCGAGCAGCGCGATCCAGCGCCCGCCGCGCCACCGGGCCTTCGCGGTGGGCGTGGTGGGGCGCGACTCCACCGCCTGCGCGGTCATGACAGGCCGCCCAGCGGCACCGGGCGGGCGGCGCGCAGCCGCTCGTCGAGGCTCGTCATCGTGTCGTAGGTCTCCCGGACGCCCGGGACGCCGCCGTAGGTGACGTCGTCGAAGGAACGCGCCGCCGCGGCCAGCTCGCCGGCGAAGGCGGGCATGGCCCGGCCGGCCTCGGCCGCGAGCTCGTCCGCCGTGCGGCCGGGCATGCCGTCGACCAGCGCCCGCTCCTCCAGGTCACGGGCGATGGCGCGCAGCCGCTCCTGGATGGCGGCGGTCCACTCGCCCTCGGCGGCCAGCCGCTCCGCGGCCGTGCGGTGCTCGGCGGCGGTGAGCGCCCGCTCGCCGAACAGCGCGCCGGGGGCCTGCGCGTTGCGCCTGCTGGTGCGGCGCAGGTGGTAGGCGACCAGAGCGGCCACCGCGACCAGGATCAGGCCGATCAGCACGGCCGCGATGACCCCGCCGGCCGAGCCGCCGCCCGCTGCCGCGTCCATCAGGTCGCCGACGAACTGCATGAAGTAGCGGT
Source organism: Nonomuraea sp. NPDC049725 (assembly GCF_040674795.1). NCBI lineage: Bacteria > Bacillati > Actinomycetota > Actinomycetes > Streptosporangiales > Streptosporangiaceae > Nonomuraea > Nonomuraea sp. NPDC049725. Next base: position 59,464 of record NZ_JBFANJ010000006.1, on the reverse strand, counting down.
AGAGCCGGTCGAGCAGCGGCTCGTCGGCGTACTGCGGATCGAGGAGCTCGCGCGCCGCCTCCCCGGCGGCCTCCTCCCGGCCGACCGGGCTCACGGCCTGGCGGAGTGGGACGGGTGCCAGAGGTCGTCGGCGGAGTCGTGCACCCAGCCCTGGCGCTGCTGCTCGATCGCGGCCGTCTGCAGCACGAGGTCGAACGCCTCGGCGCGCATCCGCCGGTCGGCGTAGAGCAGGCCGGCCACGCCCGCCTCGAACGGGTAGGTGATCATGGCGCCGACGGTGGCGCCGACGGCGATCAGCACGGCGGCGGCCACGACGGTCCACACCCCGCCGCCGCCGAGCATGCCGAGCACGGTGCCGACCAGGGTGAACGGGATGTTGAGCACGGTCGCCACCATGCCGACCACGAACGAGGTGAGCAGCAGGATGCCGAAGACCCGCCAGAAGTCGCCGGTCACCAGGCCCCACGAGCGCCGCATCGCCTCGACCGGGCCCCGGCCCTCCAGCACCACGGCGGCCGGCGCGAAGGCGAAGCGGGTGCGGAAGAACAGCGCGTAGCCGAGGTAGAGCAGGAGCAGCAGCAGGAAGAGCAGGATGAGGCCGCCGGCCGACTCGGGCGTGCCGCCGAAGCCGCCGGCGACGAGCGCCACGACCAGGAGCACGATCAGCGCCAGCGGCGCGAGCATGATCAGGGTCATCAGGCCGACCACGCCGAACAGGGCGGGCATCCGGCTCCTGGTCGCCTGCCAGGCCTCTCCGGCGGTCATCTTGCCGCCGAAGACGGCCCGGCCGAGGATGCGGGTGAGCACGCCGGTCAGCACGGTGACGACGATGAAGCTGACCAGGTAGGAGACGATCGTGCCGCCGTACTGGCCGACGAAGCCGCCGGTGATGTCGGCGGGGTCGGTCACCGACCGCGGGTCCTGGATGGCCGCGCCCATGCTCTCGAGCATGATCGCCTGGCCCACGGCCAGCGGCACCGAGCCCACCAGCGCGCCGATCGCCGACAGGCCGAGCACCGCCTTGGGGTTGGACCTGATCAGCTTGATCGTGCCGTCGTAGAGGTCGCCCAGGCGCAGTGGGCGCAGCGGGATGATGCCGGGGCGCATCGCCTGCGGGTGGGGCCCGTAAGGGGCGTAGGGCGCCTGACCGTAACCTTGGGGCGGCGGCGGGAACGGGGTGCCGGGAGGCGGAGGGATCTGTTGCTGTCCGGGGGCGGTCCACGGAGAAGCCGGAGGCGCGCCGTAGGGCGGGGGCTGCTCCGCGGCCCAGCCTCGGGGCGTCTCGGGAGTGGGACCGTGACCGTCTGACATATCCCAATCCTGGCATGCTGGGCGGGTCGGTGGTGTCGGGGCGTCGATTCGTGCCACGGATATCGCGCAGGGATGGCCGAAGGACGCTCCGTTACCGCAGACTGAAGATTGCGGTCGCGGGGGCGAGCTTGAAACATCGCCTTAACCGGTGTCATGTCCCACACATGAGCCGACCAAGGGTAACCTTCAGCGATCGTGCTGATATGTCCCAGAATGCGTAGAACGAATGAGGGGCCATGAAAGGTCGCGTGCTGGTCGTCGACGACGATGCCGCTCTCGCCGAGATGCTGGGCATCGTGTTGCGCGGTGAGGGCTTCGAACCATCCTTTGTCAGCGACGGCGACAAGGCGCTGGACGCGTTCCGCGACACGCGCCCTGACCTCGTCCTGCTCGACCTGATGCTGCCCGGCGCCGACGGCATCGACGTCGCGCGCAGGATCAGGGCGGAGTCCGGGGTGCCGATCGTCATGCTCACCGCCAAGAGCGACACGATCGACGTCGTGCTCGGCCTGGAGTCCGGCGCCGACGACTACATCGTCAAGCCGTTCAAGCCGAAGGAACTGGTGGCCCGGGTCCGCGCGCGGCTGCGTCGCACCGACGAGCCGACGCCGGAGATCCTCCAGATCGGCGACATCACCATCGACGTGGCCGGCCACTCGGTCAAGCGCGGCGACGAGACCATCAACCTGACCCCGCTGGAGTTCGACCTGCTGGTCGCCCTGGCCCGCAAGCCGCGCCAGGTCTTCACCCGCGAGGTCCTGCTGGAGCAGGTCTGGGGCTACCGCCACGCCGCCGACACGCGGCTGGTCAACGTGCACGTGCAGCGGCTCCGGGCCAAGATCGAGAAGGACCCCGAGCACCCCGAGATCGTGGTGACGGTTCGCGGCGTCGGCTACAAAGCCGGCCCCGCCTGACCTGCCCTGACGCCCCCGCCATGCCCCCGACGACGACCAGGCGCACGCGCCGCCGGACACTCCGCCAGATCCTCGGCGGAGTCCGCCGGCGGGCCAGGCGTGCGGCGGGCAGGGCGCGGCGGATCTGGCGCCGCTCCCTGCAGCTCCAGGTCGTCACCAGCACGCTCGTCATCTCGGTGATCGTGGTGGTGGTGCTCGGCACGTTCCTGTCGGACCAGATCAACAACTCGGTGATCGAACGCCGCCAGCAGTCGGCCGCCAGCGACGCCTCGGCCGACCGGCTGCGCATCGCCGACGCGCTCAGCCGGCACGAGGACGACCAGTCCAAGCCCGCCGAAGCCGGCAAGACCGTGCCGCCCGACCCGCTCGACGAGGTGATGGACGCCATCATCGGCTCCGGCGGCGACGGCTCGAAGAAGCGCTACGAGGTGCTGATCCTCAACGTCGCCGAGCCCGGCCAGTCACGCGCCTCCGGTAACGTCACGCCCGCCGACGTGCCCCCGGCGCTGCGCCAGAAGCTGCAGCGGCAGGTGGAGAAGTTCATCGACACGCCGCAGCGCTTCACCGACCGCATCCAGTTCGCCGGCGAGACCCAGCCCCGCCAGACGCTCGTCATCGGCGCCGTCATCAGCGCCTACGGCGGCTACGAGGTCTACCACTTCTTCCCGTTCACCGACGAAGAGCAGATGCTGTCCAACGTCCGGCTGGCCATCGTCGTGGTCGGCTTCGGGCTGGTGCTGCTGCTGGCCGCGATCGCGTACCTGGTCACCCGGCAGGTCGTCAGCCCGGTCCGGCTGGCCCGCCAGGCCGCCGAGCGGCTGGCCGCCGGCAAGCTCGACGAGCGGCTCAAGGTGCGCGGCGAGGACGACCTGGCCAGGCTGGCGACCTCGTTCAACGAGATGGCCGCCAACCTGGCGCTCAAGATCCACCAGCTTGAGGAGCTCTCGCAGGTCCAGCGGCAGTTCGTCTCCGACGTCTCGCACGAGCTGCGCACCCCGCTGACCACCGTCCGGATGGCCGCCGACCTGCTGTACGACGCCCGCGAGGACTTCGAGCCGATGGCCTCGCGCTCGGCCGAGCTCATGCAGGCCCAGCTCGAACGCTTCGAGTCGATGCTCGCCGACCTGCTGGAGATCAGCCGCTACGACGCCGGCGCCGCCACCCTCGACCTCGACTCCGTCGACCTGCGCGACGTGGTGCTGCGCGCCATCGCCGACTCCGAGGCGCTCGCCGAACGCCACAGCACCCGCTTCGAGCTGCGGCTGCCCAACGAGCCGTGCATGGCCGAGATCGACAACCGCCGGGTCGAGCGCATCCTGCGCAACCTGCTGTTCAACGCCATCGAGCACGGAGAGGGCCGCGACATCGTCGTCACCGTCGGCGCCGACCGCGACGCGGTGGCCGTCGCCGTGCGCGACCACGGCATCGGGCTGAAGGGCGGCGAGGACACGCTGGTGTTCGACCGCTTCTGGCGGGCCGACCCGTCCCGGGCCAGGACCATCGGCGGCACCGGGCTCGGCCTGGCCATCTCCCGCGAGGACGCCACGCTGCACGGCGGCTGGCTCCAGGCGTGGGGACAGCCGGGCGAGGGCTCGCAGTTCCGGCTCACGCTGCCGCGCCGCGCCGGGATCGACCTCAAGGGCTCCCCGCTGCCGCTCGTGCCGCCCGAGATCGAGATGCGCCGCACCTGGCGGGGCCAGATGACCCCGGTGCTGCTGCCCGCGACCGGCGACGGGGGCGCGCATGGCGAGAGCTAACCGGCTGTGCGCCGCGGCCGCCGCCGCGGTGCTGGCCCTGTCGGGCTGCGCCGTCATCCCCGTGGGCGGGCCGTTCCCCATCGAGGAGGCGGGCAGCGGCGACTCCGTGACCGTGCCCTTCCAGCGCCTGGTCGCCGTCGAGCCCCAGCGCGGCTGGAGCGCCCAGCAGGTCGTCGAGGGCCTCCAGGCCGCCATGGCCGCCTACGCCGACGACCCCGGCATCCTGCCCAAGTACCTGACCGAGGAGGCCAGGCGGGTCTGGAAGGCCGACGGCCCCGTGACGGTGATCGACAACGGCTTCCGCTTCGACGACGTCGTCGAGAACAAGGAGAAGAAGGAGACCATCGTCACGATCCTCGGCACCAAGATCGCCCAGATCAACGAGGACGACACGTACGTGCCCGTCGACCCCGCCGACGACAACAAGGTCAGCCGGGCGATCACCCTGGTCAAGGACCGCAACGGCGACTACCGGGTCAACCTGCTGCCCCAGGGACTCCTGCTCACCGACGCCGACGTGCGGCGCGCGTACCGGCCGACGAACCTCTACTACCTCAACGGCACCGCCGCCGGCACGCACGAGCCCGACCGGCTCGTGGCCGACCGCGTACGGCTGCGCATCAAGGCGACGGAGAGCTTCGCCGAGACCGTCGTCGAACGCGTCATCCAGGGCCCCACCAGCGCGTTGCAGGGCGCGGTCGGCAACGAGTTCCCCGCCGGGGCGCGGGTGCTGTCGATCAGGTCCAGCGAGGACCGCGTGATCATCAACCTGGCCGGCCCGTTCCGGCCCTCCGACACCTTCCGCGAGGGCCTGGAGGCCCAGCTCAGGGCCAGCCTCAGCGTCAACGGCCTGGCCAACGGCCGCAGCCTGGAGATCCAGGTCGAGGGCGAGCCGTTCTTCTCCACCGGGCCGCTCATCGTGCCCGCCAACCTGCCCGAGCGCTGGCTGGCGGTCGAGGACCGGCAGGTCTTCTACACCAGCAAGGGCGCCGTCCACCTGCTCGGCAACGACGGCGAGGGCCGCCCGCTCGCCGGGCCCGCCGGGCAGCCGGGGGAGACCTACTCCGGGTTCGCCGTGTCCAAGGACCGCGACCGCGTCGCCGCCCGCTCCACCGAGGGCGGCATCTGGGTCACCCGGCACGCCGCCGACGGCCGCTGGCAGCAGTCCATCCCCGGCGAGAAGCTGACCGACCCGTCCTGGCACCGCGACGGCTCCCTGTGGACGTACGACCAGCAGAGCGGCAGCGTGCTGCGCTCCTACCCGTCCGTCAGCCGCGGCCCCGAGCACGTCGCCGCCCCCGCACTCCAGGGGCTCGACGTCACCTCGCTGCGGATGTCGCGCGACGGCGTACGGGTCGCCGTGCTCGTCGGCAAGAAGCAGGTCCAGGTCGGCGCGCTGGCCGGCGGCGGCGCGGGCGCGATGCTGAGCAACTTCCAGACGCTCATCTCGGCCGAGGGCGAGGACGAGATCCGCGACATCGCCTGGAGCGACGGCGAGCACCTGCTCGTCCTCGTGCGCACCAAGGCCGGGCAGGTCGTCAAGGAGATCAACGTGGGCGACGGCGAGACCCTCCAGCTCCCCACGACCAGCAAGCCCCTCGAACACCTCGCCGCCCAGGGCGACGTCATCCTGGCCACCACCGAGGACGGCAACGAGATCCTGGAGTACGGGCGCGACAAGCAGACCTGGGCGCCCAAGCCCGCCACCGCCGTCGAGAAGCCGATCTTCGCCCTGGGCTGACCCCGGCCGGGCTGTCGGCGCCGCCCGGCATCATGGCGGCGTGCTCGGTCCTGTGCTCGGTCCTGTGCTCGATCTCGTCCTGCCCCGCCCGTGCCTGGGGTGCGGCGCGGCCGGGGCGCGGCTGTGCGAGGGCTGCCTCGGCCGCCTGGCCGACCCCGCCCGCCGCACGCCCGACCCCGTCCCGGCCGGGCTGCCCGCCTGCTGGTCGGCGGGCCCGTACACGGGGGTGCTGCGCACGGCGCTCGTCGCCTGCAAGGAGCGCGGCGAGGCGTCCCTGGCGGGCGCCCTGGCGGACCTGCTGGCCTTCACCGCTCTCACCGCTCTTACCGCGTCGGGCGACGCGGCCGTCACGGTGGTGCCGGTGCCGAGCGCGCGGTGGGCGGTCAGGTGGAGGGGGCACGACGTGGTCGGGGCGCTCGCCGCGCCCGTCGTGCGGCAGTTGCGCGCTCACGGGGTCGTCGCCACGCTGTGGCCGGGGCTCGGGCAGGTCCGGCGGGTGGCCGACCAGGCGGGCCTGAGCTCCACGGAGCGGGCCGCCAACCTCGCGGCCTCACTGGGTGTCCGGCGCGCCGCCGGGACGCCGCCAGCGGCGCCTGTGCTGCTCGTGGACGACATCGTCACCACCGGGGCCACCCTCGCCGAGGCCGCAAGGGCGCTGCGGGCCGCCGGGCTCCGGGTGCCGCTCGCCGTCACCGTCGGCGCGACACGCCGTTCTACCCGCCCTCACATGGCGACACGCCGAAGAGTTTCGGAATGACTACGATTACCGTCGGTAAAGAAAGATCCAAGTCTGCCGCCTGCCCCGGGGGCCACATGTCCGTAACCCTCCGCGCGAGGTAGGCAGCTCAGGAGCCCGATGTCCCAGACCCGCAAGGGCTGCCGGGAGCCCTAACCGGCCATCCGTCACGCCCGTAACACCGTACGAAAATCACAGAAAGTGATCCTTTGCCCGATCCTCCGGCTGACATTCGCCGCCGATCCGGATAGCGTCTGAACATGGCACCCGTTCGGGTCCGTGGTTGCGCAGAGCCGGGAGTCCCGGCTCTGCTAGCCGATGCCAGCCGCAGGCAAAACGGTCCACGTAAGGCGACTCTTTGTCGACCGATCACGGTGCGGCTTAGGGGTAAGTCCTGCCTCCCCGGGGGTCCAGATGTCCCCCGTCAGGAGAGAAGGGCAGTAGTGGCGACAGAGCTGCGAAATCCTCAGCAGGCGAATGTGGGGTCGAAGACCAGGTCGGCCGGGCGGGTGCCGCCCGAGTTCCCGGTGACGAGTCGGCGGAAGAGGGTAACGGTGACAGAGAGGCAGACAGAAGACCCCGCCCGGCAAGCACGTCGTCGTCGGGCGCTCTTTCTCAGTCGTTAGACCGAAGGGGGGCTGTTGCATGGACATCATCGTCAAGGGCCGGCACACAGGAGTGAGTGAGCGGTTCCGCGACCACGTGACGACCAAGCTGGCCAGGATCGAGCGTCTGGACAACAAACTCATCCGAGTCGATGTGGAGGTGTCGAAGGAGCGCAACCCGCGCCTCGCCGACCAGCGTGAGCGCGTCGAGCTCACCATTCACTCGCGAGGGCCCGCCATCCGCGCCGAGGCCTCCGCCGACGACCGATTCGCCGCCCTCGACCTGGCCATGGACAAGCTGGAAGGCCGCCTCCGGCGCCTCGCCGACCGGCGCAAGGTGCACCACGGCAACCACGCCCAGCCCTCCGTGGCGGAGATCACCGCGACGCTGCCCGACCTGCCCGCCCCACCGCGGCAGCAGCCTGCCGCCCCCGCGCAACCCGAGCCCGAGGAAGACCGGCTGCCCGACGACGAGCAGTACGACGACATCGTCCCCATCGAGATGGACGGCGACGGGCCGCTCATCGTGAGGGAGAAGTTCCACAAGGCGGAACCCATGACCATCGATCAGGCTCTGCTGGAGATGGAGCTGGTCGGCCACGACTTTTACCTGTTCCGTGACAAGGAGAGCGGCCAGCCGTGCGTCGTCTACAACCGGCGCGGCTACAACTACGGCGTGTTGCGGCTCGTAGAACCCTGATCGCGGGCCGAAAGATCTTCTCGACCACCCGAGGACCGCGGGACCCGTGTCATCATGGCGGTCCGACGGCTCTGGCCCCCCGACGAGGAGGAGACGTGAGCGAGCTCAGTCAGGCGCAGGTGAGCGAGCGAAACGCGCGCACAGCGGTCGCGAGGCGGATCAGGGAGGCTTCGTGACGGAGTCCGGCGAGGCCCGCCCCGCAGACGGCGAGCCGATCCGCGTGCTGATCGTGGACGACCACGAGCTGATCCGGCGGAGCCTGGCCCTCGCGCTGGCCGCGGAGCCCGACATCGAGGTGGTCGGCGAAGCGAGCGACGGGCAGGAGGCGGTCGAACTGGCCGACCGTCTCATGCCCGACGTGGCGCTGATGGACGTCCGCATGCCCCGCCAGGACGGCATCGAGGCCACCAAGGGCATCAAGGCCTCGGTGCCGAGCACCCGCATCATCATGCTGACCGTCAGCGACGAGGAGGAGGACCTCTTCGAGGCCATCAAGGCCGGCGCGACGGGCTACCTGCTCAAGGACGTCCAGATCAACGACGTCCCGGCGGCGGTGCGCGGCGTGCACGAAGGACAGTCGTTAATCAACCCGGCGATGGCGGCCAAGCTCATCAGCGAGTTCGCGAACATGAGCCGCAAGGAGACCGAACGGCCGCCCCAGCTCCCGGTGCCCCGGCTGACCGAGCGTGAGATGGAAGTCCTGCGCCTGGTGGCCAAGGGCATGAACAACCGCGAGATCGCCAAGCAGCTGTTCATCTCTGAAAACACCGTGAAGAACCACGTACGCAACATCCTGGACAAACTGCAGCTGCACTCGCGCATGGAAGCCGTCGTCTACGCGGTGCGCGAGCGCATGCTGGAGATCACCTGAGGCATCCGGGCCGCCTCCACCCGGGCGGGAAGTAGGGCCCCAGGCGGGCGCACCCCCTGGCGGCCGGGCACGACACCGGTGGAGGCGGCAGGGCCGCACGCGACCCGGGCTCCTCCACCCGCGCCCCGGCCCGAGGAGTCCCATGCCCGCCTGCCCCCGCCCCGCCGCTTTCCCCAGGTCCGAGGTTTCGGCCTGTGGAGCCGTTGCGCCCGTGCCGGCCCTTTCCGCCCGAGCCGCCGTGGTGGAAGCCGCGGCGGTCGCCCTGGTGGTTCCTGTGGCGGCCGCTCTGGTGGCCCTCACCGGCTGCTCAGCCTCGGCCCCTCCGTCCCCGGTGGGGACCTCGCAGTCGGCGGGGTCGTCCGGTGCCACCGTGCCGGGTGGCGGCCCCGTCCGTTCCCCTGGGGAGGACCGCAGTCTGTCCGGTACGGCCGCGGACGGGACGGAGCCGGCCGCTTGTCGGGACGGGGAGTGCGAGGTCGTGGTGAAGGCTGGGGACGCCCTCGACCTGGACGGGCGGCACGGCGTGGACCGGCTCACCGTCGCGTCCCTGGACGGAGACGGCAACGGACACGGCGACGGAGACGGCAACGGACACGGCGACGGCGACGGCGACGGCGGGGTGCGGATCGAGTTGCGCGGGTCGTCGGGGTCGCTGAGTGTGCGGGGCGCGGGCGTCAGCCTGAGCAGCGTCTGCGACGGCGGCCAGTGCCGCGACGTGGGCGCGCTGACCGTACGGCCGGACGCGCCCGCCAGGATCAACGGCCTGCGGCTGCGCCTGGCGCCCGGACCGCCGACGGCGCGGTTCTCGTGCTGTCGCCGCGCTGACGGCCGCCGTCACGGCAGGACCGGGAAGCGGCCCGAGAGGCCGGAGACGCGCAGCAGCCGCGTCATGAACGGGCGCAGCCCGGTCAGGGTGAGCGTGATGCCACGGGCCTTGGCGCGGCTCTGCGTGCCGATGAGCACGGCGAGCCCGCCGGCGTCGCAGAAGGTCACCTGGGACATGTCGAGGACGAGCACGCCGGTGCTGTGGTCGAGCGCGTTGAACAGGCGCTGACGCAGCGCCGGGCTGGTGAACAGGTCGATCTCACCGGACAGACGCAGAACAGTGGGAGCGGACGAGCCGACGCCGTTGATGGGGGCCGTGGTGATCGGGGTCGTGTTGATCGATGTTGTGTCGAGAAGCTGCATGGTGTCTCCGTTCGGAGATGCGAGATGGGATGAGCTGCCGGGAGCCGGAGAGCGGTTCGTCGCCCGGTCGGGCGATGCGCTCCATCCGGCTCTGAGGACGGCGCGGGCCTTCGTGGTGGCCCCTCAGCGGGCGGGCCGGTGAAACCCTGGTCTGCCGCAGCGAGTGGGACGGTCGTGGCGGCGGCGTGCGCCGAGGTCCGGCGCGGGATGAGAAGTGAGCGTCGGCGTCATGCTCGCCTGCCCTGTCCGGTCCCGCGGGGCGGGACCGATCGCGGTGCTTCGCCGGGGGCGTCGCCGACCTGGGTGCCAACGCGCGAGATGTCCTCGGTGCCTCCAGACTATCCCACGGTTCGGGAACCGGCCATTTCCGGGCGCCGGCGGCCCCGATCAGGCGCCGCCGGTCATCGTCAGCAGCGGGGCGAGCTCCGGGGGGTCGGTGCGCTCGACGCGGACGGCGTCGCAGCCCACCCATTCGGCCGCCGACCACAGGGCGTCGCGCAGCGCGTCGACCCACTTGGCGCTGGTCAGGCCGGGCTCCAGGCTGAGCTGGCGGGCGACCAGGGTGGAACCTTCGCGGGCCGGGTCGACCCGGCCGATCAGGCGGCCCCCGGCCAGCACCGGCATGGTGAAGTAGCCGTGCACCCGCTTGTGCTTGGGCACGTACAGCTCCAGCTGGTAGTTGAAGCCGAAGACGCGCTCGGTGCGGCCCCGGTGCCAGATGAGCGAGTCGAACGGAGACACGAGCGTGGTGCGGTGGCGGCCACGGGTCTCGGACTCCAGGAGGGCGGGGTCGGCCCAGGCGTTGGCGGACCCGGCGGCCTTGGGGGCGGCGGGCCAGCCCGCGACGCGTACGGGGACCAGGCCGGCGGCGCCGCTGCGCAGGGCCTCGTCGAGGATGGCGCTGTGGCGGCCGGTGAGGCGGAGGAAGTCGATCAGGTCGCCGCGGGTCGCGACGCCGAGCGAGCGGCCGGCGACGGCGGTCAGGCGGGTGATGCACTCCTCGTCGGTGAGGTCCTGGTCGAGGAGCTCGGCGGGGACGACGCGCTCGGCGACGTCGTAGACGCGGCGCCAGCCGACCCGGCGGGCGCAGACGAGCTCGCCGATGTCGAGCAGCCACTCCAGGCCGATCTTGGACTCGGACCAGTCCCACCAGGGGCCGCCGTTCTTGGCGCCGCCGACGTCGCTGGTGGTCAGCGGGCCGGAGTCGCGGGCCTGCTGGAGCAGCTTGTCGACGTGGTCGGGCACCTCGTGCCAGCGGAAGCGGCGCTCACGGTAGGCGCGGCGGCGGAACGCGAACAGCGGCCAGTGCTCGATGGGCAGGATGCACGCGGCATGGCACCAGTATTCGAAGCTCTGGGCGGGATTGTGCCAGTAGGCCCGCTCGACGGTCTGCCGGCCGACCGCGCCGAGGCGGGCGTAGGCGACCAGCTCGTGGGAGCGGGCGAGCACCGAGATCGTGTCGAGCTGGATGGCACCGAGCCGCCGCAGCATCGCGTGCGGCCCGCCCCGGCGCGCGTCCGCGCCCACGAAGCCCTGGGCACGCAGGATGAGCCGGCGCGCCTCATCGGGGGTCAAGGCGGTCATCGGGGCGATTCCGTACGGCGAAGCATGCCGGAATGCTAGCGATGGGCACCGACAGAAAGTTCGATGCCCGGTGCGGGGGCGGATCGGCCCGAGGGAGGGGCCTCGGGCGTCAGCGGTGGTCTTCGGCGCGCATGCCCACCCGGGGGGCGTCGATCACGACGTCGGTGAAGATGTCGAACACCAGGGCGAGGATGCCTCCCACCACGAAGAGCCCGACGCCGACCCACACGATCGGCCAGTTGGCGGCGGTGAGACCGAAGCCGCCCACGATGGTGCCCACGAGCATCACCGTCACGGCGAGCCACGAGGACGCGCGGCCGCCGTGGCTGCCGAGGTTCTCCGTGTGCTCCGACTTCTTCCCCTCAACCATGACAAATCCTTCCTTTGCCGGAAATCCCGTTAATCGGTGCGAACCGGCTGTCAACCGGCATACTCTCTGCCTGACCCCCATTCTCCCAGACGTGGTCCGCGCCCTTGTCGTCACGGTGGCTGTGTCTGGTTGCAGAACCGCCTACGATGGCAACCGGGGAAGTTTGTCTCGGCCTCTCCTCCTGGCGGCGCCGCCGGGGTAGACCTGCGAGGAGCTTTACATAAAGTGGCAGCCATTCTCGACAAGATCCTACGTGCCGGCGAGGGCAAGACTCTGCGCAAGCTCAAGCGGATCGCAGACCAGGTCAACTCCATCGAGGACGACTTCACGAGCCTGTCCGACGCGGAGTTGCGCGCGATGACGGACGAGTTCAAGCAGCGCTACGCCGAGGGCGAGTCCCTTGACGATCTGCTTCCCGAAGCGTTCGCGACCGTACGCGAGGCGGCCCGCCGCGTGCTCGGTCAGCGGCACTTCGACGTGCAGATCATGGGCGGCGCTGCCCTGCACATGGGCAACATCTCCGAGATGAAGACGGGTGAGGGCAAGACCCTGACCTGTACTCTGCCCGCCTATCTCAACGCCATCTCCGGCAAAGGCGTGCACGTCATCACGGTCAACGACTACCTGGTCAAGGTCGGCGCCGAGAACATGGGGCGCGTCTACCGCTTCCTCGGCCTAGAGGTCGGCATGATCCTCTCCGGCCAGCAGCCCGACGAGCGCCGCAAGCAGTACCAGGCGGACATCACGTACGGCACCAACAACGAGTTCGGCTTCGACTACCTGCGCGACAACATGGCCTGGTCGCTCGACGAGTGCGTCCAGCGCGGCCACAACTACGCGATCGTCGACGAGGTCGACTCCATCCTCATCGACGAGGCCCGTACGCCGCTGATCATCTCCGGCCCCGGCGAGCAGTCCGGCAAGTGGTACGCCGAGTTCGCCAAGATCGTTCCGCGCCTCCGCAAGGGCGTCGAGGCCAAGAACCCCGGCGAGGAGAGCACCGGCGACTACATCGTCGACGAGAAGAAGCGCACCGTCGGCGTGCTGGAGGACGGCGTCGCCAAGGTCGAGGACTGGCTCGGCATCGACAACCTCTACAAGCCCGAGCACACCCACCTCGTCGGCTTCCTCAACAACGCGCTCAAGGCCAAGGAGCTCTTCAAGAAGGACAAGGACTACATCGTCTCCGACGGCGAGGTCCTGATCGTCGACGAGTTCACCGGCCGCATCCTGCACGGCCGCCGCTACAACGAGGGCATGCACCAGGCCATCGAGGCCAAGGAAGGCGTCAAGGTCAAGGACGAGAACCAGACCCTGGCGACCGTCACCCTGCAGAACTACTTCCGCCTGTACGACAAGCTCGCCGGCATGACGGGCACCGCCGTCACCGAGGCCAACGAGTTCCACCAGACGTACAAGCTCGGCGTGGTGCCCATCCCCACCAACCGGCCGATGATCCGCAAGGACCAGCCGGACGTCGTCTACAAGACCGAGGACGCCAAGTTCAACGCGGTCGTCGACGACATCAAGGAGCGCCACGAGGCCGGCCAGCCCGTCCTCGTCGGCACCACCTCCGTCGAGAAGTCCGAGCGGCTGTCCAAGGCGCTCAAGCGCCGCGGCGTCCCGCACGAGGTCCTCAACGCCAAGAACCACGCGCGTGAGGCCGCGATCGTCGCCGAGGCCGGCCGCAAGGGCGCCGTCACCGTCGCCACCAACATGGCCGGTCGAGGCACCGACATCATGCTCGGCGGCAACCCCGAGTTCCGCGCCGACGCCGAGCTGCGCCAGCGCGGCCTCGACCCGCTCGAGACCCCCGAGGAATACGAGAAGGCCTGGCCCGAGGCGCTGGAGAAGGCCAAGGCCCAGGTCAAGGCCGAGCACGACGAGGTCAGCGCGCTCGGCGGCCTGTACGTGCTCGGCACCGAACGCCACGAGTCGCGCCGCATCGACAACCAGCTCCGCGGCCGCTCCGGACGCCAGGGCGACCCCGGCGAGTCGCGCTTCTACCTGTCGCTCGGCGACGACCTGATGCGCCTGTTCAACTCGGCCCGGGTCGAGATGATCATGACGCGCCTCAACATCCCCGACGACCAGCCGATCGAGTCCGGCATCGTCTCCAAGGCCATCGCCTCCGCCCAGCACCAGGTCGAGCAGCAGAACTTCGAGATCCGCAAGGAAGTTCTCAAGTACGACGAGGTGATGAACCGGCAGCGCAAGGTCATCTACGCCGAGCGCCACCGCGTCCTCGAAGGCGCCGACCTGCACGAGCAGGTCCGCGGCTTCATCGGCGACGTCATCGACGGCTACGTCGCCGGCGCCACCGCCGAGGGCTTCGCCGAGGAGTGGGACCTCGACAAGCTGTGGAAGGCCTTCGCCGGCCTCTACCCGGTCTCGCTCAAGCTCGAGGACCTGGTCGAGGAGGTCGGCTCCCGCGAGGAGCTCACCGCCGACATCATCAGCGAGCGGATCAAGGCCGACGCGCTGGAGGCGTACGCCAGGCGCGAGGAGGAGTGGGGCGCCGAGGCGACCCGCGACCTGGAGCGCCGCGTCATCCTCTCCGTCCTCGACCGCAAGTGGCGCGAGCACCTCTACGAGATGGACTACCTGCGCGAAGGCATCGGCATGCGGGCCTACGCGCAGAAGGACCCGCAGATCGAGTATCAGCGCGAGGGCTTCGAGATGTTCGCTGCGATGCTCGAAGGCATCAAGGAGGACTCGGTCGGGTTCCTGTTCAACCTTGAGGTGGAGGTTCAGGAGAACCCCATCGTCGAGGAGGTCGAGGACCCGATGATGACCGAGACCCGGTCCATCATCGCCCGCGGGCTCCGCGGCCCCGAGCGTCCGGCCGAGCTGGAGTACACGGCGCCGGGCGAGCAGGGTGACGTCGAGCGCACCCGGGTCAGCACCGCCGCCGAGCGCGCCGCCTACGGCAACGTCGAGCGCAACGCGCCGTGCCCGTGCGGGTCCGGCAAGAAGTACAAGCGCTGCCACGGCGACCCGAAGAACGCCGCCTGACCCACGACCCCGAGCAGCCCCCGCCCCTCCCGGGCGGGGGCTGCTCCGCGTCCGGGCCCGCCCCAAAGGCCCGACGCCACCCCGCCCCCGCCCCCGCCCCGGCCGCCCGGCCCCACGGACTCCAAGGCCCCCAGGTGTCCGGGCGGCCGGGCGTCAGGGCCCCGGGTGACCGGCCCTGGGCGTCCAGGGTCCCGGCCTCTGGGGTCCGGGTGTTGAGCGTTCGGGCCCCCGAGCGCCCGGGCCCGTGTTCGGGCTCCCGAGCGTCCGGTCCCCGAGCGTCCAGGCCGCGTGTCCCGGCCCCGGGGGCGGGTTCCGGGCGGTGAGGCTCCCTGGGGTCGGGGTTCCCACGGGCGGACCCCGCGGTGGCTCCCCTTCGGGCGCCACCTGCGGGCCGGGCCCTGCAGGTCGGATCCTGTGGGCCGGATCCTGCGGGCCGGGCCCTGTGGGGCGGATCCTGTGGGCCGGGCCCTGCGGGCGCTCCCCCGTGGGCCGGGCCCGGAGGGGGAGCGCCTGGCTCTCGTGCGGAGAGGCGGGGCGCGCGGCAGGGGGTGGCTCAGAAGCGGTGCGGTCGCAGGCTGCCCCGGGGCGCCGGGTGGGGTCAGGCGGTTTCGAAGTCGGTGCAGAGCCATTGGACGCCGCGACGTTCCAGGCGGAGGGCGAGGACGCGGGCGCGGTCGCCGCAGTGGACGAGCAGGCACATCTCGATGGCCCCGTCCCGGGGCTCCTTGACGTGGGGGACGCCGACGAACGGCGGCCGGGGGGAGTCGATCATGCGGCCGGCCCGGACCAGTTCGCGGTAGGCGCGGTCGGTGAGGCGGTCGATGAGGGTCTCGGGCGGCCGGCGGCCGGCGAGGACCTCGGCGAGGGCCTGGCCGAGCTGCCGGAGCCGCCGCTCGTCGGGCAGGGCGCCGGGGGCGCCCCAGACCAGGGTGGTGAGGGCGAGCGATCCGTGGGTGTCGTGCGAGGGCATGGGTCCTCCATCAAGGGGGGCGACAGATCGGTACTAGGAGGTTTCGGCGCGGCCGGCAGATACATCGGCCGCCAACTTGTTCGGCGCGTGTCCGGGTATGGGGCGGCGGGCGTAGAAGGTCGCGGGAAGCTGGAGCGGTGCCGCAGCCTTTTCGGGTCAGGCCGGGGGCCGGTCGGGGGTGTCCTCAACTTCGCGGCCGGGGGTGGGGAGCGACAGGGCGCGGATGAGGAAGGTGAACAGCGCGTAGTAGACGACGGCGTAGGCGAGCCCGGCCAGGATGATCAGGTCGATCCGGTGCGTGTTGGACTTGCTGGCGTTGAGGAGCAGGTCGATGGCGCCGCCGGAGAAGGTGAAGCCGAGGCGGGCGCCGAGCTCGGCCATGAGGGCCATCGACAGGCCGGTGAGCACGGCGTGCACGGCGAACAGGGCGGGCGCGACGAAGATGAACGCGAATTCCAGGGGTTCGGTGATGCCGGTGATGAACGAGGTGAGCCCGGCGGAGAGCATGATGCCGCCGACGGCCGCGCGGCGGTGGGGGAGGGCGGCGCGCCACATGGCGACGGCGGCGCCGAGCAGGCCGAACATCATGATGGGGAAGAAGCCGGTCATGAAGATGCCGGCGCCCTGCTCCCCGGCGAAGTAGCAGTTCAGGTCGCCTGCCGCGTCGCGGGTGGCGCCGTGCTGGCCGGCGCGGCATTCGGGGAGCGTGAACCAGACGATGGTGTTGAGCACGTGGTGCAGGCCGAAGGGGATGAGCAGCCGGTTGGCGAGGCCGTAGATGCCGGCTCCGGCGGTGCCGTGGGCGGAGAGCCAGTCGCCGGCGACGGCCAGCCAGTCGGCGACGGGCCGCCACAGGATGCCGAGGACGACGCCGAGCAGGAGGGCGGCGACGGCGGTGATGATGGGGACGAACCGGCGCCCGCCGAAGAAGGCCAGCCAGGAGGGGAGCTTGATGCGGTAGAACCGCTCCCACAGGAGGGCGGCGGCCAGGCCGATGAGGATGCCGCCGAGGACGCCGGTGGGGTTGGCGGCGGCCAGGTCGAGGGCGGGGGCGGTGGCGCCGTCGCGCACGGTGGTGATCATGACCCGGTCGTAGACGGCGCCGCTGCCCGCTTCGAAGAACAGGGTCTTGGTGACGCGGTCGAAGACGAGGTAGCCGACGAGGGCGGCCAGGGCGGTGGAGCCGTCGGCCTTGCGGGCGAAGCCGATCGCGACGCCGATGGCGAACAGCAGCGGCAGGTTGTCGAAGAGCGCGCCGCCGGCCGCGGCGAGCACGTTCGCGACGGGGAGCAGCCAGGGCCAGGTGCCGCCGAGCCCGTCCTTGCCGAGCAGGTCGTCCTGGCCGAAGCGGAACAGCAGGCCGGCGGCGGGCAGGACGGCGATGGGCATCATGAGCGAGCGGCCGACGCGTTGCAGCACCGCGAACGCCGAGCCGCCCTTGCTGGTCATGCATCCCCCCGCACGTCACGGGGGTCGGTCGGTTCCTACCACGCGGGAGGGCGGGGAAAACGGAGCCAGGGGGCGCGCGGAGAACGGGCCGGGTGCGCGGGGAAACGGAGTCAGGGGGCGCGGGGAGAACGGCGCTAGGGGGCGCGGGGCTCGCCGGAGTCGACGTCGGGTTCCGGCTCGCGGCCGGGGGTCATGATGTCGAGTTTGCGGATGAGGAAGCTGAACACGACGTAGTAGACGACGCCGTAGACGACGCCGAGCAGGAGGATGCCGGGCACGTTCTGGGTGTTGGACTTGCTGGCGTTGAGCAGCATGTCGAGCAGCCCCGCGGAGAAGCCGAAGCCGAGCTGCCCGCCGATGAGCGTGGTGAGGGCCATGGCGAGGCCGGTGAGCACGGCGTGCACGACGAGCAGCACGGGGGCGACGAAGATGAACGCGAACTCGATGGGCTCGGTGATGCCGGTGACGAACGAGGCGAGGGCGGCGGTCAGCATGATGCCGCCCACGGCCGTGCGCCGGTGCGCCGGAGCGGCCCGCCACATGGCGAGCGCGGCGGCGGGCAGCGCGAACATCATGACGGGGAAGAACCCGGCCATGAACTCCCCGGCGGTGGGGTCGCCGGCGAAGTAGCAGTTCCAGTCGCCGCCGAGGGCGCGCCCGCCGACGTCGCACTGGGGCACCACGTGCCAGACGATGGAGTTGGCGAAGTGGTGCAGCCCGAGCGGGATGAGCAGCCGGTTGATCAGCCCGTAGATGCCGGTGCCGAGCGGCCCGAGCGTGGTGAGCGCCTCGCCGGCGTGGCCGATCCACTCGCCGAGTATGGGCCACACCCAGCCGATGACCACGCCGAGCACCAGCGCGGCCAGCGTGGTGATGATCGGGACGAAGCGCCGCCCGCCGAAGAAGGCGAGCCAGGAGGGCAGCTTGATCCGGTGGAAGCGCTGCCACAGCAGGGCGGTGACCAGGCCCATGAGGATGCCGCCGAGCACCTTGGTGGGGTTCTGCAGGCCGAAGTTGATGACCTCGGCGACGCCCTGGTCCTGGGCCTCCCGGATGATCACGGTGTCGCGGATGCCGGAGCCGGCGAACATCACCTTGGTGACCCGGTCGAAGACCAGGTAGCCGACGACGGCGGCCAGGCCGGTGGTGCCGTCGGCCTTGCGGGCGAAGCCGATGGCCACGCCGACGGCGAAGAGCATCGGCAGGTTCTCCAGCAGGGCGTCGCCGGCGGCCTCCATGACGAGGGCGACGTCGTTCATCCAGGCGAACCCGGCGACGTCGGCCAGGCCGCCGGGTTCGGCCCCGTTGGAGCCCAGCATGTCGGACTGGCCGAAGCGGACCATCAGCGCGGCCACGGGGAGGGCGGCGATGGGCAGCATGAGCGAACGGCCCATCCGCTGGAGCACGTTCATCACGCGTGCTAACGGCGAAGGCCGGGCGGCGGTGGTCTCGTTCACCGGGCGTCCCTCCGGGTCGGGCCCTCAACCCCGTCTTGCGGGCATTTCCAGAATGGTGCGGAGCTGGTAGCGGTCGGCGCGGTAGGTGGAGACGCCGAGCTCGGCGCAGACGCCGCCGGAGAACGAGCGCCGTTGCAGCAGCAGGACGGCGCCGCCGCGGGCCAGCTTGAGCAGGTCGGCGTCGCTCGGGTCGGCGATGCCGCCGTCGATGGTGAGCTCGCCGGCGTCCATGACGAGGCCGTAGCGGCTCTCCAGCAGCTCGTAGAGCGAGCGGCCGGACAGGTCGTGCTCGGCGAGGTCGGGGGCGAGCTTGACCGGGATGTGCGCCCGTTCGATGGACAGCGGCTCGCCGTCGGCGGTGCGCAGCCGTTCGATGAAGTGGACCTCCTCGCCCGGCTGGATGCCGAGCTCCTTGGCCAGGTGGGCGCTGGCGCGCACGACGCGCCGGTCGAGGTCGCGCGAGCCGGGCACCATGCCGCGGGCGCGCATGTCCTCGGTGAAGGAGGTGAGCTGGAGCGCCAGCTCGATCTTGGGCCGGGCGACGAACGTGCCCTTGCCCGGCACCCGGTGCAGGCGCCCTTCGGACACGAGATGGTCGACGGCCTGCCGCACGGTCATGCGGGACAGGCCGAACCGCTGGCAGAGCTCGCGCTCGGACGGGATCGCGGCGCCGATGCTGAGCTCGTCGCTGTCGATGAGGTCGAGCAGGATCTCGCGCAGCTGGAAGTACTTGGGCACCGGGCTGTCCGGATCGATGTGTGCCACGGATCCTCCCCTCGATCTGACCTGGGTCATGGGCTATGGTTCGTACTGGTCTAGTCCGGACTAGACCACCACATGACGCAAAACAGGGTCAAGTCCGAACGGTAACAGTTGAGGGATGAACACGAGATGACCACCAAGATGCGCAGCGAGATCGCCGAGCAGCCCGAGGCGCTGCGGGCCACGCTCGACTCCCTGCTCCCCAGGGTCGGCGAGGTGAAGGCGCTGGGCGAGCAGACCCGCCAGCTGCTGTTCATCGCGCGTGGCACCTCCGACAACGCCGCCGTCTACGGCCGCTACCTGGTCGAGTCGCACGCCGGCAGGCTGTCCGCGCTCGCGGCGCCGTCGATCGCGACGACGTACAAGCGCAAGCTCGACCTCGACGGCGTGCTGGCCGTCGCGATCTCCCAGTCGGGGCGCACCGAGGAGATCGTCGAGACGCTGGCCTGGGCGAAGGACTGCGGCGCCCGTACCGTCGGGGTCACGAACGGCGGCGAGGACAGCCCGCTGGCGCAGGTGGCCGACCTGGCGCTGTGCACGCTCGCGGGCGAGGAGAAGGCCGTTCCGGCGACCAAGACCTACACCACGCAGCTCGCCGCGCTGGCCGTGCTGGCGCTGGGCCTGGGCGCCGAGGTGGACGCCGACGAACTGCGGCGGGTGCCGGAGGCGGTGGAGAAGCTGATCTCCGAGCCGGGCGACCTGGACGCGGTCGTGGAGGGGCTGGCGGACAAGCCGGGCGTGGTGGTGTCGGGGCGCGGGATGGCGTTCTCGACGGCGCTGGAGACCGCGCTCAAGCTCAAGGAGGCCTGCTACCTGCACGCGATGGGCCTGTCGTACGCGGACCTGCTGCACGGGCCGATCGCGGTGGTCGACGCCGACACCCCGGCGCTGCTGGTGGCGGCGGAGAACAGCCCGACGCTGCAGGGCACGGTGGCGCTGGCCGAGCGTGTCGTGGCGGCGGGCGCGGCGGCGTTCACGATCGGCGGCGGCGAGGGCCTGGCGCGGGCGGGCACGGCCGCCCTGAACGGCCCCGACCTGCCGGAGTGGCTGGCGCCGATGGGTCTCATCGTTCCCGGGCAGCTGCTGACCGAGGCGCTGGCCAGGCGGCTGGGCATCGACCCCGACGCGCCGCGCGGGCTCAACAAGGTGACCCAGACGGACTGATCACGCAGCGTCGTTTAGCCTGGTCGCAGAGTCATGACGAGGAGGACCGGATGGCGGCGGACGTGAACGCGATCATCGCCGGTCTAGGCGGTGCCGACAACATCATCGAGATCGAGCCCTGCATCACCCGGCTGCGCACGGAGGTCGCCGACGCCACGAAGGTGGACCAGGCCGCGCTCCGGGCGGCCGGCGTCCACGGTGTCATGGCCGCCGGCAACGTGGTGCAGGTCGTCGTAGGGCCGGAGGCCGACACCATCGCCAGCGACATCGAGGACATCATCGGCTAAGAGGGCGAGACCATGACGACTGTTCTCGCCCCGGTCGAGGGGGCGGCTGTGGGACTGGCGGCGGTGCCGGACCCCGTCTTCTCGGCAGGCATGGTGGGGCCGGGAACGGCGATCGACCCGTTGCGGGGCCCGGGGAAGGCTGTTGCCCCCATAGCTGGGAAAATCATGAAACTGCACCCGCATGCGTACGTCATCGTAGGAGATGACGGCAAAGGCGTGCTGGTGCATCTGGGCATCGACACGGTGCAGCTCAAGGGAAAGGGATTCCAGTTGCTGGCCGCCGAAGGCGACAGGGTGAGCGCCGGGCAGCCCGTGGTGTCCTGGGATCCGGCCGCCATCGAGGCGGGCGGGCGTTCGCCCGTCTGCCCGGTGGTGGCTCTCGACGCGGTCGCCGGAGCGGTGACGGACGTGGCACGGGGCGCCGTGCACGCGGGCGACGAGCTTTTTCGATGGACGTAGCAAGAGGGAAGGAAGGGTTCATGGGCGAGCGCAAGGCGACCGTGGCGGCGGAGGTGGGGCTGCATGCCCGGCCCGCGGCCACGTTCGTGCAGACGGCGATGAAAGCCCCGATGGACATCCGCGTCGCCAAGGTCACGGGCGGCGAGCCGGTCAACGGCAAGAGCATCCTGCAGATCATGGCGCTGGACGTCCGGCAGGGGGAGACCATCGTGATCACGGCCGAGGGCGAGGGTGCCGAGGAGGTTCTCGACCAGCTCGCCAGCATCGCCTCCACGCCGTGAACCTGCGGGGGGTGGGGGTCAGCCCGGGCATCGGGCACGGCCCCGCGTACCTCCTGACCGCCCGTGTGCCCGAACCCCCCGAGGGCGCCACACACGCGGGAGACGCGGATCAGGAGAAGGAACGCGCGGTCATGGCGCTCGCGCAGGTCGCGGGCGAGCTTGAGGCGCGCGGTGACCGGGCGGGCGGCGAGGCCCGCGAGATCCTCAAGGCACAGGCCCTGATGGCGGAGGACCCCGGGCTGGTCGTGAAGATCAGGTCGCTGATCGACCGGGGTACGGCCGCCCCCAGGGCCGTGCACGAGGCTTTCACCAAATATCGGGACGTGCTGGAGGGGGTCGGCGGCTACCTCGGTGAGCGGGCGGCCGACCTCGACGACCTCAGGGACCGGGTGATCGCCCAGCTCACCGGCCAGGAGCTGCCCGGCCTGCCGCCCCCGGGCGACACGCCGTACGTGCTGGTCGCGCACGATCTGGCGCCCGCCGACACCGCGCTGCTGTCCGGCCACGCGGTGGCCGCGTTCGTCACCGAGGAGGGCGGGCCGACCAGCCACACCGCGATCATGGCCAGGGCGCTGGGCGTGCCCGCCGTCGTGGCCTGCGCGGGCGCGACGACGCTGCGTCCCGGCGTCGAGGTGCTGGTCGACGGCACCTCAGGAGAGGTACGGGCGCGGCCGACGGAGTCCGACGTGGCCAGGGCGGAGAGCGTCGACACCGCCAGGCAGGCCGCCATCGACCGGGTCACGGGCCCGGGGCGGACGAAGGACGGTCACCCGGTGCCGCTCCTGGCGAACGTCGGCGGCCCGGCCGACCTCGAAGCGGCGCGGTCCTGCGGCGCCGAGGGCGTCGGCCTCTACCGCACCGAGTTCCTCTTCCTGGGCCGCGCCGAGCCCCCGGGCGCCGAGGAGCAGGAGCGCGCCTATCGGGCGGCGCTGGAGGCGTTCCCCGGCGGGCCGGTGATCGTGCGCACGCTCGACGCGGGCGCCGACAAGCCGCTGGCGTTCCTGCCGCCCGGCTCGGCCGAGCCGAACCCGGCGCTGGGCGAGCGTGGGCTGCGCCTGCTGCGGGCCCACCCGGAGGTGCTGGAGACGCAGCTCGACGCGCTGGCCACGGCGGGCGCGGGGAGCGGGGGGCGGCTGCGGGTGATGGCGCCGATGGTGACGACGGCCGAGGAGGCCCGGTGGTTCGCCGCCGCGTGCCGGGC
This sequence comes from Nonomuraea sp. NPDC049725, assembly GCF_040674795.1. Taxonomy (NCBI): domain Bacteria; kingdom Bacillati; phylum Actinomycetota; class Actinomycetes; order Streptosporangiales; family Streptosporangiaceae; genus Nonomuraea; species Nonomuraea sp. NPDC049725. The sequence continues at coordinate 36,642 of NZ_JBFANJ010000006.1, read as the reverse complement.
CGCCGACCTGCCGGAGGCGGGCGTCATGATCGAGGTCCCGGCGGCGGCGCTGCGCGCCCGCGACCTGGTGGCCGAGGTGGACTTCGTCTCGGCCGGGACCAACGACCTGGCCCAGTACGCCTTCGCCGCCGACCGCGAGCTCGGCGCGCTGAGCGAGCTGCACGACCCGTGGCAGCCGGCGCTCCTCGACCTGCTCGCCGGCCTCCTGGCCGCCGCGGCGCAGGCGGGCAAGCCGGGCGGCGTGTGCGGCGAGGCGGCGGCCGATCCCGGGCTGGCCTGCGTGCTGGCGGGGCTCGGCGCGGCGTCCCTGTCGATGGGGCCGGCCGCGCTGCCCGCCGTACGGGCCGCGCTGGCGTACCACACGCTGGAGCAGTGCCGTGCGGCGGCGGAGTCGGCCAGGGCGGCGACGACGGCGGCCGGGGCCCGCGCGGCGGCCCGCGCCCACCTGACGGAGCTGGAGGCGCTGGGGCTGTAGCAACTTTTGGCCGTCGTCCGGCACGGGCACGTCGCCGCATGGATACGGTGGTGTTCATGGTTCGACGGATCGGTGCGGCAAGCGTCCTGACGATCGCCCTGGCGGCGTGCAGCGGCGGCGGTGGGGCGGCGACCGCGGCGCCGCCGGCGCAGCAGCCCGCCCAGCCGCCCGCGACCGGCGGCGAGCCTGCCACTTCTGCGCCGCCGTCCGCCCAGGACCCGGTCAAGCGGGCCCTGGCGGGCCTGAGCACCGAGCAGAAGGTCGGCCAGCTCTTCATGCCCGTCCTGTACGGCACCGCCGCCGACACCGTCTCCGGCGAGAACCAGGCCCGCTACGGCGCCCAGACGCCCGCCAAGGTGATCCGCAAATACCATCTCGGCGGCGTCATCCTGTTCCCCGCCAACGTCAGAACCACGGCCCAGGTCGTCGAGCTGACCAACGGCATGCAGCGCGCGTCCGGGCTGCCGCTGCTCGTCGGCACCGACCAGGAGAACGGCCTGGTGTCGCGGATGTCGGCGCTGATGACGCGCTTCCCCGGGGCCTCGCAGATCGGCGCGACCGGCGACACCGGCCTGTCGCGGGCCGTGGCCAGGGCCACGGGCGAGGAGCTGCGCGCGCTCGGCGTCAACCTCGACTTCGCGCCCGTCGCCGACGTCAACATCGACCCGAGAAACCCGGTCATCGGCCCGCGCGCCTTCGGCGACGACCCGGCGAAGGTGGCCAAGATGGTCGCCGCCGCCGTCAAGGGGTTTGGCGACGCGAAGGTGGCCTCCACCGCCAAGCACTTCCCTGGCCACGGCGACACCCGGATCGACAGCCACACCGGCCTGCCGGTGATCAAGCACACCCGCGCGCAGTGGGAGCGCCTGGACGCGCCGCCGTTCCGGGCGGCCATCGCGGCCGGGGTCGACGCGGTGATGAGCGCGCACATCGTCTTCCCCAAGCTCGACCCGTCGGGCGACCCGGCGACGCTGTCCAAGCCGATCCTGACCGGGCTGCTCAGGAAGGAGCTCGGCTTCAAGGGCGTCATCTCCACCGACGCGCTCAACATGGAGGGCGTGCGCAAGAAGTACGGCGACGGGGAGGTGGCCGTCCGCGCCGTCCTGGCCGGCGCCGACCTGCTGCTGATGCCGTACGACCTGCCGAAGGCCTACGGCGCCGTGCTGGCGGCGGTCAAGGACGGGCGGATCTCCGAGCAGCGGCTCGACCAGTCGGTCACCCGGCTGCTCAAGCTCAAGCAGGCCCGCGGCCTGCTCCAGGAGGCGCCGGTGGCGTCGGCGAAGCGGGCGGCCCAGGTGCTGCGTTCGCCGGAGCACCGCAAGCTGGCCGCCCGCGTCATCCGTTAGTGCTCGCCGTGCAGGCCGCTCGCCACGTACATGGCGGCGAGCATGGCGAACAGGTAGGCCTGCAGGAACTGGATGAACATCTCGAACGCGGTCAGCAGGATCGTCATGAGCACGCCGACCACGCCGATCCCGGCGCCGAGCGGCGTGAGCTTCTCGAACAGGAACCAGAAGCCCACGGAGCTGAAGAACGCCAGCAGGATGTGGCCGGCGAACATGTTCGCGAACAGCCGGATGAGGTGCGTGAACAGTGACAGGAAGAACACCTCGGCGAGGATGAGCGGCGCGTACAGCGGATAGGCCCAGCCGGGCAGCCCCGGCAGGATCACGATGCCCTTGAGGTAGCCGATCAGGCCGTGGTGCCGGACGCCGAGGTAGATCTTGATGCCGTACACGAGCAGCGCCAGCGTCGCCGGGAACGCGATGTGCGCGGCGACGGGGAACTGGACGAACGGGATGACGCCCATGAGGTTCCAGGCCATCACGGTCAGGAACAGGCTGAGCAGGAAGCCCATCCACCGGTCGGCGTCCTTGCCCAGGTTGGGCCGGGCCACCTGGTCGCGGACGAACTCGTAGACGTACTCGCCGTAGCTCTGCCAGCCGCGTGGCACGAGTTTGGGCCGGGCGAAGGCGGCCCACGACAGGGCGATGACGAGGACCGAGCAGAGGAGGGCGACCAGGACGGGTTTGGTGAGCCAGGCCGGTCCGCCGGCGAAGATCGGCGGGAGGTCGAAGAGCTCGAGTCCGGGAGCTCTGAACCGGTCGGGGGAGGTGATCAGGATCGTCGTGCGCAACGGCGGTCCCTTCAGGGATCGGACAGGAATCTCACGATAAACAGGTGATTTGGTGATCCCTAACAGGGGTTTATAACCGGCGAAACGCCCTGTGCGAGGCTCTACGCTGGAGTGCCGGACTGCCACGAGGAGGCGAATGTGGTCGCAGGTGTGCTGATCGACTGGGGCGGGGTGCTCACGACCAGCCTGACCGACTCCATCGCCAGGTGGATCGAGGCCGACCGCATCGACGGCGACCACTACCGTCAGGTCATGCGCGAGCTCGTCGAGGCCGCCTACGACGGCCAGGAGGAGAACGTCATCCACGCCCTGGAGCGGGGCGAGCTCGACGGATCGGCGTTCGAGCGCGACCTGGCGGCCCGGCTGCTGACCCTCGACGGCGCGCCGCCGGAGGCCGAGGGCCTGCTGGAGCGCATGTTCGCGGGCTTCGAACGCGTCGAGGCCATGTACGACATGCTGGCCGAGGTCAGGAAGGCCGGGCTGAAGACCTGCCTGCTGTCCAACTCGTGGTCCAACACCTACCCGCGCGACGGCTGGGACGAGGTGTTCGACGCGATCGTGATCTCCGGCGAGGTCGGCATGCGCAAGCCCGAGCCGCGCATCTTCGAGCACGCGCTCGGCGCGATCGGCCTGCCGGGGGAGTCGTGCGTGTTCATCGACGACATCGAGGCCAACATCGCGGCGGCGCGTACCCTGGGGATCACCGGAATCCACCACCGCGACGCGGACACGACCATCCGGGAACTCGAGTCCCTCCTCCGGCTGCCTCTGCGGCGGGCATGATGGGACCCTCGCACGCTGTGAAAGGTTCGTGATGCGCGTCTACCTGCCGTGCACCCTGCCCGCGCTGGCCAGGGCCGCCGAGGCCGGGGAGCTGGCCCCGGCCCCGCTGACCGGCTACGCGGTGACCCCCGCGCTGACCGAGTGGTACGCCTCGGGCGACACCGAGGAGCTCGAGTACGTGGCGCTCACCGAGGCGGCCCGCGCCTCGCTGCGCATGCTGGCCGCCGATCACGCCGACGGCGTGGCCGTCCCGGCGCGGCGGGTGGTCGTCGCGGCCGAGGTCGACGGGCCCGTGCCGCACAACGGCGCCGACCTCCAGGAGAAGGCCCGGGTCCGGCTGACCGAGCCGATCCCGCTGGCCAAGGTGGCCGCCGTGCACATCGACGACCTGTACGCGGTCCCCGACATCGAGGCGGCGATCGCCGCGCTGCCGGCGGCCGACAAGGGCGACGACGACGCCCGTTTCACGGTCGACGGCGCGGAGGCGCACGAGCTCATGTGGTACGCCACCCAGGAGATCCCGGACCTGCTGGCCGGATAAGCTGGACTTGATGACCAAGCACATTGTCTGGGACTGGAACGGCACGCTCTTTCACGACATCGACGCCGTCGTCGGTGCGACCAACGAGCTCTTCCGGCCGTACGAGCTTCCCCCGCTGACGGCCGACGGGTTCCGCGCCGTCTACACCCGGCCCATCTGGGTGGCCTACGAGCGGATGCTCGGCCGCCCGCTGTCGGAGGGCGAGTGGGAGCGGCTCGACGTCGGCTTCCACGACCACTACTTCCGGCTGGCCGCGGAGTGCGGGCTGGCCGAGGGCGCGGAGCTGGCGCTGAGCGGCTGGACGGGCACGCAGTCGCTGTGCTCGATGGCCCCGCACGACCACCTGGTTCCCAAGGTCGACTCGTTCGGCATCAGCCGCCACTTCACCCGCATCGACGGCCTGATCGGGGTGACCGGAGGGGAGAAGGCGGCGCACATGGCCGCCCACATCCGGTCGGCCGGGGTCGACCCGCGCGAGGTGCTGGTGATCGGCGACAGCGTCGACGACGGCGTGGCCGCCCGCCACGTGGGCGCCCGCGCGGTGCTCTACACCGGCGGCATGTCCACCAGGGCCGAGCTGGAGTCGACCGGGTTCCCGGTCGTCGACACGCTCGCCGAAGCCCTGGATCATGCCTGATTCGACCGGTCACCCGCCGCCCGAGGGGGCGGTGGCCCTACTCTGGGGGCGGTTCGCAGTCAGGAGGCCGCCATCAACCGCCTAGTTCTCTGGAACGTCGACCTGACCCTGGTCGACGTCGCGATCGTGACGCGTGACGCCTACGCCGAGGCGTTCCGCGCGGTCACCGGGCGCCCGCTGGTCAAGCTGGTGCCGCCGATGGGCCGGCCCGACTCCGAGATCGTCTTCGAGACGCTCGCGGTCAACGGCGTCGAGGCCGAGGACGACCACCTGCCGCGCTTCCTGGCCGCGCTGGCCTCGGCCTTCGCCGACCGGCGCAAGCGGCTGCCCAAGGAGGGCAAGGTGATGCCCGGGGCCAAGGACGCGCTCAGGTCCGTGGCCCGGCTCGACGGGGTGATCCAGACCGTGCTCACCGGCACGATCAAGAGCAACGCGGTGCTCAAGCTCCAGGCGTTCGGCCTGGACCGCTACGTGGACTTCGAGCTCGGCGGCTACGGCGAGGAGGTCTACCCCAAGGCGTCGCTGCTGCAGGTCGCGCAGGGCCGGGCCAAGCAGCGGCTGGGCGTCCCGTTCACGCCGGCCAACACGGTGCTGATCGGCGACTCGGCCCGGGACGTGCAGGCGGCCAGGATCGGCGGGGCCGCGATGATCGCGGTGGCGTCGGGCCGCTCGACGGCCGCCGAGCTGCGGGAGGCCGGGGCCGACGTGGTGCTGCCGGACCTGTCCGACGCCGCCGAGGTGGTGGCCGCCGTGGCGGCGCTCACCACCCCGCTCGACCGCAAGGCGGGCTGATCAGCTCAGCTCGGCGAGGAAGCGGGCCGCGACCGGGGCCGCCACCGCCGAGCCGGCGCCGCCGCCCTCCACGATGACGGCGAAGGCCAGGTCGTCCTTGTAGCCGATGAACCACGAGTGCGCGGGCGGCTCCTTGCCCGACCCGTACTCGGCGGTGCCGGTCTTGCCGGCCGTCCCGCCGGGGAAGCGCACGGCGTGGGCGGTGCCTTCGGTGACGACGGCGGGCATGAGCGTGCGCAGCGCGCTCACCACGTCGGCGTCGAGCTTGCGGGGCCGCAGGTCGCCGGGCGCGATGTCGGCGCCGACCAGCCGAGGCGGGCGCCAGGCGCCGTCGGCGACGGCGGCGGCGACCGAGGCCATGTTGAGCGGGCTGGCCAGCACCCGGCCCTGCCCGATGGAGGCGGAGGCCAGGTCGGTGGCGTCCTTGGGGGTGGGGAAGTCGGCCTTGACCGCAGGGACGCCGGGCTTGATCGGGGCGCCGAAGCCGAAGCTGGCGGCGACCTCGGCGAGCCGTTCGGCGCCCAGGTCGCCGACGACCATCGCGCCGAACGTGGTGTTGCACGAGTGCGCGAAGGCGTCGCGGAAGGCGAGCGTGCCGTAGTCCTTGAAGCCGGCGTTGTGGAAGGGGAAGCCGCCGATGTTCTGCTCGGCCGGGCAGCTCACCCGCTCGCCCGGCCGGACCCCGTCGGCGACCAGCGCGGAGGCGGTGACGACCTTGAACGTCGAGCCCGGCGGGTACTTGCCGAGCAGCGCCCGGTTGAACCCGCCCGGCTTGTTGACCGCGGCCAGGATCTCGCCGGTCGAGGCGCGCACGGCCACCAGCGAGGCGGGCTTGTCCACGCCTTCCAGGGCGTCGGCGCCGGCCCGGTGCACCTTCAGGTCGAGGGTGGTCCTGATCGGCTTCCACGTGGGCGGGTCGAGCAGGTTCTTGACGACCTCGCCGTTCTCGACCAGCTCGATCCGGTCGCTGTCGCGCTCGGCGAACCAGTCGGGGTAGGTCTGCGCCAGGCCCGCGACGAGCTGCTGCACCGAGCCGGGCGCGTCCGGGGTGTCGATGCGGGTGCCGTCGGCGGCCTGCACCTCCAGGCCCTTGACCCGCTCGGTGACCAGCCGCACCGTGCGGTCGCGGGTCAGCGAGGGGTGCAGGGTGGCCGGGGTCCAGTCGATCTTCCAGGTGCGGTCGCGCTCGACGAACTTCAGGTCGCCGAAGTACTTCCAGTCGACGGCGCCGCTGAGGGTGGCGCCGAAGCTGACCTCGCCGGTGTCGGCGCCGTCGGCGGCGAAGACCCCGCCGGTGGTGATCCGGTGGAAGGTCTGCCGCTCGGCCTTGACGGCGGCGCTGAACTGCCGGTGCCGCTGCTCGAAGTCGGCCGGCGGGTCGGCGACCAGCTCGCGCATGGCCCGGTAGTCCCCCGCGGACCAGGCCGACAGGTAGGCGTCGGCGACCTGCTCCGGCGATCCGGTCGTGCGCAGGATCCAGAACGTCCCGGCCGCCGCGACGACCGGGACGAGCGCCCCGGCGACCCAGGGCCAGCGCCGCCTCCGTCTGGGCGGGTTCTCCGGCCGGAGATGTGCGTACATTGCCCCCGTTTGTGAAGCCATGCGTCAGAGGACAGCAGAGCCCCGGCCTGGCTGTCCAATACTGATATGACCGGTTCATCGATATGGATTTGGCTATAGTCACTGCTCATGGACCTGGTCCGGCACTTGCGTTACTTCACCGTGGTCGCGGAGGAGCTGCACTTCGGCAACGCCGCGATCCGGCTCGGCATGGCCCAGCCCCCGCTCAGCCAGCGGATCAAGCGACTGGAGGAGGAGCTCGGCGTGCGGCTGTTCGACCGCTCGGCCCGGCAGGTCAGGCTCACCGAGGCGGGCCGGCTGCTGCTCGGCGAGGCCAGGGAGATCGTCGCCCGCGTCGACCGGCTGCACGAGGTGGTCCGCCACGGCCAGGCCGCCGTCCTCAAGGTCGGCGTCCCGCCCGACCTGGCCGCCGCCGTCCTGGCCGCCCTCGTCGAGGGCTTCCGCGAGAGCAACCCCGAGGTACGCCTAGCGCCCGCCGAGATCTGGACCGCCGACCAGGTCGGCGCGCTGGCCGAAGGCGTGATCGACGTGGGCGTGGTCCGCCACCCGGTCACCGCCCCCGGCCTGCACTTCGGCCGGACGCTGGTGCAGGCGCAGGGCGTGCTGCTGGCCGCCGGCGACCCGCTCGCCGGATCGGGCGAGCTGCACCTGGCCGACCTGGCCGGCCGCGAGCTGCTCATGCCGCCCCGGGAGGGCGAGCCCGGCGCCCACGCCGAGCTGCTGGCCGAGTGCCGCCGCCACGGCTATGTGCCCGCGCAGGTCCACCAGGGCGCCGGGCTCGGCCTGGTGATGGCCGGGGCCGCCGTCGCGTTCGGGCCCAAGGCGGACGTGGCGGGGCTGGCCTGGCGTCCGCTGCTAGGCTCGCCCATCGCCTACCGGGTCTCCACCGCCTGGCGGGCGGCCACGGCGACGGTGACCGACTTCTCCGCCGTGGCCGTACGGATCTTGAAGGAGCGCGCCGGGATGACCGACGAGGACGCGACGCCCGTGCGGCGGGTCAGCCGCAGGCCGGGGATGCTGGCATGAGCGGTCCGGACCTGGAGGCGGTGTTCCGCGCGGCCGGCGTGCGCGGCTGGCTGCTCGCCACCGACGTCGACACCGGCCGGGAGATCGGTCACGGGGCCGACGAGCCGGTGCCCACCGCGTCGATCTTCAAGGTGCCGCTCATGGTGGAGTTCTGCCGGCAGGCCGACGCCGGGCTGCTCGACCCGGCCGGCCGCGTCACCGTGACCGGCCGCGACCGCGTCTCCGGGCCCACGGGACTGTCCGCGATGCTCGACGACGTCACGATCTCGCTGCGCGACCTGGCCTACCTGATGATCGCCGTCAGCGACAACACCGCCGCCGACGCGCTGCTCGCCAGGGTCGGCAGGGAGGCGGTCAACGCCATGCTTGACGGGTTCGGCCTGACCGGCACCCGGGTGCTGCAGAGCGCCGGGGAGATCAACACGAGCATGGCCGACGACGCCGGGCACGGCTGGCCGTACCTCGAACCCGACGACCTGGCCCGGCTGCGCGTGCTCGACCCGGCCCGCACCAACCGCAGCACCGCGCGCGAGCTGACCCGGCTGTTCGGGCTGATCTGGCGGGACGAGGCGGCCTCGCCCGGCTCCTGCGCGTGGATGCGCGGCGTGCTCAACCTCCAGGTGTGGCCGCACCGGCTGGCCTCCGGGTTCCCGTACGACGACGTGGCGGTCAGCGGCAAGACCGGGACGCTGCCGACGCTGCGCGGCGAGGCGGGCGTGGTCGAGTACCCCGACGGCGGGCGCTACGCGGTGGCCGTGATCACCCGCTCCTACTCCACCGCGCTCAACCAGCCGCGCGCCGACGCGGTGATCGGCACGGCCGCGCGTATGGCGGTGGACCACCTGAGGAGATAGCAAGTTATGTGGGAGGTCGGGTATGACTTTCCGCCTACCGGCCGACAGGATGGGGCACATGGTTGCTGAAGGTGCACTGCTCTGGGAACCCACCGACGAGACCACCGGGCGGGCGCGGCTGACGCGCTATCTGGAGTCGGTGGGACGCGCCGGTGAGCCCTACGAGGACGTGTGGCGCTGGTCGGTCGAGCGGCCGGAGGAGTTCTGGACGTCGATCTGGGACTACTTCGAGGTCATCGGGGAGCGTGGCGACGGGCCCGTCATCTCCGGAACGATGCCCGGCGCCGAATGGTTCACCGGAAGCACGCTCAACTACGCCGAGAACGCGCTGCGCCGCACCGACGGCGTGGCCGTGGTGTTCGTCTCCGAGGACGGCGCCCGGCAGGAGATCAGCTACGCCGAGCTGCGCGAGGAGGTGGCGCGGGTGCGCGCCGGGCTGGTCCGGCTCGGCGTCGGGCGCGGCGACCGGGTGGCCGGCTACCTGCCGAACATCCCGCAGGCGCTGATCGCGTTCCTGGCCACCGCCTCGCTGGGGGCGATCTGGTCGGCCGGGTCGCCCGACTTCGGCGTGCCCAGCGTGGTCGACCGGTTCAAGCAGATCGAGCCCAAGGTGCTCATCGCGGTCGACGGCTACCACTACAACGGCAAGACCTACGACCGCTCGGCCGCCGTCAACGAGATCGCCGCCGCGCTGCCCGGCCTGCGCGCCACCGTGTGGATCCCGTACCTGGCCGCCGTGGAGGAAGGGCGCGCGCCGCAGCAGGCGGAGCCCGCGCCCGGCCACGACGAGGAGCTGCCGCGCGGCGAGGTGATCGGCTGGGAGGGGCTGCGCGCGCAGAGCGCGCCGCTGGAGTTCGAGCGCGTGCCGTTCGGCCACCCGCTGTGGATCCTCTACTCCAGCGGCACCACCGGGCTGCCCAAGCCGATCGTGCACGGGCACGGCGGCGTGGTGCTGGAGCACCTGAAGTCGCTCACCTTCCACCAGGACCTGGGGGAGGGCGACGTGTTCTTCTGGTACACCACCACGGGCTGGATGATGTGGAACTACCTCATCGGCGCCCTGCTGGTCGGGGCCACGCCGGTGCTCTACGACGGCGCGGCCACGCATCCCTCGGCCGCCGCGCTGTGGCGCATCGCCGCCACCGAAGGGGTGACCTACTTCGGCGTGGGCGCGCCGTACATCATGGCCTCGCTGAAGGCGGGCGTGACGCCCGAAGGGCTGGAGCGGCTGCGCGGCATCGGCTCGACCGGGTCGCCGCTGCCGCCCGAAGGGTTCGCCTGGGTGGCGGAGAAGCTGCCCGGGGTGCCGCTCGGGTCGTTCTCCGGCGGCACCGACGTGTGCACCGGGTTCGTCGGCGCGACCGTGCTGCACCCGATCCGGGCGGGCGTCATCCCGTGCCGGTCGCTGGGCGCCCGGGTCGAGTCCTTCGACCCCTCGGGCAAGCCGGTCTTCGGCGAGGTCGGGGAGCTGGTGCTGACCGCGCCGATGCCGTCGATGCCGGTGATGTTCTGGAACGACCCGACCGGCGAGCGCTACCGCGACAGCTACTTCGACGTCTACCCCGGCGTGTGGCGCCACGGCGACTGGATCAAGCTGGAGCGCGACGGGAGCTGCGTCATCTACGGCCGCTCCGACTCCACGCTCAACCGGGGCGGCGTCCGGATGGGCACCAGCGAGTTCTACCGGGTCGTCGAGCGCTTCGACCGGATCGTCGACAGCCTCGTCATCGACACCGGCCAGCTTGGCCGCGAGGGCAGGCTGCTCCTGTACGTGACCCTCGCCGAGGGCGCCGAGCTGACCCCCGACTTCGAGCAGGAGCTGCGCACGACGCTGCGCCGCGAGCTGTCGCCCCGGCACGTGCCCGACGAGATCCACGCGGTGCCCGGCATCCCCCGCACCCTGTCGGGCAAGAAGCTGGAGGTCCCGGTGCGCAAGATCCTGCTCGGCACCCCGGTCGAGGAGGCCGCCAACCCGGACGCGATGGCCAACCCGGAGGTGCTGCGCTACTTCACGCCCTGAGCGGGCGCAGCGCCCGGCTCCAGGAGACGAGCTGGTCCAGCATGACGGTGACGCGCTCCTCCTGGTGGGCCGCGGGCCTGAACTCGGAGAGGTTCTCGAAGTCGGCGAACAGCGAGAGCGTCACCTGGGCCTGGACGGTGGCGACCTGGAGCTGGCCGAGCACCTGCCGCAGGTGCTCGGCCGCCCGCACGCCCCCGTCGACGCCGTAGCTGACGAACGCCGCCGCCTTGTCGGCCCACTCGGCATAGAGGAAGTCGATCGCGTTCTTCAGCACGCCGCTGGTCGAGCGGTTGTATTCAGGCGTCACGAAGATGAAGCCGTCGAAGCGGGCGATCCGCTCCGACCACGCCAGCGTGTGCGGGTTCTCGTAGCTGCCCGCCGCTGCGGGCTGCGGCTCGTCCAGGTGCGGCAGCGCGTGCTCGTGCAGGTCCACCAGCTCGAACCGGGCGTCGTCACGCTTGGCGGCCAGGTCGTGCACCCAGCGGGCGACGTTCTCGCCGTTGCGCCCGGGACGGGTGCTGCCGATCACGATGCCGATGTCGATCATGAGTTCTCCAGGGTGATGAGGATCTTGCCACGGGTGCGACCGGCCTCGGCCCTGCGGTGCAGCTCGGTCAGGCCGGTCAGGGGATGGGTCTCGGCGATCTCGACGACGAGTTCGCCCTTGTCGATCAGGCCGGCGAGCTCGGTGAGCTGACCGGCGTCGGGGCGGGCGATGAAGTGGCGCGCGTTCGGCGCGTCGACCGGGGTGGCGATCGTGATGACGGTCCGGCCCAGCGGCGCCAGCGCCGAGGCCTGCTCCGGCGGCACGGCGGCCAGGTTGAGCACCACGTCCATGCCGCCGGGCAGCGGCGTGGTGGTGTAGTCGACCACCTCGTCGGCGCCCAGCCGGCGGACGGCCTCGGCGCTGCGCGGGCTCGCGGTGGCGATCACGGTCGCGCCCGCGAGCTTGGCGAGCTGGACGGCGAACAGGCCGACCCCGCCGCCCGCGCCGTTGACCAGCACGCGGGCGCCGGTTCCCGCCTGCCCGATCCCCGCCTGCCCGATCCCCGCCTGCTCGTGGACCGCCTGCCACGCCGTCAGCCCGGCCACCGGGATCGCCGCCGCGTGCGCGAGCGGGATCGAGCGCGGCGCCGGGGCCAGCAGGTCCGCAGGGGCGACCACGTACTCGGCGGCGGCCCCCGCGACCAGCCCGATGACCGGGTCACCCACCTCCAGGGCGGTGACGCCGGGGCCGAGCGCGGCCACGGTGCCCGCCACGTCCCAGCCCAGCGTGTGCGGCAGCGTGACGCCCAGCGCCTCGTGCAGGTATCCGGACCGCAGGCCCGCGTCGGACGGGTTGAACGAGGTCGCGGCCTGCCGCACGAGCACCTCGCCCGGGCCGGGCGACGGCACGGGGAGCTCGTCGTAGCGGATGACGTCCGGTCCGCCGTAGGCGTGCACCCGGGCGGCCCGCATGGTTCGGCTCACGTGGAGCTCCTTTCGGTTGATGCAACCGTAGGAGGCTCAGACGCGACATCCAATGCGTGAGTGACTGACTTTTATACGCGATCGTCTCGCAGGGTAGACTCCGCTCATGGACGTGCTCAGTGACGTGATCGCCGGCATGCGGGTCGGGCTGCCCAGCTCCACGCGGATCGCCTGGCACGCGCCGTGGGGCCAGCGCTTCGCCTCCGGGCCCGGCTCGGCCGGGTTCCACGTGATCCTGGAGGGCTCCTGCTGGGTGATCCCCGACAAGGGCGAGCCCTTCCCGCTGGGCGTCGGCGACGTGATCTTCTTCCCGCGCGGCGACGGCTACGCGCTGGCCGACTCGCCCACCACGCCCATCACCCACACCGCCTGCGACCCGGGCGACGAGACCCAGCTCTACGCCTCGGCCTCCATCGGCGGGCCCGGGGCGGTCACGGTGACGCTCTGCGGCGGCTACCGGCTCGACGAGTCGCGCTCCCACCCGATCCTGCTCAACCTGCCCGGCCTGATCCACCTGCCCGCCCGGCTGGGCCACCATCCCGAGCTGCGCACCGCCGTCAGCCTGCTGGCCAGCGAGGTCGCCGACCCGCGCCTGGGCGCCGACACCGTCGTGGCGTCCCTGCTCGACATGCTGCTGCTCTACATCCTGCGCGCGCACATCGAGGCCGACCCCGAGCGGTGCGAGTCCCACGGCTGGGCGGCGGCGCTCGCCGACCCCGCCGTCAGCGTCGCGCTCGACGCCATCCACCGCGACCCGGCCCACCCGTGGACCGTGCAGTCGCTGGCCGCGCGGGCCGGGCTGTCGCGGGCCGCCTTCTCGCGCCGCTTCTCCATGCTGGTCGGGCAGCCGCCGCTGGGCTACCTCACCTGGTGGCGGCTCTCCACCGCCGCCCGGCTGCTCCGCTCGTCCGACGCGCCGCTGAGCGAGGTGGCCACCCGGGTCGGGTACGGGTCCGAATTCGCCTTTGCGAACGCGTTCAAAAGGGAGCACGGCATGGCCCCGGGAAAGTACCGCCGCCTGAGTTGCCCGCTCCCGCAATCCCGATAATGGGGTGTTCTTCAGTTTGATCGCGGAAGTGGGAAAATATGCGTAATTGGCCGTTCTTCAATCTTTCAGTCACCACCCCCAGGATCGAACTGCGCTTCCCGTCACTCGAGGATCTCGACGAACTCGCCGAGCGCGCCGCCGAGGGCGTCCACGAGGCCGGCGTCATGCCGTTCGTCCACCCGTGGAGCGAGGCCGCGCCCGCCGACCGGGCCCGCTCCACCGTCCAGTACCACTTCCGCCAGTGGGCCGCGCTCACCCCCGACGACTGGTCGCTCAACTTCGTGGCCGTGTACGAAGGCCAGGTCGTCGGCACGCAGGGCATCATGGGCGCCGACTTCCCCGTCCTGCGCGAGGTGAAGTCCGGCTCCTGGCTCGGCCACCGCTTCCAGGGCATGGGCATCGGCACCGAGATGCGCGCCGCGATCCTGCACCTGGCCTTCGAAGGGCTCGGCGCCGCCCACGCCACCACCGAGGCGTTCGCCGACAACCCGTCGTCCCTGGCCGTGACCGGCAAGCTGGGCTACCACGACGACGGCGTCACCCTCTACAAGCGGCAGGGCAAGCCGGTCGTCTCCCGCAGGTTCCGGCTCCCCAGGGCCGACTGGACCCCGGTGCCCGGCATCGAGATCCACCACCTGGAGCCCTGCCTGCCCCTGCTCGGCCTCTAACCGGCGCGGGCCAGCCGCAGCGCGAGGGCCGGGCACATGCCGACCGCGCGGCTGGCCTCCTTCACCATCCAGCCCGGCACCGTCCGGAACGACGGGAAGCCGTAGTCGTCCAGCTCCACGAACTCCGGCAGCAGGTGCGCGCACAGGCCGTGGCCCTGGCAGCGGGTCCAGTCCACGTCCAGGCGATACTCGGGCTCGTCCTCCGGCTCCGGCAGCGGCAGCACGCCGCGCACCGGCCGGCCACACGAACCGTGCTCCAGGTGCAGGGCGATGTCGCTCTCGAACGCGTCCAGCGACGACAGCACGAACCTGGCCGTGCCGTCCGGATGGAAGCACGCGCCCCGCCTCTCGACCGAGCGCACCGAACGCCGTACCGCGTCGATCGAGCCCGTGCCCTCCACCAGCGCGCCGAGCGCCCGCGCCACGTCCGGGAGGCCGAGCCGGCACGGGCCGCACTGGCCCGACGACTGCGCGGCCAGGTACGCGGCGACCCGGGCGGCCTCGCCGACCGGGCAGGTGGACTCGCCGAGCGGCACCACGATGCCGGCGCCGAGGCTGCCGCCCGCCAGCTTCATGCCCTCGCGCGAGACGACGGCGGAGACCGCGGTCTCGGCGTCCAGCCAGGCGCCGTGGTAGCCGCCGATCAGCACCCCGTCGCCGATCTCCGCCTCGCACAGGTCGAGCACGTCGATCAGCGGCGTGCCGGTCGGCGCCTCCACGACCGCCGCCGTCGCCGCCCCGCCGCTCACGCTGAGCAGCACCGTGCCGGGCTCCCTGCTGGTGCCCGTCTTGGCGTACTGCTCGGGGCCGAGCTCGGCGAGCACGGCGAGCTGGGCGAACGTCTCGGTGTTGGACAGCAGCGTGGGCAGCCCGTCGACGCCGCTCTCGCTGGCCCGTCGCTTGCGGCCGGGCGGCACCGGGTCCATGCCGTTGACCGCCCGCACCAGCGCGCCGCCCTCGCCGGAGATGAACCGCTCCCGCAGGCCGACGACCCTGATGCCGATGCGGCTCTCGGCCGCGCCCGCCACGTTGGCGGCCCGCCGCTCGGCGACGGCGGCGGTGATCGACGCCTCCGCGACCTCGCCCTCGACCGTGGCGACGACCACCTCGCGGGCGTTCAGCGCCTCGGCCGCGAGCACCGCGCCGTCGAGCACCAGGTGCGGGTTGCGGACCAGCAGCATCGCGTCCTTGGAGCTGGCGGGCTCGCCCTCGGCGCCGTTGACCAGCACCACGCTCTCCCGCCCGCGGCGGGCGTCGGCGACCGCCCGCAGCTTGCGCGCGAACGGGAACGCCGCGCCGCCCCGCCCGCGCATGTCCACCTCCTCCACCTGGGCGATGATGTCGTCGAGGGTGCGCGGCACCTGGTCGCCGTGCAGCGTGCGGTGCGCCGGCAGGTCGAGCCGCCGGGTGTGGTCGAGGCCGGCGGTGAGCCGGGCCGGTCCCATGCGCAGCACGCGCGGCACCGAATGCGGGATCAAGGCCACTCCTGCTCTGTCCTGTGCGGGTTCATCCCGCTTCCCGGTACTTCCGCCGGGCCTCGGCGAGGCTCACCGGCGCGTCCATCCGCTCGGCCGGCTCGGCCGGAGCGGCACTGACCGCGGGCGCGTCCACCTGCTCGGCCATCAGCGGCGGCCGCAGCATGGTGGCCAGCAGCCGCACGAGCAGGGCCGACGCCACGGCCGCCAGGCTGGCCATGTACGACCAGGCCACCCAGCTCGCCGCCCACCGGCCCGCCGTCAGCCCGTGCAGGATGGCGACCGGCCACGACACGTACGCCGTGGCGTGCATCAGCCGCCACATCCACGGCCTGCCGGTCACCGCGAACCGGCCCCGGGCGATGCCCGTCACCACGACGACGATCATCAGGTCGAAGGCCAGCGTGCCCAGGCCCACCCAGATCCCCGCCATCGGGATCAGCAGCGCGGCCGGCGGCACGTGCCCCAGCGAGACCATCAGCGCCACGTGCGTGAGCAGGAACGCCGTGCCCGCGAACGCCGCCGCCCGGTGGGCGAGCTGCGCGCGGACCCGGTTCGCCGGCGACAGGAACACGCGCTCGGTGGTGAGCAGCCCGAGCGCCACCGTCGCCGTCAGCGACACCAGCGCGAACACGCCGGCGAAGTACTCAAGGAAGGCCACCCCGCGGCCGAGCAGCTCGATCCCGCGTTCCGTCATGGTCAGGGCGATCCCTGACAGCAGGACGGCGGCGATCGACGCGCTCACCCCGAGCCGGACGTTCCTGGCGTCCAGGCCGCCCGGGGCGTGCCGCGGCTGTCTTCTGTGGAGCATCGGTTCCCTCCAAGGTCGGGTGAGGGTGCGACTCGGGAGGGTCGCCGGGTCAGCAGCGCCGGCCGCGGTTGATGCAGTTGACGGCGAACGACATCAGGCGGTCGGGCATCACGTTCACGAAGTCCGCGTGGTCCGTGACCGGGTTGTGCAGCTGTTCGGGGAAGGCGTCCACGGCGAACGAGCGGCCCGGCGGCACCGAGTACGTCAGCGTCATCCGCAACTGCGGGACCGCCCTGGTGCCCTGCGGGCAGGCGCCGCCCTGGTCGGGGAAGACGATGTGGTCGCGATGGTTGGCGCTGTCGGTGTTCTGGCCGTCCCAGCAGCTCGGGAAGTCCAGGATGCGGGCCACCTGGCTGCCGCGCGGGCACAGCGGGTACTTGTCCGGGCTGATCCGGTTGGTGAAGCCGGTGCAGCTCCAGCCTGCGCGGGCGTTGGCGCCGCCGTTCGTCGCGGCCTTGGCGTCGCCCATGATGATCCGCAGGAAACGGGGCATGGCCGTCACGCGGGAGGTCGCGTTGCCGCGGAACTGCAGCGTCACCGAGCGCGGCCGCAGCACCTGGCCCACGTTGCCGTCCGGGTCGTCGGCGTTGGCGTCCACCTGGCGGTTGCGGAGCACCGGCCAGAAGTAGGTGGACTTGTCGCCCAGGCGGCAGGTGGTGCCGGACGCCTCCAGGCTCTCGTCGGTCGAGAAGGCGTCGGCCGACAGGTTGCCCACGTAGTCGTGCAGGTGGTGGGCGCCGTTGCGGACTCCGGGGGCGACGATGAAGTTGTCCGGGTTGTGGTGGCCTTCGCCGTTTGTCCCACAGCGGGAGACGAACGAGCCTCGGGAGCCGGTCCGGCCGATGCGCGCGTCGCCCTGGGACGGCGGGACCTGCCGGATGTCGACGAAGTCGGCGGGGAAGGGGCCGACGTCGGTGCAGTCGCTCTCCTCACCGGTGGGGGAGGGGGAGGGCGACGGGGACTCGGTGGGCTGGCCGGTGGGCTGCTCTGTGGGCTGGTCCGTGGGCTGTTCCGTGGGCTCGTCCGTGGGCTGCTGGGTGGGGGTGCGGGTGGGGCGGCCCCGGCGGCCGAAGGTCTCGGCGGTGGGCTCCTCGACGGGTTCCAGCGCCGGCGCGACGCCCCCGCCCTGGACGAACACGTCGCCGTCGTCCTGCTCCTGCTCCTGCTCCTGGTCCTGAGGGGCTTGCGGGTCCTGGGGGGCCTGGTCGTCGGGGTCCTGCGGCACCTGCTCCTCGGGGTCCTGCGGGGCCTGGTCCTGGCGCTGGTCCGGGGGTCGCTGATTGTCGACCTCGCACTGGTCCGCGCTGGCTGGTGGCGCGCTGCCGATGACGGCCGCGGACACCAGCCCGCCGGCCACCATGGCCAGGGCGGACATGGCCGCGGCCATGCGTCTGGATCTCAAGGTTGTCTCCTTGGGTCGGCCGCCGCGGGGGCGGGTGCTGCGGGTACGGGCATCGGGGGTTCGGGCAGCTCGTCGAAGTCGACGAGCCCGGTGGACTCCAGCAGCGTCATGTGGCGCATGACCACCGTCACAGCCGTCTGGGCGAACTTTCTGATCTCCGTGTTGCGGGTGCCGGCTCGGACGTCCGCCACGACGGCGAACACCTTGCCGTGCGCGGCGCGCAGCAGCCTGGCGAAGTCCCGGTCGAACGCCGGACCGGTTTCGGCGGCCAGTTGCGCCATCCACCGTTGCTGGTCCGGGCTCGGCCGGTCGGGCAGCGGCACGGCGAGCCGTGCCGCCAACCGGCGGACCTGGGCGTCGAGCTTCTTGTGGTCCTCCACGAGGTGCGCTCCGACGTCCTTGACCCGCGCGGAGTCACCTCGTTGCTGGGCCCACTGCCCGACGGGGATCTCCCAGAGACCCGCCTGCCGTACCTTGACCAGGAAGTCGCGGTCGGCCGGCCCGAGGGGGCCGGCGGCCGTCTGGGTGACCTCGGTCAGGACGGCGGTGTTCGCCTGCGGCATGATCAGCAGAATCGTGAGCGATGCCGCGAGTGCGAAGCCGCCGAACATCACTACTTCGCCGCGCAAAAGCCTGTGCATGGTCGAAGGTACGCGGTCTTTTCCCGACTGGTTCAGCTATGCCCAGAGATAGTTAGAAATGACTGGAGTTATCGGAGTGGCTGCCACGGTGATAACGAAGGTGTAAAGATGTGCCCCGTGCTAGGTCACCTCGACGGCAGGTTCGAGAGTGCGGATGCCGAGGCCGAGCACCGCATCGCGGTGCTTTACCAAGAGTTCGGCGGCCCTCTACTGCGCCACGTACGCAAGTCGACCGGTAACGATCTTCAATGGGCCGAGGACGTGGTGCAGGAGACGATCGTCCGAGCTTGGCGTAACTCGGCAAGACTGCAATGGGAACCGGGCCTCATCTGGGCGTGGCTGCTGACAGTAGCCCGCAGAATCGTCATCGACGGACGTCGGCGCAGGAGCGTGAGACCTCACGAGGTCGAGCCGCCTGAGGTCGACATGCTCGCGGTGCCGGACGGCTCCGAGCGCGCGTTGTCGGCCATCGTGGTCGCCGATGCGCTCCGTAGCCTTTCGGACGAACACCGTGAAGTCATTGAACAGACCTACCTTCGGGACCGTACGATAAGTGAAGCGGCGGAGATTCTGGGGATCCCGCCGGGCACGGTGAAGTCCCGGCTCTACTACGGCATCCGGGCGCTCCGTGAACTTTTGCGGGACAAGGGGGTAGCCGGCTGATGCATGACGGGGTGGCCGCCTACGTTCTCGGCGTCCTCGACGACGAGGAGCACGAGGCGTTCGAGCGTCACCTCGACGTGTGCGCAAGATGCCAGGCCGAGCTGGTCGAGCTCGCCGGGGTTCCCGACCGGCTCGACGAGCTCAAGCGCGAGCCCTCCGCCTCATCCGGAGACGATCCGCCGATGTCGATGTCGCGTTGACGTATTTCCCCTTTTCGGGTGATATCGGTACGGCGAGGCGTACGCCCGGTCACCCAGGACCGGGCGGTCAGGGGAGGTGTTCGGTGGGCATCGGCGAAGATGCGGCCGCCCCTCGCGACCGCCAGTTCGGTGAGGAGGGCGGCCGCCTGTCCTACGGCGGCTACCTGCGCCTGCCCGAGCTGCTCGACCAGCAGCGCCCCGAGTCGCAGGCGCCCGACGAGCTGCTGTTCATCACCATCCACCAGGTCTACGAGCTGTGGTTCAAGCTGCTGCTGCACGAGCTGGAGGTGGCCAGGACCGCCATGTTCGACGGTGAGCTGTGGCGGGCTCGGCACCAGTTCAAGCGGGTGCACGCGGTGGAGCGGGTGCTGATCGAGCAGGTCGAGGTCCTGGAGACGATGACGCCCCAGGACTTCCTGGCGTTCCGGTCCAAGCTGGCGCCGGCCAGCGGGTTCCAGTCCGTGCAGTTCCGCGAGCTGGAGTTCCTGTCAGGCGCCAAGGACGCCCGCTACCTCGCGCGGCTCCGCGACGCCGACGACACCGAAATCGCCCGGCTGAGACGGCGACTGGAGGAGCCCACGCTGTGGGATGCTTATCTGACCGCCCTCTCCCAGCGTGGCCTGCCGGTCTCCGACGATGACGAGATCATGGGCTCGCTGCTGGCCGTGGCGAGGGACCGCCGGTCGTACGACGACCTGTGGCAACTGGCCGAAGACCTGCTGACGCATGACGAGACCACCGCACAGTGGCGCATGCGCCACGTGCAGATGGTCGAACGGCAGATCGGCACGAAATCGGGCACCGGCGGCTCGACGGGCGCACCCTACCTGCGGGGACGCGTCCGACTGCACTACTTCCCGCAGCTGTGGGAACTCAGAGCCTGGCTGTGAGAAGTCCAGGCGAACCCTCACAAAGGAGTGAGAGCGAAATGCCGCTCGACGAGGCCAAGGATGAGCTGCTCCAAAGAGCCGCGCAACGGTGCGCGGTGAGCAGCGATCATGTGAGCCCCGATGAGGCACTGTCCTTCCTGCGCGTCTACTACCGGCACGTCGCGCCGGAGGACCTGCTCGATCGCAACCCCGTCGACGTGTACGGCCCGGCGATGTCCCAGCGCCAGCTCGCCGAGACGCGCCCCCAGGGCAGAGCCGTCGTCCGTGCCTACACCCCCACCCTGGACGAGAACGGGTGGGACCCGGGCCACTCCGTCGTGGAGGTCGTCACCGACGACATGCCGTTCCTCGTCGACTCCGTGACCATGGAGCTCGACCGGCACGGCATCGGCATGCATCTGGTGGTCCACCCGCAGATGCGGGTGCGCCGCGACATGACGGGCAGGATGCTCGGCCGCGGGCAGGAGGACGTCACCGGCCAGATGCTGGTCGAGTCCTGGATGCACATCGAGATCGACAGGCAGCCGGACCCCGAGGTCCTGCGGAGCCTGGAGGCCGACCTGCAGCGGGTGCTCACCGACGTGCGCCACGCGGTCGAGGACTTCGCCAAGATGCGCGCGCTGGCCGTGCAGACCGCCGAGGACCTGAGCGTCAACCCGCCGCCGCTGGAGCCCGCCGAGGTCGAGGACAGCCTCGACCTGCTGCGCTGGCTCGCCGATGGGCACTTCACCTTCCTCGGCTACCGCGAGTACCGGCTGGAGGAGACCGAGCAGGGCGAGGCGCTGCGCGCGCTGCCCGGCGCCGCGCTCGGCATTCTGCGCCACGACAAGATCGGCTCGGAGAGCTTCTCGGTGCTGCCGCCCGAGGTGCGCGCCAAGGCCCGCGAGAAGCAGCTCCTGATCATCACCAAGGCCAACTCGCGCGCCACCGTCCACCGCGCCGCCTACCTGGACTACATCGGCGTCAAGCTGTTCTCGCCCGACGGCGAGGTGATCGGCGAGCGCCGCTTCCTCGGCCTGTTCACGCACGTCGCCTACAACGAGTCGATCTCGCGCATCCCGGTGCTGCGCCGCAAGCTCGCCGACGTGCTGCAACTGGCCGGGCTCACCCCCGACAGCCACGACGGCAAGGACCTCATCGAGATCCTGGAGACGTTCCCGCGTGACGAGCTGTTCCAGACCTCGATTCACCAGCTCCTGCCGATCGCGATGGGCGTGCTTCGGCTGCGCGAGCGCAAGCAGGTCAAGCTGTTCCTGCGCCGCGACGACTATGGGCGCTACATCTCCTGCCTGATCTACCTGCCGCGCGACCGCTACACCACGGACGTGCGGCTGCGGATGCAGGAGGTGCTGCTCAAGGCGCTGGGCGGGCGGACGCTCGACTACAGCGCGATGATCGGCGAGTCGGCGCTGGCCCGGCTGCACGTGGTGATCCGCGGCGAGCGCGGCAAGCAGCTCCCGCCGCCGGGCGTGGACGTGGAGGAGCTGGAGGCGCGGCTGGCCGCGATCACCCGCTCGTGGACCGACGACCTGGGCTCGGCGCTGCTGGAGCTGACCTCCGAGGAGGAGGCCCCGGCCCTCCTGAAGCGCTACCAGTCCGCTTTCCCCGAGGGTTACAAGGCCGACTTCCCGCCCAAGATGGCGGTCAACGACCTGCGCCGCCTGGAGCAGGTCGCCGCCGACGGCGAGATCGAGATCAACCTGTACGAGCCGTACGACGCGGCCGAGGGCGAGCGGCGCCTGAAGATCTACAAGGTCGGCTCGCCGATCTCCCTGTCCCAGGTGCTGCCGCTCATCCAGCGCCTCGGCGTCGAGGTCGTCGACGAGCGGCCGTACGAGATCGACCGCGACAACGACCCGCGCACCAAGAACGCCTGGATCTACGACTTCGGGCTGCGCTACACGCCCTCTCCCGAGGTCGACCGCGACGCGTTCAAGCAGCTCTTCCAGGACGGGCTCATGGCCCTGTGGCGGGGCGACGTGCAGGCCGACAACTTCAACGCGCTCATCCTGAAGGCCGGGCTGACCTGGGAGCAGGTCGAGATCCTGCGCGTCTACGCGCAGTACCTGCGCCAGGCGGGCAGCACCTTCTCCCAGCGCTACATGGAGCGGGTGGTGCTGGGCAACATCCGGCTGGCCCGGCTGCTGGTCAAGCTGTTCGAGGCCCGGCTGGACCCGCGGCGCACCGACGAGTCCCGGTTCGACCTGGCCGAGGCGCTGCACGAGGAGATCCTGGGCGCGCTCGACGAGGTCGCCTCGCTCGACGAGGACCGGATCCTGCGCGCGTACCTGGAGATGATCCAGGCGACGCTGCGCACCAACTACTTCCAGATGGTCGACGGGCGGCGCAAGCCGTACATCTCGCTGAAGGTCGACCCGCAGGCGATCAGCGTGCTGCCGCTGCCCCGGCCGAAGTTCGAGATCTTCGTCTACTCGCCCCGCGTGGAGGGCGTGCACCTGCGGTTCGGGAAGGTGGCCCGGGGCGGGCTGCGCTGGTCGGACCGCATGGAGGACTTCCGGACGGAGATCCTCGGCCTGGTCAAGGCCCAGATGGTGAAGAACACCGTGATCGTGCCGACCGGCTCCAAGGGCGGCTTCGTCGTCAAGCGGCCGCCCGTGGGCGGGTCGCGCGAGGAGCTGCTCGCCGAGGGCGTCGCCTGCTACCGGATGTTCATCTCCGGTCTGCTCGACGTCACCGACAACCTCGTCGACGGCAAGGTCGTGCCCCCGCCGGACGTCGTCCGGCACGACGGCGACGACACCTACCTGGTCGTGGCCGCCGACAAGGGCACCGCGACGTTCTCCGACATCGCCAACGGCGTCGCCAAGGAGTACGGCTTCTGGCTCGGCGACGCCTTCGCCTCCGGCGGCTCCATCGGCTACGACCACAAGGCCATGGGCATCACCGCCCGGGGCGCCTGGGAATCGGTCAAGTACCACTTCCGCACCACCGGCGTGGACGTGCAGACGACCGACTTCACCGTGGCCGGCATCGGCGACATGTCGGGCGACGTGTTCGGCAACGGCATGCTGCTGTCGCAGCACATCCGGCTGGTGGCCGCCTTCGACCACCGCCACGTCTTCGTCGACCCCGACCCCGACGCCGCCCGCTCCTACGCCGAGCGGCGCCGCCTGTTCGAGCTGCCCCGCAGCTCCTGGGCCGACTACGACCCCGAGCTGATCTCGGCGGGCGGCGGCGTCTTCCCGCGCACCGCCAAGTCCGTCCAGATCACCCCGCAGATGCGCGAGGCGCTCGGCATCCCCGCCGACGTCACCTCGCTGGCGCCCAACGACCTCATCAGCGCCATCCTGCGCGCCCCCGTCGACCTGCTGTGGAACGGCGGCATCGGCACGTACGTCAAGGCGTCGTCCGAGTCGAACGCCGACGTCGGCGACAAGGCCAACGACCCGCTGCGCGTCGACGCCGCCGACCTGCGCTGCAAGGTCATCGGCGAGGGCGGCAACCTGGGCTTCACCCAGCTCGCCCGCATAGAGTTCGCGCTCAACGGCGGCCTGGTCAACACCGACTTCATCGACAACTCGGCCGGGGTCGACACCTCCGACCACGAGGTCAACATCAAGATCCTGCTCGACCAGGTCGTCCGCGACGGCGAGCTGACCGACAAGCAGCGCAACCAGGTGTTCACGTCCATGACGGACGAGGTCGCCGAGCTGGTGCTGCGCGACAACCACGCGCAGAACGTGGTGCTGGCCGCCGCCCGCGCCCAGTCGGTCGAGATGCTCCACATCCATGCCCGCTACCTGCGCCGCCTGGAGCGGGACGGGCTGGTCAACCGGGAGCTGGAGTTCCTGCCGTCGGACAAGGTGCTCGCCGAGCGCCGCCAGGCCAGGGAGGGGCTGACCGCCCCCGAGTTCTCGGTGCTGCTCGCCTACACCAAGCTGGTGGCCGACGCCGAGCTGCTCGGCAGCGACCTGCCGGACGACCCGTATCTCGCCTCCTGGCTCGTGTCGTACTTCCCGTCGGCGCTGCGCGACCGGTTCAGGACGTACATGGACGTGCACCCGCTGCGGCGCGAGATCATCACCACCGGCGTGGTGAACGAGCTCGTCAACTCGATGGGCACCACGTTCATGTTCCGCGTCGGGGAGGAGACGGGCGCGTCCACGCCCGACATCGCCCGCGCCTACCTGGTCGCCCGCGAGGTCTTCGACTTCGCCAGCTTCTACCGGCAGATCGACGCCCTGGACAACCAGGTCGACAACGCCACCCAGCTCGCCATGCTCCTGGAGGCGCGCAAGCTCGCCGAGCGCGGCACCCGGTGGCTGCTCACCAACCGGCGGCCCCCGCTGGACCTGGCGGGCTCGATCGGCTTCTTCGTCAAGGGCGTCAACGGGCTGCTCACCCACATGCCCAAGCTGCTGACCGGGCCCGACCTGGCCGCCTTCGAGGAGCGCCGCGACTCGTTCGTGGCGCGGGGCGTCCCGGCCGACCTCGCCGAGCGGGTGGCGGCCATGGTGCCCGCCTACTCGACGTTCGACCTGGTCGAGGTCGCGTCGGTGACCGGGCGGCCGGTCAACGAGGTGGCCGAGGTCTACTGGGACCTGGCCGACCGCCTCCAGCTCGCCCGGCTGCGCGAGCGGGTCATCGCGCTGCCCCGCGACAACCGGTGGAACGCGATGGCGCGGGCCGCCCTGCGCGACGACCTGTACGCGGCGCACGCATCGCTCACCCGTGACGTGCTGGCCCACAGCACGCCGGGGCTGCCTCCGGAGGAGCGGCTGGCCCGCTGGTCGGAAGCCAACTCGGCGGCGGTCGGGCGCTCGCGGCAGACGCTGTCGGAGATCTGGGAGAGCGACAACTTCGACCTGGCCACCCTGTCGGTCGCGCTGCGCGCCATCCGCACGCTCGTCTCGGCGAGCAGCCTGCCCCGCGCGGAGGCGTAGCCCGGCGACCCGGCGTGGGCGTCTCCTCCGGGGGCGCCTGCGCCGGCGTCAGCCTGCCTGCTGGATGCGCACCAGGTTGCCCGCCGGGTCACGGAAGGCGCAGTCGCGCATCCCGTACGGCTGGTCGGTCGGCTCCTGCACCACCTCGGCCCCGCCGGCGGCCACCCGCTCGAACGTGCCGTCGAGGTCGGGCGTGGCCAGCAGGATCCACCCGTACGTGCCCTTGGCCATCATCTCCGCGATCGTGCGGCGCTCGTCCTCGGTCACGCCAGGATCGGCGGCCGGCGGCGCCAGCAGGATGGACGTGCCCGGCTGCCCGGCCGGCCCCACCGTGATCCAGCGCATCCGGCCCTGCCCGACGTCGGAGCGCACCTCGAAGCCGAGTGCGTCACGCCAGAAGGCCAGCGAGGCGTCCGGATCGTCATGCGGCAGGAAACTGGAGTGAATCGTGATGTCCATGACGGTTACGGTAGTTGCGGCTCGGTCATCGACGCCCCCCGATTCCTGACCGGTCTGGTCACCTGTTTCGCCACGCACGACGGCATGCCCTCCGTCGCGCCCGCCGCCTGCCGCCTGTAGACGCTCGGCGGCACGCCCACGAGCTGGGCGAAGTGGCTGCTGAACGTGCCCAGCGACGAGCAGCCGACCGCGAAGCACACCTCCGTGACGCTCAGCTCGCCGCGCCGCAGCAGGGCCATCGCCCGCTCGATCCGGCGCGTCATCAGGTAGGAGTACGGCGACTCGCCGTACGCCTGGCGGAACCGGCGGCTCAGGTGCCCGGCCGACATGTGCGCGCCCCTGGCCAGCGCCTCCACGTTCAGCGGCTGGGCGTACTCGCGGTCGATCCGGTCCTTGACCCGGCGCAGCCGCGTCAGGTCGTCCTGGACCCGCACCGGGGCGGCGAGGTCGGCGCGCCCCCAGCCGGGGCGGCACACTACGCCGTCTCCCACAGGTATCCGTCCGGGTCGGCGAAGGCACCCGCGTCGGCGCCGACCACGAGCCGGTGCGAACCGGAGCCGTCGGGGGACACGCCGGCGACCTTCGCCAGCCCCTTGCGCTTGTACAGCGCCAGCTTGACCGGGCTCGAACCGGCGGCGAACTCGACGTACTTGCTGCCGAAGCTCTTGCCCACGGTGAGGCCGCGCTCCACGTAGAACCGCTTGCTCTCGGCCATGTCGGCCACGCCCAGCAGCAGCACGAACTCGTCGACCTGCCGGGCGGCCGGGCCGGTGTCCTTCTTCGACGACGACGCCACCTGCCAGACCGTCCCGTCGGGGGCCCGCAGCACGCCGCCGTAGCCCCACAGCGACTTGGCCGCCGGCTTCAGGGCCGTCGCTCCCGCCTCCACGGCGGCGTCGAAGAAGGCGTTCACGTTGGCGGGCTGGGAGACGACGAGCGACAGCGTGAAGCCGCGGAAGCCGGTCGCCGGCGCCTCCGAGGGCCGCAGGCGAAGCTGTTCGCACGGGCCGAAGGCGGCGGAGTAGAACTTCTCGGCGGCGGCGAGGTCGTCCACCTCAAGGGTGACGGAGTCGATGGATGTCATGTCGCCGACGCTAGTGGCGGGCCCCGCCCGGAGGCTTCTCGATTCCTGACCGGTACGGGGACCGCGCCGCGTCAGTCGCCGCCGGCGCGGACCAGGGAGCCGTCGTGGGCGATGACCTCGGCGGCCTTGCGGGTCGTGGAGGCCGGGACGGAGGTGACGTACTGGTGCACCTCGGAGAGTCGGAGGGTTCGGCGGACGACGGGGGCGGAGATGGCCCAGCGGGCGGAGGACGGGACCGGGATGTAGTCGTCCTCGGCCGTCTTCGTGGTCGTCGTGGTGGTGCGCGAGAGCGCGTACTGGATCAGGGCGCCGCCGTCGGCGGTGCGCAGGCCGTAGACGGGGAAGTCGTTGGCCGTGAAGATCGAGTCGTAGCTGAAGCCGTTCTTCTTGGCCTTCTCGCGGTCGGCGGTGATCTGGGCGGCGACCTCGGTGGTGTGGGGGCCCGCGGCGATGAGGCCGGCGGCCACGCCGTCGCCGCCCGTCTCGGCGACGGTGGCGTGCAGGGGGCCCAGGTATTGCGGGCTGACGGTGATGGCCTTGTCGTCGGCGGGGATCGCCGTGGCGTAGCCGTCGGGGTCGAGCGCGACGGGCGGCAGCTCCCGGCCGGGCAGGAGCCGGGCGGCGGCGCCGAGCCGCCAGTCGCCGGCCTTGGCGAAGGTCAGCACCGTGGGGTGGCCGTCGCGGGTGGCCACCACGCTGAACCAGGGCGCCCGCTCGCCTGCCGGGAAGCGGGGCACGTACAGCGTGGGGGAGCCCCAGGCGCGGGTCGGCGGCTTGCCGGAGGTCGACAGGAACGCGGCGGCGGTGAGCCGCGCCTCGGCGTCGCGGGTCAGCTCCATGTCGAGCCGCTGGTCACCGGCCGCGCGCAGCAGGTTGTCGGTGGCGGTGAAGGTGGCGAACACCTCGGCCGCCTCCTCCGGCGTCACGGCGGTGACGGGCGCCGTCGGGGACGCCGTGGGCGAGGGCGAGGGCGTGGCGCCCCGGGGCGTGGCCGCCGGGCCGGGAGCCGGGGCGGCAGCGCTGGAACAGCCGGCCGCCCCCGTCAGCAAGGCGACGGTGAGTGCCAGCGCCTTCAGCCGACCGTGTACACGCACCTCGCCATGTTATTCGGGCACGCGAGGGTCGCGTACCCTAGGGAGACGTGGCAGTCATCGATCCGGCAGAAGAGATCAACGAGCTCGCGGGCACGCTGCGCAGCATCCAGGACGTGCTCGACCTCGACGGCATGCGCAAGCAGATCGAGGAGCTGGAGGAGCAGGTGGCCGCCCCCGACCTGTGGGACGAGCCCGACAAGGCGCAGAAGGTCACCAGCAGGCTCTCCCACATGCAGGGCGAGCTCAACCGCGTCGAGGGGCTGGTGCGCCGCCTCGACGACCTGTCGGTGCTCTTCGAGCTGGCGGCCGAGGAGAGCGACGACGACACGCGGGCCGAGGCCGACCGCGAGCTCGCCTCGCTGCGCTCCGACATCGGCGCGCTGGAGGTGCGCACGCTGCTGTCGGGCGAGTACGACGCGCGTGAGGCCCTGGTGACGATCAACTCCCAGGCCGGCGGCGTCGACGCGGCCGACTGGGCCGAGATGCTGCTGCGCATGTACCTGCGCTGGGCCGAGCGGAAGAACTACTCCACCGAGGTCTACGAGACCTCCTACGCCGAAGAGGCCGGGATCAAGTCGGCCACGTTCGCCGTCAAGGCCCCCTACGCCTACGGCACGCTGCGCGGCGAGCACGGCACCCACCGGCTGGTGCGCATCAGCCCGTTCGACAACCAGGGCCGCCGGCAGACGTCGTTCGCCGGCGTGGACGTGGTGCCGGTCGTGGAGCAGACCGACCACATCGACATCAACGAGGACGAGATCCGCGTCGACGTCTACCGCTCGTCGGGCCCCGGCGGCCAGGGCGTCAACACGACCGACTCGGCCGTCCGCATCACCCACCTGCCGTCCGGCATCGTGGTCTCCTGCCAGAACGAGCGTTCGCAGCTCCAGAACCGCGCCACGGCGATGAACGTGCTGCAGGCCAAGCTGCTGGAGCGCAAGCGCCAGGAGGAGGCCGAGAAGATGTCGGAGCTGCGCGGCGCCACGACCACGTCATGGGGCACCCAGATCCGCAACTACGTGCTGCACCCGTACCAGATCGTGAAGGACCTGCGCACGGGCACGGAGGCGGGCAACCCGTCGGCGGTGCTCGACGGCGACCTCGACGGCTTCATCGAGTCGGAGATCCGCTGGATGCGCCGCCAGGAGTCAGAGCCCGCCTAGGTGCCGCAGGGCCAGGGCCGCGAACAGCAGCACGACCAGCAGCGTGACGATGAGGGCGGGTGACAGCCCGGCGAAGCCGTGGCCGTGCATCCGCTCCCGGTTGGCGCGGCACAGAGCGCACCGGCCCTCGATGACTGGGTGGGCGCACTGCGCGCATACGAGGTGTTGGCAACTCATGTCAGCCCCAAGTCTAGCCGCACAATCGTTTTGTTTCCGTTATGGACGTTCCATGCCAGTCTTCCCCCTAGACTGTGCTCTGGCCAATCGGAACGTCGATCATCGGTAAAGATGGGCGTCCCCGATCGGCGTGCGGCGGGAAGTGGGCATGTGCCACCCTCGCTCCGTCCTGACCCCTAGACTGGCATGCCGTGATGCTCTCGTGATCCATTTCGATAATGTCACCAAGGTCTACGCGAACCAGAACCGGCCCGCTCTCGACCACGTCTCCGTCGACGTGGACAAGGGCGAGTTCGTGTTCCTCGTCGGCCCTTCGGGGTCAGGCAAGTCCACGTTCCTGCGACTGATCCTCAAGGAGGAGCGGCCCAACTCCGGCGCGATCCACGTCGCCGGCAAGGACCTGGCCCGCCTCTCCAACTTCAAGGTGCCGCACCTGCGCCGCCGCATCGGCTGCGTCTTCCAGGACTTCAGGCTGCTGCCCAACAAGAACGTCTACGAGAACGTGGCGTTCGCCCTCGAGGTCATCGGCAAGCCCCGGCGGTTCATCCGCAAGGTCGTGCCGGAGGTCATCGAGCTCGTCGGCCTGGAGGGCAAGGCCCACCGGATGCCCGACGAGCTCTCCGGTGGCGAGCAGCAGCGCGTCGCCATGGCCCGCGCGTTCGTCAACCGCCCGATGATCCTGCTGGCGGACGAGCCCACGGGCAACATCGACCCCGCGACGAGCATCGGCATCATGAAGGTGCTCGACCGGATCAACAGGACCGGCACCACGGTCGTCATGGCCACGCACGACGCGGCCATCGTCGACTCCATGCGCAAGCGTGTCGTGGAGCTGGAGGACGGCAAGATCGTCCGCGACCAGTCGCGTGGCGTCTACGGCCAGGCGTACTGAGCAGGGAGCAGCTGACACATCATGCGGGCGAACTTCATCTTCTCCGAGGTCTGGATCGGCCTCCGTCGCAATCTGACCATGACGATCGCGGTCATCATCACCGTGGCTGTCGGCATGGCGATGCTGGGCGTCGGCTTGATGATCAACGCCCAGGTCACGATGATGCAGGGCTACTGGTACGACAAGGTCGAGGTGTCGGTCTTCCTCTGCGCCAAGAACAGCCAGATACCCGCCTGCAACGGCAAGGCCATCACCGACGCCCAGACGAAGGCGCTGGAGCAGCAGATCAAGGCCATGCCCGGCGTCGAGAAGGTCTACTTCGAGGACCAGGCCAAGGCCTACGAGAACTTCCAGGACTCCGCCGCCAACAACCCGCTGGTCAACGCGACCAAGGTCGAGGACATGCCGACCTCGTTCCGCGTCAAGCTGGCCGATCCCGACAAGTATCAACCGGTGATCGACGCCTTGAACGGCCAGCCGGGCGTCGCCCAGGCGATGAACCAGAAAGAGCTGATCGAGAAGTTCTTCGTGATGCTCGACAAACTACGGGGCGGCGCGCTGGCGGTCGCCATCATCCTGGTGCTCGCGGCGGCCCTGCTGATCGGCAACACGGTGCGGCTGTCGGCGTTCAACCGGCGGCGCGAAACGGGCATCATGCGGCTGGTCGGCGCCTCCAACCTCTACATCCAGCTCCCCTTCGTCATGGAGGGCATGATCGCCGGCCTGGTCGGCGGCGTGTTCGCGGCCGTGATGCTGATCGTGGCCAAGGTCTTCCTGTTCGAGGAGATCGGCCGCTACCTGGCGCTCGGGGCGCAGATCGGCTGGAACGACGTCGCCTCCGTGATCACCCTGACCATGGTCATCGGTGTGCTGATCTGTGTGCTGGCGTCGTTCGTCACGCTTCGCCGCTACCTCAGGGTCTGACGAAACGCCGGTAAGGTCGAAGCATGCCACGTGAGACCGGGCGGAAGGTCATCGCCCAGAACAAGCGTGCCCGGCACGACTACCACGTCGAGGACACCTTCGAGGCGGGGCTCGTGCTGCAGGGCACCGAGGTGAAGTCGCTGCGTGAGGGCCGCGCCTCGCTCGTCGACGGCTACGCCACGATCGACAACGGCGAAGCGTGGCTGATGAACGTCCACATCCCCGAATACACCCAGGGGACGTGGACCAACCACGCCGCCCGCCGCAAGCGCAAGCTGCTGCTGCACCGCAAGGAGATCGACAAGCTCGCCGCCAAGACCAAGGAGGGCGGGCTCACGATCGTGCCGCTGTCGCTGTACTTCAAGGACGGCCGCGCCAAGATCGAGATCGGCCTGGCGCGCGGAAAGAAGGACTGGGACAAGCGGCAGTCGCTGGCCGAGCAGCAGGCCAAGCGGGAGATGGCCCGGGCGCTCCGGCACCGCAACCGATGAGCCGAGCCCGCCGTACACTCGCCGCGACCGTCACGCTGGCGGTCGCGAGCATGACGCTGACCGGCTGTTTCGAGGAGGCGTCACCGCACGACGCGGTGCGCGACTTCCTGGTGGGCTGGCAGGCCGGCGACTACGAGCTGGCCGCCGGCCGCACCGACGCCGATCCGGCCGCGGTGAGCAAGGCGCTGTCCGAGGTCAAGCTGCAGCTCGACGCCGCCTCGTTCCGGTTCAGGATCAAGAGCGTGAAGGTGACCGGCGAGGAGTCGCGGGCCGACTTCGCCGCCGAGGTCGACCTGGGCGACAACAACCCGCTGTGGACCTACGACGGCGTGCTGCCGCTGCACCTCGTCGACGGGGCCTGGAAGGTGCGCTGGTCGCCGTCCGTGCTGCACCCGCAGCTCCAGGAGGGGCAGCGGTTCGCGGTCAAGACCGAGCCGCGCTCGCGCCAGCCCGTCCTCGACCGGGACGGCAACGCGCTGCAGGAGCAGACCTACCTGTACGTGGCGGGCGTGGTGCCGTCGCAGCTCGGCGACCGCGCCGAAGAGGTCGTCAAGCAGCTCTCCCAGGTCACCGGCTACGCCGAGGACCGGCTGCTGAGCCGGATCCGCTCGGCGCCGCCGAACGTGACCGTGCCGCTCGTGACGTTCGGCCGCACCCGCTACCTGTCGATCAAGGCCAAGCTCGACGCGATCCCCGAGATCTCGACCGTGCCGCAGGAGCAGCCGGTCGACCCGGACGATCCCAAGCAGATCGTCGGCAAGGTCAGCGCGCTCACCCCGGAGACCGAGCAGAAGCTCGGCGGCCCGCAGCGGGCCGGCGACTCCATCGGGCAGAGCGGCCTCCAGCAGGCCTACCAGGCCTACCTCACCGGCTCCACCAGCACCCGGGTCATCACGCTCGACCTCAAGTCCGGCCGGGAGATGGCCTCGCTGAAGGAGTGGCCGGGCAGACAGAACGTCTCCGTCGAAACCACGATCGACAGCTCCGTGCAGGCCGCGGCCGAGCACGCCGTGTCGGCCACCCGGACGAGCGCGATCGTGGCGGTCAACTCGCGCACCGGCGAGATCCTCGCGGTCGGCGCCAAGGGCATGCACCAGGAGAAGGACGCGCTGGCGGGCCGGTTCCCGGCGGGCACCGCGTTCTCCGTCGTGGCCGCCGACGCGCTCGTCAACGCCGGCGTGCGCACCACGCAGCGGCTGCCGTGCCCGCCCGAGCGGTCGGTCGGCGGGGCGCGGTTCGCCAACACCAGCCAGATGACCGGGGCCACGCCGACGTTCCAGGAGAACTTCGCCAAGGGCTGCGTCACCGCGCTCGCCTCGCTGGCCCGCCGGGTGAACGCCACCGACCTGGCCAAGAGCGCCGAGGACTTCGGCATCGGCCGGCCCTGGCAGCTTCCGCTCAAGTCGTTCAGCGGCGAGCTGCCCAAGCTGGCCAGCGACGCCGACAAGGCCAGGGCCATCGCCGGGCAGAGCGTGCTCGTGAGCCCGCTCAGCATGGCGCTGGTCGCGGGCGCGGTCGCCTCCGGCACCTGGCACCCGCCGGTCCTGGTCACCAAGCCCAGCTCGCCCGACCCCACGGCCGAGATGACGCCGCAGCCGCCGCTCCAGCCGGTGCCCGTCGACCCGGCCGTGCGCAAGGCGCTGGTGTCGATGATGAAGGCGGGAGCCCAGGGCACCCCGGCACAGGCGGGACGCGGCCGCGTCTACGGGGTCCGCGCGACGGCCGCCGACAAGGACAAGCAACTGGGCTGGTTCGTCGGCTGGCAGGGCGAGATCGCCATCGCGGCGCTGACCAGGAACCACGACCCGTCGGCCGTGGCCGGCAGCTTCTTCGCGGCGCTCAATGACTCTCCGTGATTTCTTGTGACACAGAGCAACCATTGGGCGGTGTGGCTGCGTCTTACAGGATGACTGTGCCCGCTCGGGGGGTTGCGGGTTCAGTCGCCGTGATGGGACAGGACTTCATCTCGGGGGAAGTCCTGCCGTCCGGACCGGCTCGACCCTGCCGGTCGACCCCCGGGAACGCGAGCAGCTGTGCCACGTTCCCGGGGGTTTCGGCATGCCGGGAATTGAGTTGGCATCCTCGGTGTTGTGAGAGGTATCGTCGTCATGCGCGATCTCCTCGGGTTCCATCCGAGGGCTCGTGTTGACAACTGCACAGGGGGTGACTGGCTTCGACTTCGACTTTGCAAGTCAGGTGAAGCGGGCCGAGGACTGCGGACATAACCTCGTTAATCCTGTGACCGCAAACAACAAGTGCCAATTCCAAGCGCACTGAGGTCAGCCAGGGTTCCCTGGCTCTCGCTGCCTAAGTAGCGAAACCTCTGTCAGCCCGGGAGTGCCTTCGGCCCGGGATCTGGCATCGCTAGAAGGCTCAACCGATCAACCCGGCCACGGGGGTGATCGGGAAACCAAACAGTGGCTGAGCCCGTCGGCGACTCGCCTGCGTGATCGCCGGGGCTGAGAAAAGCACAGCAGGCTGCGCCCGGAGAAGCCCTGCCTTGGGGTTGAAGGACGCGGGTTCGATTCCCGCCACCTCCACCGAACAAGACCGCCTCCGGCCTGTGGATCCCCACGGGCCGGGGGCGGTTTTGCGTTTCCTGGTCCCGTCCGTTCCGCTGATCCTCCCCCTGGCCGGCCCTGCTGTGGAGCTCTATGACACCGATCGGCAGACGCGCAAGCTGGTCAACCAGGCGATCCTGATACTGGAGCGTAACGGCCCCGCAGAAGGGCGGCCGCTGGTGGACACGATCGCCGGGGCGAAGTTCCCGGACCTGAAGGAGTTGCGCCCGGGGTCCGCCAGGCGCAGCGAGATCCGGATCCTCTTCGTGTTCGATCCCTGGCGTGCGGCCATCCTGCTGGTTGCCGGTGACAAGGCCGGAAACTGGGAACGCTGGTATCGCGAAGCGATACCGAGGGCCGAGCGTTTGTACGAGTTCTACTTGGTGGAGCGGCACAAGGAGATGGACGGATGAGCGGTTATCGCAGGTGGCGCGAGAGCGGGCACCTGGAGCGTGCGACAGAGACCGCAGGCGGTGCCGAGCAGTTCGAGGGCGAGGTCCGTCAACTGCGTGACGAGGCGCGTGGCTGGCGGCTGGCCGAGATGCGCCAGCGTAGAGGGCTCACCCAGGCGCAGGTCGCCGACCGCATGAGCGTGTCCGTCGCTCGCGTCTCGCAGATCGAGAAGGGGGACGTCTCCACCCGCGAGGTTCGCGATCGCTACATCGCCGCGCTCGGCGGCACGCTGAAGCTCGTGGCGGACTTCGGGGACGAGCAGCTCAAAGTCAGCTGACGTGAGCGGCTGGTACGGGTGCCGCTTTTGTCGGGTGTTTGCCTGACATGCGTCGGGGGCGGCGGGTCGTAGGCTCGCGGACTGCCATGCCTGGAGAACGGGCGCGTGCCGAGCCCTGCGAAAGGTCGTCGAGTGTCCACCCCCTTCCCGCCACCTCCCGGACCGATGCCCGCCCGGCCGCCGGGGCCGTCCGGGTGGCAGCCCGGCGGTCCGCAGCCGAGCCCGCAGGGGCCGCCATACGGGCCGGCAGGGCCGGGCGGGCCTGGGGGACCGTGGCCGCCTCGGGCGCCCCGGCGTAAGGGCGGGGGGCCGGGGCCGCTGGTCGTGGTGCTGGCCGTGGTGGGGGTCGTGGTCGTGGTCGGCGGGCTGGCCGGGGGGTGGCTGCTGCTCAACCAGGACCGCGGTGAGCCGCGCGGCAGAGTGGGGGCCGTGGACGACGACCGGCGGGGGCGGACCCGGTCGCCGTCGCCCGTGGCCGAGGCGGTGAAGCTACGGGCGGTCACCGGGGACCAGATCTGCGCCGTCGTCCCGGACGCCCTGCGCAAGAGCCTGGTCGCCGACGGCAGGTACGCGAGCGAGGACGCCTCGACGCAGGCGGCCACCGAACGCGAGAAGCGGGCCGCGTGCGCGTGGCGCAACAGCAAGATGGACGTCGGCGGCGGCGTCATCGGCTACCGCCATATGAGCATCACCGTGGCAGCCCGCGCAGCCGAGGGCCGCGACGCGCTCGCGTACGCCAAGGAGCGCTTCGGCAAGGACAAGGAGGCCGCCGGGCGGCGGGTGAACGTCCGCGACGGCAAGCGGGTCGACGGCCGGACGTCCGGCTCGGCGTTCGGCGAGATCAAGGAGCTGACGTACGGCGACGCCTCCTACAGCCAGTCGTCCATCGGGCACGGCGGGCTGAAGGCCGAGGTGTTCGTCCGGCAGGGGCCGTGGCTGATCGAGGTCGAGTACGGCGGCGACAACCGGACCGGGGCCAAGTACCCCGAAGGCGACGAGGTGCGCGCGGCGGCGAACAAGGTCGCCGGGCTGGTCGCCGCCGAGATGGCCAAGGACGCCGGCCGGGTGAAGCTCACCGGCCCGTGCGCGATCCTGGCCGCCCGCGACGTGGAGGCCGCGTTCTTCCCGGCCGCCGAGGGCCCGGCCGTCGGCGGGAGCGACGGCAGGATCAAGCAGACCACCTGTACGTGGACCGTCGCCGAGCGGGTCGAGCACGAGCCCGGCCAGGAGTACGCCGCCCGGGGCGGCCGGTTGGGCGTCCACGTGACCGAGTGGGGCGGCGGCGACACGGGGGCGGCGTTCCAGTTCGACAGGGACGCCAGGAAGTACGACCGCTACCGGGCCAAGGGCGGCATCGGCAACGACGTCACCCACACCACCTACGAGCCCCGGCAGCAGGTCGCCGGGCTCGGCGACCGGGCGTTCGCGGTGGTGTCCGCGACGACCGACCCGAAGGACCCGGAGAAACCGCCCCGGATGGAGCTGCTGATCAAGGTGCTGGCCGGTGACCGTACGGTCGAGTTCACGTTCCGGGGGACGACGACGGGCGGCGGCGTGGTCGGCGCCGACGGCTACCGGGAGCCGGTCTTCGACCCGTCGGTGGCGCG
The DNA here is from genome assembly GCF_040674795.1 of Nonomuraea sp. NPDC049725. NCBI lineage: Bacteria > Bacillati > Actinomycetota > Actinomycetes > Streptosporangiales > Streptosporangiaceae > Nonomuraea > Nonomuraea sp. NPDC049725. Next base: position 442 of record NZ_JBFANJ010000006.1, on the reverse strand, counting down.
CAAGGGGCTGGAGAAGCTGGCCAGGTCGTTCATGGCCGGTGCCGGATGATGCCCGCGACCCCGGGCATTGCCTGCACCGTGCGCTTGACCTGCTCGGCGACGGCGGGATCGGTGAGGACGACATGGAAGAACTCAGGATGGGTGAGGTCCAGGTCCCTGAGGAGCACCCGCTCGGCGTTCTTGGTCGCGTGTTCGCTGCTCTCCAGGTAGATGGCGCCCACGCCGTCGATGGCCCGGAGAGCTTGGTAGACGGCGGTCCTTTCCTGAACGGTGGTGTCGCGATCCTCGCACGCGTCCTCCGCGGAGAGTGCCAGGCAGAGGCGGATGCCGAGGTCGGCCTTGTCGGCCTAGTGAGCTGGTTTTGAGATTCGGTCGCAGTAGCGGCAGATGCGATCGAGGATCTGGTCAGCGGTCTTGGTCCACCTGAACGGCTTGGCATCCT